>WYBB01000200.1 GCA_011526585.1 Deltaproteobacteria bacterium
CTGCCAAGGTAGGTCGATTTTAGGCACTACATTTTCGACTTTTGGCGATGCGCGCACACGCCAACCGATCGAAAGTCCTCAGGACGCTCGCCTCGCTCCCGCCTCAAGGTGTCGAAGATGAGTCTGACGCCACGGACGCGGTGACAAGCTGGGCGTTTCGGCACGGCTCGGCTCGATCGATCTCCGCGCAGGACGGCTGACATGGTCCTCATCGTACGGTACCGTCAGGATCCGTCATCGTTCGAGTTGGGGTTCAAGTGCTTGAGATCAGGCGCATACTCGTTCCGGTCCTGGGGCTGCTGATCGGGCTTGTCGCGGGGGGCTCCGCGCACGCGGCGGTGCTGCGCTACCTGCTCGTGATCGGCAACGACCACGGGGTCGAGGCGAGCGGGCTGGCGCGGCCCGATCTGACGCACGCCGAGGCGGAGGCGGCGACGTTGTATCGGGCGCTGCTCGCGAACGCCGGCTTCAGCGGGGAGCCGCGGAGCCTGCTCCTGCAGGGCGCCGATCGGCAAGGCGTGCTCGCGGCCGTCGCGCGGCTCGCCGCCCAGGTCGAGCGCGATCGCGCGACCTTCCCCGACGTCGAGGTGATGTTCGCCGTGTTCTATTCGGGTCACGGCAGCGAAGGCAGCCTGCTCCTCGCCGACGGGCCGCTGGCCGGCGCCGAGCTCGCGCGCGCGATGCGGGCGGTGCGCGCCGACATGCGCGTCGGCGTCTTCGACGCCTGCGCGAGCGCGAGCCTCTCGCCCGCGATGATCGCCGCCAAAGGCATGAAGCCCATCCACGGGCTCGACCTCCTGAAGGAGCTCCCGGAGGACGCGCTCGACGAGAAGGGCAGCGTCTGGATCTTCTCCTCGGCGGCGGACGAGGTCAGCATCGAGGACAAGCAGCTCGGCGGGGTCTTCACCCACTACTTCATCCAGGGCCTGTCCGGACGCGCGGGCGGGGGGCGCAGCGTAACCCTCGACGAGGTTTGGGCTTTCGCACGCGCTCGCACCATCGCGCACACGTCGCGGATCGGGCTCACGCAGACGCCGACCAAGACGACCAACACCGTGAGCACCGGCCCGCTCGAGTTCGCGTGGCCCGATCGGAGGCGCGCGACGCTCGTGCTCGAGCCCGAGCTCGAGAGCCGGATCGCGCTCTACCACGGCGACGATCTCGTGATGGTCTTCGACAAGGCGCCCGGGAAGAGGCTCGAGAAGTCGGTGCCCGCGGGCGCGGTCGAGCTCGTCATGTTCCGCGGCGACGCGCGCAGCACCCGGCGCCTCGCGCTCGCGCACGGCGACCGGGTGATCGTGGCCAAGGGCGAGGGCTGGGTCGAGGGCGGGCTCGGGCGCGTTCACAGGATGGTCGGCCCCAAGGGCGCTGCGATCGAGGACGCGCTCGTCGTGCACGAAGAGAGCGGGCCGACGCTGGCGCTCGGGCTCGGCTACGGCTTCGCGGCCACGAGCGACATCGTGCTCGCGCCGCGCCACGCTGTCGCGCTCGCGCTGCGCGCCGACCTCGGCGACTGGATGCTCGCGGGCGCGTTCGCGTACGGGTGGGATCGCGAGGCGTTCGAGAGCTGGTCCTACACCAGCCGCGCCTACGAGGGTGCGCTCCGGCTCGGCTACCACCTGCTCGGCGGCACCTGGCTCGTCACGCCGGTCGTGAGCGGGCGACTCGGCGTCGCCGACCAGGACTACGCCGGCGGGCCGAGCCGGGACGGCCTCTACGGCGCGCTCGGCGGCGGGCTGGTCACGGCGCTGCAGTGGCGCGGCGTCGGCGCGCTCGAGCTCTCGGCCGTCGTCTCCGCGCTGCGCGCCCGCGGCGTGGGTGTCACCGCCGCGGGGCTCTGGTCGGTCGACCTGAGCATCGGCGCCGCCTTCCTCTTCGAGCTCTGAGGTCGTGGTGTCGTTTTCTTTCGATGTGAAGCGTGTGGGGGTCGCCGCCTTCGGGTGCGTGTCGAGCATGGTGCTGGCCGCGTGCACCGACGCGCCGAGCCAGGGATCGGCCGAGTGCACGAGCGACGCGCAGTGCGAGTGCGGACAAAGCTGTGAGCTCGGAGATTGCGTCGGCCCGGTCGTGGCCTGTGAAGACGATCGCGAAGGCCCTCCGCCGCCGCCCTCGATCGGCGCGCCGGTCGAGCTGCTCGCGCTCGATCCCGGCGGGCCCGATTGCTGGTTGACGACGCTCTCGCGCAGCGCGATCGAGCTCGGCGAGACCTCGTGGCTGATCGTCGGCGAGCACGCCTGGTGCACGACCCGGGTCGATCGGATCCTGGCGTTGTCGTCGAGCGATCGGGTCGCCTGGCAGCCCGAGCTGGCGGCGAGCCTCGACTACACGTCGGATCCGGTGACGTTCGGCCCCTGGTCGCATGGTCTGCCGAACTGGATCTCGGCGGTCGCGGTCGACGGCTCGCTACACGCGCTCTTCGAGGCGCGGCTCGGTCCGGCCGAGTTTCCCAACGCGCGCCTGTACGCGCTCAGCCACGACGTGGGTGGGTGGTCGGAGGTGGAGGAGGTCGCGGACGGGGCGCCGATCCAGGAGGCCCAGGGCAACACCGAACCCGAGGGCGTCGGCTTCAACCAGGGCAACCTCGCCTTCGACCCGGTGCGAGGGCGCCTCGTCTGGCTGGCCTTTGACGGCGCCTGGGAGACCGCCCTGATGAACGTGCTCTCGGCCGAGGCCGAGCCGGGAGGCTCCTTCGGCCCGATTGAGGTCGTACAGACGCTGGAGGCAATGGTCGATCGGGGCGCGGTCGCCGGCGTCGACCAGGACTTCGCCGAGGCCGGCGGGATCCAGGCGTGGATCGACAAACCCGGCTGCGCCGTCGCGTTCCGGACGACCGAAGCGGGCGGTTGGAGCGAGATCCGATCGAGGCCGCTCGGCTTTTCCTACTGCCAGGACGACGCGGCCGGGAACTTCGGCTTCTACGGCGCCCCGCAGGTCGCCATGACGCGGAGCGGCCCTCAAATCCTCAGTTTCGTTGGCGATCACTCGCTGGCAAACAACCAGGTGAGCTGGTTGAAGGAGCTCGCCGACGACGTCGAGCAGGTCGCGCTGAAGGCCCCACTCACTCGCTTCAACCGTATCTTCGTGACGCCGCAGGGCGCCCTCGGGGTGGTGCGCGTCGACGAGGTCACGCGCAAGATCGAGCTCTGGTTTCCCGAGAGCGACGAGGTGGTCGTGCTCCGGACCTCGAGCCGCCCGGTCGTGCAGCTCGATCTGCAGCGCCATCAGCCGCGCTTCCTCGCCTGGGTCGAGGCGACGCAGCACGGCAACTTCCTCTACGCGGCGCCGCTCGATCTCTCGGACCGCTGAGCGCGAGCAGGTCGTGACGAGACCCGCTGCGTCTTCACAGGGGATCGACGACCTTCAGACCCGCTGGCGCCACGAACCCGTGATCATGGCTCCACACCTCGGTGGCGCCCGCCTCGAGCGCGCAGAGGCCGATCTGCAGGTCGAAGATACGCGGGCCGCTCAGCCCGAGGCGCTCGGCGAGCCCGACGAGGCGGGTCGCGAACCCGTCGCGCGGCTCGAGCACGAGCATGCGGCCGCCGTCCCGCAGCGCGTCGAGAAACGCCGCCGCCTCCGCGGGGGTCGACGGGCGACCGCTCGCGGACGGGTGCGTCACCACCATCCAGAACTCGGCGAGGACTGGCGCCGGAACCCCCCAGCCACGCGGGTGCCTCGCCGCGCGCTCGATCGCGGCCCGCGCCGCCGCGTGCTGCGGGACCGCGGCGCGGTGGGCATAGACGAGCAGGTTGGTGTCGAGCGCGATCACGCGCCCGACCGTCGCTCGCCCCGGATCCACTCGCTCATCGCAGCGCGGTCGGAGAGGTCGGCCAGCGCCGCCGGCAGACCACCGTCGACCACCACCCAGGTCAGCTCGGCGACCGGCGCCCTGCGCGCGGGCCGGCGCAGCTGCTCACGCAGCCCGTCCTCGATGAGCGCACGCAGCGGCCGGCGCAGCTCCGCCGCCCGCTTCTTGGCGGCGATGAGCAGCTCGTCGTCGATATCCACCGTGGTCTTCACGACCGACCCATAAACCCATATCGGCGCGCCGTCAAGCCCGTCAGCATTGGGCGTCGTCGATCACGGACGCCGGTACGGCGGCAGCAGACCCTCGCCGAGCACGTCCTCGATCATGAGCCAGGGGCGCTCGCGCGACTCGGGCAGGCGATCGGCGGGCAGCGCGAAGCTCGCGTCGGCGGGCAGCGCGGTGGTCGTGTGTGAGGCGCTGAGCGTAAACGGCGCCGGTCCTTCGGGAAAGGGCGTGGTGCCGGTCGCCTCGAGCCTCAGGGCGAGCACGCGGCCGTCGGCGGCGCGGGCGAGCTGGCCGCCGAGCGCGCTCGGGGGGTGGGTCGCGGTGAGCCAACGCGCGACGCTCGGCTCGTGGTCGCGGAGCTGGGCGAGCGTGGCCTCGTCGAGCGCGCGCGGGCGCACGGCGGGATCGCGCGTGAGGGTGTGCCAGGTGACCGGCGCGCCGACGATCGCCGCAGGTCGTGAAGCGCCGGGGACCGCGGGGGTGAGACGGACATAGTCGCCGAGCGCGGCGAGTGTGAAGTCGGCGAGACCGAGAGCCTCGGACAGCGTTCGGCGCGCGAGGCCGTCGAGCACGTCGCGCTCGATCCACGGGCCCGCGCCGTGGCGCCAGGCGAGGCGCTCGCCGTCGAAGACCGACTCGATCGCGTCGACGTGGGTCTGGGCGACGCTCGGATCGGCGGCCGCGGGCGCGGTGTAGCGCCGCGTATCGCGCACGCGGAAGCGCGCGCCGTCCTGATCGATGACGCGCTCGATCACGAGGCGGTGCCGTCCCTGCGCACCGTCGTAGGTCAGCGTGAGGCTCGCCTCGGTGCGGGTCGGAGATGCGCTCGGGACCTCGGCGGCGGGATCGGTAGCCGCGGGACGCGCACGCGACAGCGCCTGCTCGAGCGCGCCGGCCGGACCGGTGGCGTCGCTGTTGCAGGCGGCGAGCACGAGCGTGAGCGCGAGGTACCGTAGGGACGGCCCTTGTGGCCGCCCGCGCGTTTCCGGATGGGGAGCGGGAGCGGGAGCGGGAGCGGGCACGGGCACGGGCACGGGCACGGGCACGGGATGGGGAGCGGGAGGCGTCACGTCGAGGAGGACGGCCGAGCGCCGAGGCGTGTTCCCGGAGGCAGCGGCAGACCCTGCAGGAAGGCCGCGACCGGCACCGCATTCTTGCCCTCGAGCTGCAGGGTGCCGAGCGCGAGCGCCTGCTCGCCGGTCTGCACGAAGAGCTCGCCGCGGCCGGCGGGCAAGACGGTGCCGGGAGGCGCGGCGGGCTCGCCGGGCACGACCGCGCAGAACGGCAGCACGCGCAGGATCTTGTCGCCGCTCGGCGTCGCGACCGTCGTGCGCGTGCCGGGCCACGGATGGAAGGCGCGGACCTTGCGCTCGATCTGCGCCGCCGGCAGCGTCCAGTCGATCCAGGCGTCGTCCTTGGTGAGGAGCGGCGCGTAGGTCACACCGTGCTCGGGCTGCGGCGTCTCGGTGGCGTCGCCGTCGGCGATCCGATCGAGGGTCTCGACGAGCAGCGCGGCGCCGAGCGAGGCGAGCTTGTCGTGCAGGGTCTGGCCGGTGTCGTCCGGCGCGACCGGCAGCGCGCGCGTCGCGAAGACGGGCCCGGTGTCCATGCCGACGTCCATGCGCATGATCGAGACGCCGGCCTCGGCGTCGCCGTGAAGGACGGCCATGGCGATCGGGCTCGCGCCGCGCCAGCGCGGCAAGAGGCTCGCGTGCACGTTGATGCAGCCGAGCGGCGGGGCGGCGAGCGCGCGCGGCCCGAGGATGTGGCCGAAGGCGGCGACGACGCCGAGGTCGGGCGTGTGCGCCTTGATCCAATCGCGGAAGGCGCGGGTGCCGACCTCGTCGGGCTGGATGAGCGGGATCTGGTGGGCGCGCGCGAGCTCGGCGACCGGCGGCGAGCTCATGGCCTGGCCGCGGCCCTTCTTGCGGTCGGGCTGCGAGACGACGCAGACGACGCGGTGGCGGCTCGCCAGGATCGCGGCGAGCGAGGTGCGCGCCAGCTCTGGCGTGCCCATGAAGGCGATCTTGAGCGAGGTGACGGGCATCGCGAGGGCGTTCAGACCCGCTGGCCGTGGACCGATCGCAGGACGGCGTCGCCAGCCTCGGCCGCCTCCTTGGCCGACGCCACGCCGTGAACGCGCAGGATCTCGGCGAGCTGCTCGTCCTCCTTCTCCTCCTCGCGGCGCTTGAGGTAGTCGCGCACGACCAGGGTCTTCTGCACCGGCGAGAGGCGGTCGACGAAGGTGACGCCGTTGAGGTGGTCGAGCTCGTGTTGGAGGCAGATCGCCAGGAGGCCGTCGGCCTCGAAGTCGAGGAGCTTGCCGTGCACGTCGTAGGCCTGCACGTGCAGCTGCTTTCGGCGCTTGACCTCGGCGACGAGGCCGGGGAACGAGAGGCAGCCTTCGTCGTAGCTGGTCTTGCCGTAGGACTCGACGATGACCGGGTTGATGAGGTGCATGAAGGCCGAGCCGCCCTTGTCGGGCTCGACGTCGACGGTCATGATGCGGATGTTCCTGGCGACCTGGGGCGCGGCCAGGCCGATGCCGTTCGACGCGTACATCGTCTCGCGCATCGCCTCGACGAAGTCGACGATGTCCTGGTCGATCTCGGTCACGTCCGCGGACTTTCGCAAGAGGATCTCGTCGGGGTAGATGACCAGCGGCAAGCGCGCCATGGCGGACCTCAGCGGGTGGAGGGGTCGTTGGAGGCGACGGCTCGGGCGGTCGGAAGTCCCGCTGACGCGGCCTGGGCGGCCTTGCCGAGCGCGCGCTCGTAGCGCACGGCCAGCTCCGGATCCGAGAGGACCAGGAAGGCGTCGGCGATGCCGCGGGAGACTTCGTGGAGCATGTCGATCTCGTCGGGGGAGAGCCGCGCGGGCCATCCGCGCGGGGAGAAGCGGCGGGCGAGGCGCTCGTGCTGCTCGCGCACCGCGTAGGGCGAGGCTTGGGGCTCGACCTCGAGGATCGAGTGGTAGTCGCCAAAGCGCACATGGGCAAGCTTGGAGACCAGATCCGGATGGGGTTCGCGGACTTCCGGCTCGGCTTCGGGGCGCGGCGGGCGCGGCAGGCGCCGCGAGGGGGGCGCGGGCGCGGGAGCATCCGATCGTTGTAGGGGCGGCCCTTGTGGCCGCCCGGTCTGCTCGGGCTCGGGCTCGGGAGCGGGCACGGGCACGGGCACGGGCACGGGCGCTTGAGCGGGAGGGGGAGCGGGAGCGGGAGCATCTGATCGCTGTAGGGGCGGCGCTTGTGGCCGCCCGGTCTGCTCGGGCACGGGCACGGGCACGGGCACGGGCACGGGCGCTTGAGCGGGAGGGGGAGCGGGGGGGGCGAGGGGTTCGCCGTGCGCGAAGCGGCCGAGGAGGGAGACGGCGTCCGCGCCGAGGCCGAGCTCGACGAAGGGGACCTCGACCCCGAGCTCTCGCACCCAGCCCCGCGCGCGCTCGCCGTCGGGGCCGGCGGGCACGACGACGACGTCGGGCGCGACAGCGCGGAGGAAGGTCCAGGCGCTCTGCTTGCCGACCGCGCCGAGCACGTGGTGGCCGGCGGCGCGCAGCTCCTGCGAGAGCGTGCGGGTGTCCTCCGCGGAAAAGCCGACCACCAGCGCCTTCATGGAGGCGACCGTAGCGAGCCGGAGCCGCGTCGCACAAGGCGGAATCGAGCGGCCACAAAATTTCGGATCATCGCCAGCGACAACCCCAATGATTTGCGCTACACGCCGCGCGCTCGCCCGCCCCCTACCCTTTCCGGCGGGCTCTCTCAGGAGGATTCGCCGTGAAACGTGGACTTTTGCCAAGCGTCGGTGCCGGCCTCGGCCGCACCACAGGGGCCATCCTGGCCCTGGCGCTGCTGTTGTTGCCGTCGCTCGCCTTCGCGAGCGAGATCCCGCCCCTGCCCGACCTCGACAAGGTCACCTTCTTCGGCGGCATGACCGGCAAGACCCTCCTCTACATCGGTCTGGCCGTGTGCGTGCTCGGTGGGCTCTTCGGCCTGGTGTACGCGAACCAGCTCAAGAAGCTGCCGGTGCACAAGTCGATGCTCGAGATCTCCGAGCTGATCTACGAGACCTGCAAGGCCTACCTGAAGAAGCAGGGCAAGTTCATCCTGCTCCTCTTCGTCTTCATCGGCGCGGTCATGGTCGCCTACCTCGGCCTGCGCGGCGAGCACAACGCCGTCGGCGCGCCCGGCGCCCACCACGAGGAGATCGGCCTCGTCACCAAGATCGTGGTGACCCTGCTCTTCGGCCTCATCGGCATCGCCGGCAGCTACGGCGTCGCCTGGTTCGGGATCCGCATCAACACCTACGCCAACTCGCGCGCCGCCTTCGCCGGGCTCCGCGGCAAGCCCTTCCCGACCTACGCCATCCCGCTCAAGGCCGGCATGTCGATCGGCATGCTGCTCATCTCGACCGAGCTCATCATGATGCTCGCGATCATCCTGTTCGTGCCGCCGTCGATCGCCGGGATCTCCTTCCTCGGCTTCGCGGTCGGCGAGTCGCTCGGCGCCTCGGCGCTGCGCATCGCCGGCGGCATCTTCACCAAGATCGCCGACATCGGCTCCGACCTCATGAAGATCGTCTTCAACATCAAGGAAGACGACGCGCGCAACCCCGGCGTCATCGCCGACTGCACCGGTGACAACGCCGGCGACTCGGTCGGCCCCTCGGCCGACGGCTTCGAGACCTACGGCGTCACCGGCGTCGCCCTCATCACCTTCATCCTGCTCGCCGTCCCCAACGAGATCGTCCAGGTCCAGCTGCTCGTCTGGATCTTCGTCATGCGCATCATGATGATCGTCACCTCGGCGCTCAGCTACTTCATCAACGAGGCCATGGCCAAGGCGCAGTACCAGAACGCCTCGGAGATGGACTTCGAAAAGCCGCTCACCAACCTCGTCTTCCTCACCTCCTTCGTGTCGATCGGCGTGACCTACCTCGTGTCGGCGCTGCTCATCCCCGAGCTCGGCGGCGACAGCTCGCAGTGGTGGAAGCTCTCGACGATCATCACGTGCGGCACCATCGCCGGCGCGCTCATCCCCGAGCTGGTCAAGGTCTTCACCTCGACCCACTCCGCCCACGTCAAGGAGGTCGTCGAGGCCTCCAAGGAGGGCGGCGCCTCGCTCAACATCCTCTCCGGCCTCACCGCCGGCAACTTCTCCGGCTACTGGCTCGGGATCGCCATCGTCGGCCTGATGGCGATCGCGTTCTTCGTGTCGCACTTGGGCTTCGAGACGCTGGTCATCGACCCGCTGGCCGCCGGCGTCTTCGCCTTCGGCCTGGTCGCCTTCGGCTTCCTCGGCATGGGCCCGGTGACGATCGCGGTCGACTCCTACGGCCCGGTCACCGACAACGCCCAGTCGGTCTTCGAGCTCTCGCTCATCGAGACGACGCCGGGGATCAAGGAGGAGGTCCAGAAGGACTTCGGCTTCGAGCCGAAGTTCGAGGAGGCCAAGCACTACCTCGAGGCCAACGACGGCGCCGGCAACACCTTCAAGGCGACCGCCAAGCCCGTGCTCATCGGCACCGCCGTCGTCGGCGCGACGACCCTCATCTTCTCGATCATCATGCTGCTCGCCAAGCCGGCCGACGACCCGAGCGCGCCGGCCAACCTCATGAACGTGCTGCAGGGCCTGTCGATCCTCAACGCGCCCTTCCTGCTCGGACTCGTGACCGGCGGCGCCATCATCTACTGGTTCACCGGCGCCTCGACGCAGGCGGTCTCGACCGGCGCCTACCGCGCGGTCGAGTTCATCAAGGCCAACATCAAGCTCGACGGCTCGAGCGAGAAAGCCTCGGTCGAGGACTCGCGCAAGGTCGTCGAGATCTGCACCGAGTACGCGCAGCAGGGCATGAAGAACATCTTCTTCGGTGTCTTCTTCTCGACCCTCGCCTTCGCCTTCGCCGACCCCTACTTCTTCATCGGCTACCTGATCTCGATCGCGCTCTTCGGCCTCTACCAGGCGATCTTCATGGCCAACGCCGGCGGCGCCTGGGACAACGCCAAGAAGCTCGTCGAGGTCGAGCTCAAGGCCAAGAACACCGATCTGCACGCGGCGACCGTCGTCGGCGACACCGTCGGCGATCCGTTCAAGGACACCTCCTCGGTCGCGATGAACCCGGTCATCAAGTTCACGACCCTCTTCGGTCTGCTCGCGGTCGAGCTCTCGCTCAACCTCGCCAAGAACCCGGAGATCAAGTACGGCCTCGCCGGGATCTTCTTCGTCGTCTCGGCCTACTTCGTGTGGCGCTCGTTCTACGGGATGCGCATCAAGGGCATGGGCGTGAGCCAGAGCTGATCGCCAACCTGCTCTGACGAAGACGCCGGTCGGGCCTCGCGCTCGGCCGGCGTCCTCGTTTCTGGCGCAGGACGACGCAGACGCGGTCGGTGCCGCGCGGGCGGCCACGAGGGCCGCCCCTACGGCGAGCCGCAAGGTACCCCGTCAGGGAGGCGAGACCGCGGAGCGCATGAGCGACTCACCGAGCGCCCAGCCGCGCTCGGCGGCGAGCCACGGCGGGTAGGCGCGGTGCATGAGCGCAGCGTGGACCTCCGGGTCCTCGCAGGTCGCGCGGAAGCGGTGCTCGGTCGTGACGCGCTCGCGCGGCAGGATGCGGTTGTCGCTGGCGACGTCGATGGCGAGGAAGTGCGGCACCATGCGGCGGCCGTCGGCGGCGACGAGCACGCGTGCGAAGGCGAAGCCCGGCGCGCCTGCGCGGTAGGTGGCGGCGTCGCCGTCGGCGGGCAGGCCCGCGCCGTCGCCGAGGTAGGCGAGGTCGCCGTCGGGCAGCGGGCGATCGAGGGTGACCGTGCCGTCGGGATCGACGGCGATGATCGTCGCCTGGCCGCGCGCGGACTCGCGCGGCATGCCCTTGTCGGCGGGGGTGAAGCGGCCGTCGGAGAACGGGCCGAAGCCGCGGTAGTCGCGGTGCTCGGGGCCGCGGGTTATGACGCGAATCACCTGGCCGGGGCGGGCGCGGGGCCAGCGCGACCAGTCCTCGCCGGCGTGCTTTTCGGCGAGCGCGCCGCCGAAGTCGGGCACGACGTCGCCGCCGATCGCCTCGAGCTCGTTGTGCCCGCAGCGCGCGCTGACGAGGAGCACGAGCGAGCGCAGCGGCTCGCCGGTCGGGATGGCGTGGCCGGCGAGGGCGTTTTCGACGGTGACCGTCGCCGTGACGACGCCGTCGGCGAGGGTGTGGCTCACGTCGAGCGCGGCGGCGTCCTGGAGGAGCTCGCTCTGGGGGGTGCGCGGGCCGCCGAAGGTGTGGCGCATGACGGCGCCGGGAGGACGGCGCCAGCCGGCGGCGATCCCGCCCGCGGCCGCGCCGCCGAAGAGCTGGAGGTCGGCGCCGTTTTCGACCGTGAGATCCGGCGGCATGTGGCAGCGCTGGCAGGGCGTGTCGGGGTGCTTGTCGCTCGCGAGCCACTCGGCATGGGTCGAGTGGATCGGCAGGCGGCCGTCGGGCCAGCGGGTCGGGTCGCTGGCCGGGGCGGGCTGCTCGTACTGGTGGCAGCCGGCGCAGAGGGTGGCCTCCTTGAAGTGCTCGCGCTGAACGAGGCCCATGCGCGGGTTGGGCACGTCGTGGTGCGGGCCGAAGGTGAGCGGCAGGAACTGGCCAAGGCCGATCGAAGGGGACGGCTCGCTCGGGCGGTGCAGGATGAGCCGACCGCCGACGCCGGGCTCGGGCGCGCCGAGATCGACCGCGGCGACCTTGTGGCAGACGTCGCAGTGCACGCCGTAGTCCTTGGCGTGGCCTTCGGCGTCGCGCAGGTCGCGAGCGCCCTGGTCGCCGTCGATCCCGGGGGCGTGGCAGTCGGCGCAGGCGCCGGTGTCGGCCGGAGGCGTGGTGCAGGTCGCGTCGGCGCAGACGCCGGGGTTGAGGTGGGCGAGCGCGCCGTCGCCGACGAGGCAGGTGCCGGGAGATTTGCCGGGCGCGTCGGCGGCGGGGGCGATCCAGCGGCCGCCCTGGGCCGTGCAGGAGGCGACGTCGGACAGGGCTTGGGCGGTGCCGAGGTAGAGATCGTGAAGGCGCGGGTTCGACGCCGCGCTGCGATGCGGTGACTCGAACCAGTCGGCGTTGATCGTGACGTGGCAGTGCGCGC
The DNA here is from genome assembly GCA_011526585.1 of Deltaproteobacteria bacterium. GTDB lineage: Bacteria > Myxococcota_A > UBA9042 > PHBI01 > PHBI01 > WYBB01. The sequence continues at coordinate 12,128 of WYBB01000200.1, forward strand.
ACTGCGCGGTGTTGTCGCGGCGGCTGGGCTCGCCCGGGTCCTGGAAGCGGTAGGCGGGGTTGTCGGCCGGGTCGTAGCGGCTGAGCTCGATCGTGAGCGCGTTCAGGCCGGGGCGCCACTGGGCGGCCTTGATGCGGGCCTCGGGGTGCGAGGCGATGAAGGCGAGCTCGCCCTCGACGCGCGGGTCGAGGGTGGTCACGAGGCGGCCATCGGGGCCGGTCAGGGCGTGCCGGGTCGAGCCTCCCTGGGTGACGCGGGCGCCGGCGACGGGGGCGCCGTCGAGCAGGACCTCGATCGTGATCGGGGCGCTGAAGTCGATCTCGGGCGCGGCGGTGTCGGCGATCTCGGGGGCCGTGGTGTCCGAGGCGTCGGCGATATCGGCGAGCGTGTCGGGCGCGGGCGTGGTCGCGTCGGAGGCGGCGCGCCGGGGCTCGTCGGCGCAGGCGGCGAGCGCGAGCGCCGAGAGCGCGGCGAGCGGGGGGGCGAGGCGAGACATGGCGCGCCGGTGATAGCGCGCGGCGGCGGGGTTGGGAATCGAGCGGTTGCGGCTCAGGCGTGCTGCGCGAGCTCCGGAAGGAGGTGCGCTTGCCAGAGCGGGGCCTGCATCTCCTTTTTGAAGAAGCCGAAGTGGCCGATGCGGGGCACGTCGAGCTCGGCCGGATCGAGGCGCACGAGGCGGCGGGGCGCGGCGGCGTAACGATCATAGAGGGCGGTGATGCCGGCGTCGGACATCATCTCGTCGTCGGTGAGCGCGATCGAGGTGAGCGGGCGCGTGAAGGCGGCGTAGCGTTCGTAGGCGCCGGGCACGATGCCGGCGAGGTAGTCGGGGTGCAGGCAGGCGGCGCGCCACTGGCGCATGGCGTTGCCGGGCACGTCGCCAACGACGCCGAAGCGGCGGCCGGGGAAGTAGCCGAAGAGCGGGATCAGGGTCGGCACGAGGCCGTACCAGAGGAGCGGAGCGCGGCGGCGGAGCGGGCGCGAGAGCGTGCGCCAGTAGCCGCTGCCGGTGGCGACGAGGACCGCCTTGGCGATCCGCTCGTGGCCGGGCACGAAGGGGATGATCTGACCGCCGAGGCTGTGGCCGAGCCAGGTGATCGGCAGGCCGGGGGCGCGCTCGGCGAGCGCGGCGAGCGCGGTGGCGGCGTCGAGCTCGGCCCAGGTCATGATGTCAGCGGGCTCGTCGGCGAGCCGGCGCAGGCGCGAGGCGCCGATGCCGCGGTAGTCGAAGGTGATGACGCGCAGGCCGGCGGCGGCGAGGAAGGTGGCGAGCGGCTCGTAGAAGCGCTGGGCGACGCCCATGGCGGGCGCGACGAGCACGGCTCCGCGGGCGGGGCCGCGCGGGCGGAAGTCGCGCAGCGCCAGCGGCAGGCCGTCGGGCGCGCCGCGCAGGAACTCGCTGAAGGCGGGCGCGGCGGGCGCGAGGGCGGGAACGGGCGCGGGCGGGAAGACGGGATTGGCGAGGGCGGCGCTCATGGGGACCTCCGTCATGGGTTCGGGGACGAACGAAGGTCAGGATAATTGTCGCAAGAGTTGCGATAAACTGGGTTGTCGGCAAGATACTATTGCATGATCCGCAAGAATGACATCGACGAGCTGGCGGCGGCCGAAGGCTTCCTGCAGGTGGTGCGCGCGCAGAGCTTCACGCGGGCGGCCAAGGCGCTGGGCAAGAGCGCGTCGACGCTCTCGCGCATGGTGGCGGAGCTGGAGGCGGTGCTCGGCGCGCAGCTCCTCGTGCGCACGACGCGGCGGCTCAACCTGACCGAGGCGGGCGCGCTCTACGCGACGCACGCCGAGGGGCTCCTGGCGGTGCGGCGGGCGGCGCACGACGCGGTGGCGGAGCTGACGGGCGGCGTGCCGCGCGGGCACCTGCGGGTGTCGATGCCGGTCTCGGTCGGCGAGCGCCTGCTGGGTCCGCACCTGCCGGCGTTTCATCGCCGCTACCCCGAGCTCAAGCTCGAGATCGATCTCTCCGATCGCAACGTGCCGCTGGTGCAGGGCGGCTTCGACCTGGCGATCCGCGTGGGGCGCCTGGCGGACAGCTCGCTCAAGGCGCAGCTCATCGGGCGCGTGCCGATGCGCCTGGTGGCGAGCCCGCGCTACCTCGAGGCGCGCGGGGCGCCGCGGCGACCGCGCGATCTGGCGGCGCACGCGACCATCGTGATCGGGCCGCTGGCGGGGCCGAGCGAGTGGGTCTTCCATCGGCGCGGCAAGGTCGAGCGCGTGGCGGTGGACGGGATCGTGCACACGACGAGCCCGCCGCTGGCGGCGCAGATCGCGTGCGCCGGGCTCGGGCTCGTGCGCGTGAGCGAGTGGGTGGTGCAGGCCGAGCTGGCGCGGGGCGAGCTGGTCGAGGTGATGGCCGAGTGGTCGTGCGACGAGCCGAGCGACGGGCGGGTCGGGGTGCCGGTGCACGTGCTCTACGCGCAGGGCGCGGACATGACGCCGCCGCTGAAGTCGCGGGTCTTCGTGGACATGGTCAAGGAGGTGATGCGCAGCGAGGTGCTGCCGGTGGCGGTGCAGAAGAAGCGAGACGCGGCGCGGCGAGGCTGATATGCGGCGCGCATGATTCGACTCGATCAGGTGAGCAAGCAGCACGGCCGGCAGATCCTCTTCCTGGAGGCGTCGCTGGCGCTCTTCCGGGGTGAGAAGGTCGGGTTGGTCGGGCCCAACGGCGCGGGCAAGTCGACGATCTTCCGGCTGGTGATGAAGGAGGAGGAGCCCGACAGCGGGCAGGTGGTGATCGAGCGCGGGCTGGTGATCGGCTACTTCTCGCAGGACGTCGGCGAGATGCGCGGGCGCACGACGGTCGAGGAGACGATGGCGGGCGCGGGCGAGGTGGCGTCGGTCGCGGCCGAGTTGCATCAGCTCGAGGCGGCGATGGCCAGCGGCGAGGGCGACCTCGACGCGATCGTCGCGCGCTACGGCGAGGTGCAGGGGCGCTTCGACGACCTCGACGGCTACGCGCTCGAGGCGCGCGCGCGGGAGATCCTGGCCGGGCTCGGGTTCTCGCAGGCGATGCAGGACATGGACGTCGGCGCGCTCTCGGGCGGCTGGAAGATGCGGGTGGCGCTGGCGCGGATCCTCTTGATGAAGGCCGACGTGCTCCTGTTGGACGAGCCGACGAACCACCTCGACATCGAGTCGATCCTGTGGCTCGAGCGCTTCCTGCAGGGGTTCGACGGGGCGCTGATGATGACCTCGCACGACCGCGAGTTCATGAACCGGATCTGCAACAAGATCGTGGAGATCGACGGCGGCGAGCTGGTGAGCTGGTCGGGCGACTACGACTTCTACGAGCGGGGGCGCGAGCTGGCCAACCAGCACAAGGAGGCGCAGTTCGAGCGGCAGCAGGCGATGCTGAAGAAGGAGGAGGCGTTCATCGCGCGCTTCAAGGCGCGCGCGAGCCACGCGGCGCAGGTGCAGTCGCGCCAGAAGAAGATCGACAAGATCGACCGGGTGGAGCCGCCGCGGCGCCGGCAGACGATCGACTTCGAGTTCCGGAAGCCGCCGCGCTCGGGCGACGACGTGGTCGTGCTCGAAAAGATCAGGAAGGGCTACGGCGCGCGCAGGATCTACGACGGGCTCGACCTGTTGATCCGGCGCGGCGAGCGCTGGTGCGTGATGGGCGTCAACGGCGCGGGCAAGTCGACGCTGCTCAAGCTCGTCGCCGGCGAGACCGCGCCCGACGACGGGCAGGCGACGCTCGGCGCCAACGTCAGGCTCGGCTACTTCGCGCAGCACGCCATGGAGGTGCTCGACGGCGACGACACCGTGCTCGGGGCGCTGGAGCGGGCGTTCCCGCGCGCGACCGTCGGCCAGCTCAAGGCGCTGGCGGGCGCGTTCGGGTTCTCGGGCGAGGACGCGGACAAGAAGTGCGCGATCCTGTCGGGCGGCGAGAAGGCGCGCGTCGTGCTCGCGCGCATGCTCTTCGACCCGCCGAACCTGCTCGTGTTGGACGAGCCGACCAACCACCTCGACCTCGACACCAAGGCGATGCTGGTGCGGGCGCTGGCGGACTTCGAGGGCACGATGCTCTTCGTGTCGCACGATCGGAGCTTCCTGCGGGCGCTCTCCAACCGCGTGCTCGAGGTCTCGGGCGACGGCGTGCGCACCTACGGCGGGGGCTACGGCGAGTATGTGACCGAGACGGGACGCGAAGCGCCGGGCGTGGGCTGAATGAAGGACGGCGCTGCAACGGCGGCGTACCCTTTCGCGCACGACCCGGTCGCGCCGGGGTCGGCGCCTCCGCCGCCAGTCCTCGCCGATGCCCCGAGCTTCGCTCGCGGCATCGACTGCGGGAAGGCGGGCGGAGGCATCCGACCTCCGGCGCTCCCTCGCCTGGAGCGTCGGGATCGGGTGCGCGGGGCGCGATCAGCGGTGGTCGTCGCTGGGCGGCGGCGCGCAGGCGCAGAGCTGGCAGCCGTCGGGGTCGTGCGCGAAGCCGTGCTCGCAGGCGAGCGTGCACACGACCGGCGCGCAGCAGACCTTGCCGAGCTGGTCGTCCTCGCACGACGGCGTGCCGTCGGCGTCGTTGCAGCGCCAGCGACCGTCGGGGCAGCAGCTATGGCCCTCGAAGCAGGCGGGGATGAGGCTCGTGGCGCTGCCGGGACGGGCGGCGGGGTCGCAGCAGGCGTCGGTGGGCGGCGGGTTGCAGCGGCAGGTCTCGCAGCCGTTTTCGTCGAGGGCGTAGCCGTGCTCGCACCAGAGGTCACAGAGCACGGGTGAGCATTCGCAGCGGCCGTCGTGATCCTTGGCGACGCCGGCGCCGATGCGCTCGCAGTCGTTGGAGTAGGTCTTGCCGTCGCAGCCGCACACCGGTCGATAGATGAGCGGGCAGACGTCGGACTGCGCGACGCACATGCCGACGACGTCGGCCCAGTCGCAGGTGCCCGGCGGCGGGTCGCAGAGCTCGCCGGGGTCACAGGGCTCGCCGGCGATCCCGCCGCAGCGCTGGGGGCACTCGCCCTCGTGGGCGACGTTCATGCCGACGCGGCCGGCCTCGCACTTGTTGGCGTAGGTGACGCCGTCGCAGCCGCAGACCGGCTGATAGATGCGCTCGCAGACCTCGGGGCGTGACACGCAGACCCCCTCGTCGGCGTCGCAGCCGCGCTTGGCGCACCACATGGCGTCGCCGCAGTCGAGGTTGTCGCGGCAGGCCTGGGGCGCGCACTGGCCGTCGTAGGACTTGCCGACGCCGGCCTTGATGCGCTCGCAATCGTTCGGGTAGGTGCGCCCGTCGCAGCCGCAGACCGGGCGCCAGTCGCGCGTACACGCATCGGGGATCTCGACGCATTGCCCGGGTGGCGGGGTCGGCGCGACGAGCGCGGTGATCGGGCCCATGATGGCGCAGGTGCCGGGGCGAGGGTCGCAGAGCTCGCCGTCTTCGCAGAGGTAGCCGGTGGTGCCGCCGCAGGTGCGCGCGCACTCGCCGTGCTGGCGCAGCGACACGCCGGCGGCGAAGGCGTCGCAGCGGTTCGAGTAGGTCACGCCGTCGCAGCCGCAGACCGGGTCCCAGACGTCGGGGCAGCCGAGCGGGCGGTCGATGCACACGCCGGTCTGGTCGCCGCCGCCGCAGACACCGATCTCATAGAGGCAGAGCTCGTCGTCGTCACAGGTCTCGCCCTGGATCCCGCCGCAGCGTTCCTGGCACTCGCCGCGGTGGCGCAGGGTGGCACCGGCGCGCAGGCGCTCGCAGCGGTTGGCGTAGGTCACGCCGTCGCAGCCGCACTCCGGGCGCCACTCGCGGGTGCAGGCGTCGGGCTGGCGCACGCACATGCCGCGCTCGGCGCCGCAGCGGGGCTTCTCGCAGACGTGGCCGCGGCGACAGTCGTCGTCGGAGCCGCAGGCGCGGTGAAAGCTCGTGAGCGCGCCCGCGGTCTCGTCGAGCCCGGCGGGCGTGTCGTCGGACAGGTCGGAGGCGGGAGGCGGCGCGGCGTCGTCGCAGGAGGACGACGTGAGCGCCATCACGCCGAGGGCGACGAGGAGCGCGAGGAGGAAGCCGACGGGGTCGCGGGATCGAGTCATGGGATGGCCTCTCGAGTTGGTGTGGGTGGACGTCGGGTCGCGATGCCCTTCGAGACCGGGGCGGCGCTCGTCGAACTTTTTTCGCGCGTCCGGGCGAGCTCGGTCATGGTCCCTCGGCGAGGCGGGTGATCGCCGGGAGATCGAGCGTGCAGTCGAGCCACTCGCCGGCGACCCTCGCGCCCAGACCTTCATAGAAGGCGATCGAGGGCGCGTTCCAGTCGAGGACCTGCCAGTGCATGCGCGCGACGCCGGCGGCCAGCGCGCGCCGCGCGAGCTCGGCCAGCAGCGCCTTGCCAAAGCCGCGGCCGCGATGGGGCGGCCGCACGTAGAGGTCCTCGAGGTAGAGCTTGGAGCGGGCCGCGAAGGTCGAGAACGTGAAGAACCACACCATGTAGCCGACGGGCTCGCCGTCGAGCTCGGCGATGGCGGCGCGGGCGATCGGCTCCGGTCCGAAGAGCGCCCGCTCGTAGTCTTCGACGGTCGCGGTTACATTTTCCAGCAGGCGCTCGTAGGCGGCGAGCTCACGCACCATCTCCAGGATTGGTGCGAGATCCCGGGGCTCGACCAGGCGGATCGAGAGCCCCTCCGGCGACCCTGATGAAGACTTCTTCATTTACGCCTCCGCGCGACGGGACCGTGACCGTTGGTGACCGCTCGTGGGCCCCGAGCACGTCGTTCGCCTCGGGACCACGCGCCCCCACAGGAGACTCGCGCATGACCTCGCCCCAACTCTGTGCCTCGGAGCCGCTCGTGTCCAGGTCCGTGCCCACGCCGCCCATGGGGGTCGCCCTGGTGATCCGCGCCGCCAACGACCCGCGCGTGTCGCTCTCGGACCTGGCGCGCCTCATCGAGCGTGAGCCCAGCCTGACGGTGAACCTGCTCAAGTTCGCCAACAGCGCGGCCTACACGACGGGGCGGGAGGTGAAGACCGTCAGCCAGGCCGTGGTCCTGCTCGGCTCGCGCGTGATCCGCAACATCACGGTGGCGCACGCCGTGACCGCGATGAGCCGCATGAGCGGCGACCACGGCTTCAACGTCGTGCAGTTCTGGGAGGACTCGCTGAGACGCGCGTGCGCCGCGCTGGTGCTGGCGCGGATCGCCGGCTACGAGGATCCGTCCGAGGCGTTCACGGTCGGCCTCATCCAGGACCTCGGCGTGCTCGTGCTCGCGCTGGCCGGGCACGGCGAGGGACTCCAGAAGATGCGCGCCGCGCCGGCGCACGAGCGCGTGCGCTTCGAGGCCGAGGCCTCCGGGCGCTCGCACTGCGAGCACTTCGTCACGCTGGCGCGCGCCTGGGGCCTGCCGCGTGATTTGATCGATGCGGTCGCCCACCACCACCACGACAACCCGCCGCTGAGCGATCGCCGCACGCTGCGGCTCGCCCAGCTCGCGCGCGCCGCCGACCTCGTCGCCGACCTCACCCAGACGCGCGCCGCCGGCGACTCCCTCGCGCGGGCGCGCGCGGTGCTCGAGCAGACCGAGTCGCGCGAGCCGCTCGTGCTCGAGCGCATCGTCGACCTCGTCGCCGAGGAGATGGTCGTGCAGTCGGCGGGGCTCGAGATCCGCATCGAGTCGCAGCCGAGCTTCGATCAGCTCCAGGAGGGCGCGAGCCAGGCGCTGGTCAGCATCAGCTACTCCTATGAGGAGCTCACGCGCCACCTCGAGCAGCTCCTGCGCGAGAAGGAGGCGCTCACGCGCAAGCTCGCCGCGTCCAACGCGACTCTGCGCCGGCTGGCGATGACCGATCCGCTGACCGGGATCGGCAACCGCCGCCTCTTCTCCGAGGCGCTCGCCGCGGTGCTGGCGCAGCTCGCGACGAGCCCGCAGCCGGCGAGCCTGCTCGTGCTCGACCTCGACCACTTCAAGACGGTCAACGACGTGCACGGTCACGGCGTCGGCGACGACGTGCTGACGGCGGTGGCGGATAGGCTCGTGGGCAACCTGCGCGCCGACGACGTCGTGAGCCGCCTCGGCGGCGAGGAGTTCGGGATCCTCCTGCCGGGGTGTGATGGGCTCGACGGCGCGCGCGTCGCCGAGCGCCTGCGCAGGATCCTGGCGGCCGAGCCGGTGAGCTGCCGCGACGGCGTGAGCGTGCAGGTGACGAGCTCGATCGGCGGCGTCTCGCTCATCGCCGGCATGGGCGCGGACGAGGCCGTACGGCGCGCCGACGAGGCGATGTACCGCGCCAAGCAGCAGGGGCGCGACCGCGTCGCGTGGAGCCTCGCGCTCGTCGCTCCGCCCGTCGCCAAGAGCGTCATCGTCGACCCGTTGCTCGCCGGCACGTCAGAAGCGTGACACGGCGCTGACGATCGCCAACGGATTGACGTGCGCGCTGCCCACTGGGCAGTCCTTGCCGAGCGAGATGCCGCGCGCCGACACCCCGCGACGTCGTGACACGCTGTGCGGCATGACCGTTGCACAGCTCGCCCCCGGTCGGAGTCCGCAGTGGACGACGTGGGAGGGCGCGCGATGTGGCAGGTGGGTTTCGGTCGTCGTGCGCTGGTGGTCGCCGGGGTGCTCGGCCTCTTCGCCGGCGCGGTCGCCGCGCAGCAGATGCGGGCGGAGCTCGCGCACGCCGCGGGGCCCCAGGGAGGCGACCCGCTCCCCGCTCCCGCGCAGACGACCGACGCGAAACGCGCTGACGCGCTCGCCGAGCCGCCGCGCTCCGAGCTGGTATTCCTCGACAGCGAGCCCCGCGAGGCCGTGAGCCGCGCCGACGATCAGGCCGGCAGCGCCAAGGCGGCGTCGGGCTCGGGCGGGGTCGTGCGCACGGCGGTCGTGCTCTTCGTGTTGATCGGCGGCGCGGTGGCCTGGCTCATCCTGCGCCGCCGCCAGAGTGGCCCGAGCGCGAGCGGCGACAAGGCGATCGCGCTCGTCGGCAGCGTGCGCGTCGCGGGGCGCTGGCAGGTCGCGCTCGTGCGGGTGCCCGGCAAGACGCTGGTCGTGGGCGCGACCGACAAGGGGCTCTCGCTCCTGTCCGAGCTCGACGAGGACGTCGCGCTCGAGTCGCTCCCCGATGAACCGCGCCTGGCCGACCCGGCGCGCCGTCAGCCCGTGGCCGCCGCGCCGATCATCAGCCCGCGCACGGTGATCGATCGCGTCGCGACCGACCGGGGTCTCGGCGCGCCGCCGCGCACCAGCCGGCCGACGACGGCGCCGCCGCAGGAGTCCTTCAGCCAGCTGCTCGACCAGCTCACGCGCAGCGGAGGCTCACCGGCGGCACCCGCCCAGCGCGACCGCCTCAAGACCGACGAGGCCATCGCGCTGCGCGCGCGCCTCGAGCGCCACCAGGCCCCGAACTGAGGTGCGATGAAGTCGAGGGGTCCCACCGCGATACGCCGTTGCCTGTGCATGCTCGTCGCCCTCCTGGGAGCGACGGCGGCGACGGCGGCCGGACCCATCGCGGACGCGCGCGCGCAGGCGGTGCCCTATCTGCCGACGCAGCCGGGCGCAGGAGACGTGACGGCGCCGGCGGTCCCCGCGCCGTCGCTGATGGCGCCTCCGCCCTCGAGCCCCGCGCCCTTCATCCAGATCGACATCGGCGGCGGCGGCGCGGGCGCGGGCGGCTCGACCATCCTCAAGATCGTCCTCCTCTTCGCGGCGCTCGCGTTCGTGCCGGCGATCCTCCTGGCCATGACCTCGTTCACGCGCATCGTCGTCGTGCTCTCGATGGTGCGGCAGGGGATCGGCGTCATGCAGCTGCCGCCCAATCGCGTGCTGGTCGCGCTGGCGCTGTTCCTGACGGCGTTCACCATGGCGCCGGTCTTCGGCGAGGTGCGCGACCAGGCGATCACGCCGTGGGAGGCGGGCGAGATCGACGAGATGCAGGCGCTGGAGAAGGCCGCCGTGCCGCTCAAGACCTTCATGCTCGCGCACACCCGCGAGCAGGACCTCATGCTCTTCATCGAGCTGGCGGGCGAGGCGCGCCCGAACAGCGCGGCCGAGGTCTCGCTCGTCTCGCTCGTGCCGGCCTTCATCCTGAGCGAGCTCAAGACCGCCTTCCAGATGGGCGCGCTCCTCTTCTTGCCGTTCCTGGTGATCGAGCTCGTCGTCGGCTCGATCCTCATGTCGATGGGCATGATGATGTTGCCGCCGGCGACGATCTCGCTGCCGCTCAAGATCCTGGTCTTCGTCGCGGTCGACGGCTGGGGGCTGGTCGTCGGCACCCTGGCGCGGAGCGTGGCATGAGCGCGGACGCGATCGGCGACCTCCTGCAGCAGACGCTCGCGACGATCTTCGCGATCTCGGCGCCGGTCCTCTTCACCGGGCTCGCCGTCGGCTTCCTGATCTCGATCTTCCAGGCGGCGACCCAGATCAACGAGGTCACGCTGGTCTTCATCCCGAAGATGTTCGCGACGGGCCTGGTGATCTGGCTCACCGGCAGCTTCGTCTACGACGAGCTGGCGAGCTTCTTCGGCGAGATCGCCCTGGCCCTGCCCGAGATCGCCCGCGGAGGGCCTTGAGGTGGCCGGAGCCGCGCCGTCGTCGCCCGGGGGCATGCGCCTTTCGCCGCTCTTGATGCCGGCGATCATGGTCGGCGTGCTTGGCCTTCTGATCCTGCCGGTGCCGACGGTCGTGCTCGACCTCCTGCTGACGGTCAACATCACCGTCTCGGTGCTGATCCTGCTGACCTCGATCCAGCTCAAGCGCGCGCTCGACTTCTCGGTCTTCCCCTCGATCCTGCTGGTCACGACGCTCTTGCGCCTGGGCCTCAACATCTCGACCACGCGCCTCGTCCTGCTGCACGGCGCCGAGGGTCCCGAGGCCGCCGGCAACATCGTCGAGACCTTCGGCAACTTCGTCGTCGGCGGCAACTACGTCGTCGGCATCGTCGTCTTCCTGATCCTCACGCTGATCAACTTCATCGTGATCACCAAGGGCTCGGGCCGTATCGCCGAAGTCTCGGCGCGCTTCACCCTCGACGCGCTGCCCGGCAAGCAGATGAGCGTCGACGCCGATCTCGCCGCCGGCCTCATCAGCCAGGATCAGGCGCGCGAGCGGCGGCGTGAGCTCGCGCGCGAGACCGACTTCTACGGCGCCATGGACGGCGCGCAGAAGTTCGTGCGCGGCGACGCCATCGCCGGCCTCATCATCACCTTCATCAACATCATCGGTGGCCTGATCATCGGCGTCGCGCAGCACGGCATGCCGGTCGGCGAGGCGGTCGAGGTCTTCACCGTGCTGACGATCGGCGACGGGCTCGTCTCGCAGATCCCCTCGCTGCTGGTGTCGACCGCATCCGGCATGGTGATCACCCGCACCGCAGACGACGACGAGCTCGGCAAGCAGGTCGCGACCCAGGCCTTCATGAACAAGGCCGTGCTCATCGGCACCGCCGCGACGCTCGGCGCGCTCCTGCTGGTGCCGGGCATGCCGGTCGTGCCCTTCCTGCTCCTGGCGGGGGCGCTGATCTTCGGCGCGCGCAAGCTCGACAAGAAGAAGGGCGCGGGCGGCGAGGCAGCGCGCGGCGCAGGCGCGACCGGGCCGGGTGGCGAGGCGACGGCAGGCGCGCCGCGGCGCTCCGAGGAGGACGAGCTCTCGAGCCTCATCAACGTGCACCCGCTCGAGCTGCAGGTCGGCTACGGCCTCGTGCCGCTCGTCGGCAAGGACGGCACCTTCGTCCGGCGCATCACCGGACTGCGCAAGAACGCGGCGCGCGACCTCGGACTCATCCTGCCGGGGATCCACGTGCGCGACAACCTCGAGCTCGCCCCGGGCGACTACCGCCTGCTCGTGCACGACGTCGAGGTCGCGCGCGCGAGCGTGATGCCCGAGCGCCTGATGGCGATGGACCCCGGCGACGCGCGCAAGAAGATCGACGGGATCGCGACGCGCGACGCGGCCTTCGGCCTGCCGGCGCTGTGGATCCGGCCGGCGCAGCGGACCGAGGCCGAGATGGCCGGCTACACCGTGGTCGAGCCGGAGACGGTGATCGTGACGCACCTGTCGGAGGTGCTGGCCAGCGCGGCGGGCCGGTTGCTCGGGCGGGACGAGCTGCAGCGACTCCTCGAGATCGTCGCGCAGAAGAGCCCGCGCATCGTCGACGAGCTCCTGCCGCAGGCGCTGTCGCACGCCGAGCTGCTGGCCGTCCTGCGGCAGCTGCTCGAGGAGCGCGTCTCGATCCGCGACCTGCGCACGATCCTCGAGGCGCTGGCGGAGGCGGTGCGCTACGGGCGCGCGACGAGCTACCTGGTCGACCAGGTGCGGCTGAGACTCGGCGCGGCCATCGCGCAGCGTCATGTCGAGCCCGACGGCAAGCTCTACGTCGCGATCTTCGATGGCGCCACCGAGGACCTGCTGCGCCAGTTCGTGCTGCGCAACGAGAGCGAGTCGGCGCTGGCGCCCGACCTGCAGACGGCGCAGAGCCTGCTCGGGCAGTTGCAGCTCGCGCATCAGCGGCTGCAGGCGCAGGGGCACGCGACGGTGGTGCTGACGCCGGCGGACCTGCGCTACCCGCTCAGGCGTTTCATCGCGCGGCTGATGCCACAGGTGACGGTGATGAGTCAGGCGGAGCTGCCGCCGCGCCTCGACGTCGTCACCGTGTCGACCTTGACGGTTCAGGGGCGGCGCGTGGGCGCCGCGGCGCGCGTGCAGGCGCAGACCACGAGCGCACGAGCCCACGCGGCGACGGTGTGAGCAGACGACGCATGAAGGCACAGGACCCAGAGAGAGCACGAGGAGGACCAGGCGATGTCGTACAGAGCGCGTGAGGGCGATTCGCAGGGGCTCGCGGGCATGGGGCCGACGCGGGCCTTTCGCGCGCCGTCGATCCGTGACGCGCTCGATCGCGTCAAGTCGATGATCGGCGTGGACGCGGTGATCCTGGCCACGCGCGATCTCGGGCGCGACGGCGGCGCGGGGGTACCCGAGGCGGAGCGCTACGAGGTCGTGGCGGCGTGGCCGGCGAGTGCGCAGATCGAGCGCGCTGCACCGAGCACGGTGCGTGCGCGCGAGGGCACGACGGGCACGGCGGCCGAGACGCGCGTTCCCGAGCCGGGCGGCGAGGCCGGTGAGATCGCGGCGCGCGAGGCGGTCCTGACGCGCCAGCTGGCGCGCCTCGAGCAGGCGGTGCGCGGGCTGGAGTCGCAGATCCAGCAGCTCGCGCTCAAGGACCGGCGCATGCGCGACGAGATCGGGCGGCTCGAGCGGGAGCGCGCGCTGCTCGAGGAGGGCGGACCGACGGCGGCGCTGATGGCGGCCGGGGTCGAGCGCGAGGTGGCGAGCGAGCTCGTCGAGCGGGCGGTGCGGCGCGCGACGCCGCGGCAAGGGCTGGCGGTGGCGAAGAGCCCCGATCTGGCCGACGAGATCGAGCGCACGGTGCGCGCGGCGCCGCCGCTGTGGTCCCTGCCGGCCGGCTCGGTCGCGGCGCTGGTCGGTCCATCGGGCGCGGGCAAGACGACGACGCTCCTGAAGATCGCGGGGCTCGCCACCTTCGCGCGGCGCCGCGAGGTCGCCATCGTCTCCACCGATCTCGATCGCCTCGGGGCCTTCGAGATGCTGGAGACCTACGCCGAGGTGATGGGCGTGCCGGTGGTGGCGGCGCGTGAGCGCGGCGACGTCGAGCGCGCGCTCGAGCGCTTCGCCGACAAGGACCTCGTGCTCATCGACACCGCCGGCCACAACCCCTTCGACGCCGAACAGCGCCATCGCGCGCTCAAGCCGGCCTCGGGGCGCGAGGTGCGCCATCATCTGGTCTTGCCCGCGACCCTCTCGCCGACGCTGGTCGGCGACACCATCGCCGCCTACGACGGCCCGGCGCTCGAGTCGTTGATCGTGACCCGCCTCGACGAGGCGCGCGGACCGACGGCGGTGCTCGCGGCGTGCCTGCGCGCGGATCTGCCGGTGTCCCACTTCGCCACCGGCCGCGACATCCCGGACGACATTCGCGCGGTCGATGCGCGGGAGGTGGCGCAGACGCTCTTGCGGAGGGCCTCGTGAGCGCGCTCGGCACAGCGGGTCGAGGCGGGTTGCGCGTGATCGCCATCGCCGGCGGCAAGGGCGGCGTCGGCAAGACCGTGCTGGCCGTGAACCTGGCCGTCGAGCTGGCGCAGCGCGGCGACCGCGTCCTGCTCATCGACGCCGACATCGGGGCGGCCAACGCGCACCTGCTGCTCGGCGTCTTCCCGGACGCCGGGATCCGCGACGTCGCCGGCGGCCGTGTGCCGATCGAAGACGCGCTCTTCGAGACGACGGCCGGGCCGACGCTCCTCTCCGGGCTCGGGCACGAGATCGAGAGCGAACCGCTCGACGACTGCGAGACGCTCGCGCTGCTCGGCGCGCTCGACAGCATCGGCGAACGCTTCGACGCGGTGGTGATCGACACCTCGGCCGGCGTCGGCGACAACGCGCTCTTCTTCGCGGGCGCGGCGGACGAGGTGGTGCTGGTGACGACCCCGGAGCCGACCGCGCTCGCCGACACCTACGCGAGCGCACGCGCGCTCTGCAAGCGCTCGGGGCGCTCGCGCCTCGGGTTGGTCGTCAACCACGCCTTCGGCCCGGGGATCGCCAGCGCGGTGCACGACCGCCTGCAGACCCTGGTCGGGCACTTCCTCGGCGCGCGCATCGATCTGCTCGGCTGGCTGCCCTTCGATCCGCTCGTGCACGACGCCGTGATGGTCGGCCAGCCGATCGTCGCGACGCGACCGACCTCGCTGGTCTCGCGCCGCATGAGGACACTCGCTCAGGACCTCAGCGCGCTGGCGTGCGAGTCGCCGCTGGCGGCAGAGCGCTCGGCGCTGCGCTTCTTCTGGTCATCGCTGCCCTCGCGCTACGGCGTCGGGGGTGGGGCGACGGTCGTGCCGGGCTGGGCCGCCGGGCTCCCCGCGAGGGGGCGCGCGTGAATCCGCAGGTCTCGCGGCGCGAGCGCGCCTACCGCCGAAACGCCGAGCTGCCGCCGGTGGCGTCCGACGACATCAGCGAGCTGATGCGACGCTACGCGCACCTCGTGCACCTGTGGGCGCGGCGCTACGCCGGCACGAGCACGGCGGTGATCGGCTGGGAGGACCTCGTCTCGGTCGGCATGATGGGCCTCGTGCAGGCGCACCGACGCTTCGACCCGAGCGGCGGCCGACCCTTCGAGGTCTATGCCGAGTTCCGCATCAAGGGCGCCATCCTCGACGAGCTGCGGCGCGTCGACCTCTACTCGCAGCCGCAGCGACGCAAGGTGCGCAAGGTCGCGCTGGCCCTCCAACAGCTCACCCACGAGCTCGGGCGCGAGCCGACCGAGCGCGAGCTGGGGCAGGCCCTCGACCTGTCGCCGGCGCAGGTGCGCGAGCTGCTCGAGCAAACGCAGAGCCTGAAGTTCGACTCGGTCGACGTGCTGGATCGGCACGCGCTGGCGCAGGACATCGCGGTGTCGGGGTGGAGCCGCGCCGATCTGGAGATCGCGCTGAGCGAGGCGATCGCCGGGCTCGACAAGCGCACGCAGACGATCCTCTCGCTCTACTATTTCGAGGGCCTCTCGATGGCGGAGATCGCCGAGAGTCTCGGGGTGACCGAGGCGCGGATCTCACAGCTGCACTCGGCGGCGATCAAGGAGCTGCGCGCGGCGGTTGCGACCCAACGATAGGGCCGGTCGTGGCGACGCGGGCGGCCACGAGGGCCCTCGCTACATGCGGGCGGCCACGAGGGCCGCCCCTACTCGTCGGGGGAGGGATCGTGAGCGCGCTGGTTGGCGAGCTCGTCGAGCTCGCGCTGGGCGCGATCGTCGCGGGCCTTGAGCGCGTCGCCTTGCACGCGATCCTTGATGCGCTCGCGGATCCGCGTCTCGCGCTTGAGGCGATCGAGGCGCGCGCGCGCGGCGCTGACATCGGCCTCGCTGAGCGCGAGCTGCTCCGCGGTGCTCGTGCGCTCGCGTGACGACCACGCGCGGTGGGCCCAGAGGAGCTCGCGCTCGACCGCGCCGAGCTGGCCCGCCCCGGTCAGCTGCGCCTCGGCGGCGGCGTCATCGTGCTCGAGCGCCTCGGCGGCGGCGCGGACCTCGCGGTGTGCCGCCTCGACCCGGCCGAGGCCTATCAGCGCCTGCTTCTCCCTGGCCTCGGCGATCCGATGCACCTTCTCGACGATCCGCTCGCGACGCGTCATGCCCGCCCTCCGCGCTCGCAAGATAACACCGCGCGCAAGGCGGCGCGAGGATCCCGGCGTGCTCGGCGCGCGGTTGCCGATCGGCAGATCCTGCCGGGCCGATCCGATCCGATCGGCAAACCCTGCCGGGTGACGACGGCGTGTCGCCGAGGCGATACGGCGATTCCTCACCGGGCGCGCGTGGCATGCCGCTTGCGTTGCACCCACGCGGAGGTCGGATGAGCGGCGCCGTCATGATCAGCCTCGTCACCGTGCTCGCACTCGGGAGCGCGTGCGGGGGCGTGAACCACATCGGCAAGTACAAGCCGAAGCAGCGCAAGTACGAGTCCCCGGTGGATCTCACCGTGATCCAGTCCGACACGAGCAACGGCTCGCTCTTCTCACCGACCCACAACGGCAACTTCCTCTTCGCCGACCAGCGTGCGCGCCTCGCCGGCGACATCCTGACGATCAACGTGATCGAGGACGCCAACGCCGAGCGCGGCGCACGCACCGAGCTCGCGCGCGGCAGCGGCGTCGACATGTCGATCGGCTCCTTCTTCGGCCTCATCCGCCAGCTCGGCGGCGTGCTCGACGACAAGCTCATCGAGAGCAAGTACCAGTCGGACTTCTTCGGTCGCGGCGACACCCGCCGCACCGACCACGTGCGCGCCACGGTGCCGGCGATGGTCAAGCAGGTCCTGCCCAACGGCAACCTCTTCATCGAGGGTCACCGCGTGATCCTCGTCAACGAAGAGGAGCACCACTTCTACGTGAGCGGCGTGATCCGCCCCGTCGACATCCTCGACAACAACTCCATCGACTCGACGCGCATCGCCGACGCCGAGATCGAGTTCACCGGGCGCGGCGTCGTCAGCGACAAGCAGAGCCCGGGTTGGCTCCAGCACGCGCTCGACGCGGTCATCCCGTTCTGAGGAGGGCGCCTACGATGAGCAAGGGCATCTACGTCGCGACCTCGGGCAGCCTGGCGCAGCTGCGCCACATGGAGCTGCTCGCCAACAACCTGGCCAACGCGCGCACGAGCGGCTTCAAGTCGGACCGCATGAGCTTCGAGGAGGTGCTGGCCGGCGAGCGCGCGGCCGCCAACGGCGGTGGCGTACGCGGCGAGACGCGCGCCGGACGCCAACCTGACGAGGTCGACAAGCGCTACGTGCAGGCGCGCGGGGCACCCTCGGACATGGGCCCCGGCGCGCTCACCCAGACCGACAACCCGCTCGACGTCGCCGTCACCGGCAACCTGATGCTCGAGGTCGAGACGCGCAACGGCGTGCGCCTCACGCGTGGCGGGCGGCTCGTGCTCGGGCGCGACGGCACGCTGATGACCAACGCCGGCAACCCGGTGCTCTCCGACAAGGGCAAGCGCATCGTGGTGCCGCCCGACCAGGTGCCGGAGATCGACGCCGACGGGCGGATCCACACCGAGCACGGCGAGGTGGCGCGGCTCGGGCTGGCGAGCCCGGACCTCGGCAAGGGCCTGGTCAAGGATCCGAGCGGCTTGTTCATGCGCGCGCCGGACGTGAAGCCGAGCGCCGACGCGCAGGTGATGCAGGGCCACATCGAGGAGTCGAACGTCAGCCCGGTGCGGGTGATGCTCGAGCTCATCAACGTGCAGCGCACCTTCTCGGCGCTGCGTCAGGTGATCACGACCAGCGGCGAGCTCGACGCGGCGGCGGCGCGCTTGCCGCGGTGAAGGCGACGATGACGATGACGATGACGACGAAAATGAAGCGCTCACGGGGGACGGGATGATTCGCAGCATGCACACGGCGGCCTCGGGCATGGAGGCGATGCAGACGCAGATCGACGTCATCGCCAACAACATGGCGAACGTGAACACGACCGGCTTCAAGAAGGCGCGCGCGGAGTTCCAGGACCTGCTCTATCAGCAGGTGCGGGCGCCGTCGGTGGCGCGCACGCGCGGCGAGAGCGGCCGGCCGGTCGGGGTCGAGATCGGGCTCGGCACGCGGCTGATGGCGACGCAGAAGGTCTTCGAGACCGGCGACATGAAGCAGACGCAGAACCAGCTGGACCTGGCGATCCAGGGCGACGGCTTCTTCCGCGTGCGCCTCGACGATCGCCAGTTCGCCTACACGCGCGCCGGCGACTTCAAGATCACGGCGCGCGGCCAGATCGTCACCTCGCAGGGGCACCCGCTGGAGCCCCCGCTCTTCGTGCCGCCGGACACCACCGCGATCACCATCGAGGATGACGGCACCGTCAAGGCGGAGCAGCCGGGCGAGACCGAGGCGATCGAGGTCGGGCGCATCGAGCTCGGACGCTTCGCCAACCCGGCGGGCCTCAAGGCGCTCGGCCAGGGGCTCTACCTCGAGACCGAGGCGAGCGGGCGCGCGGTGATCGGCGCGCCGGGCGAAGAGGGCGTCGGCGCGCTGGAGCAGGGCATGCTCGAGAGCAGCAACGTCGAGGTGGTCGAGGAGATGATCGATCTCATCGCGGCGCAGCGCGCCTACGAGATCAACTCACGCGTGATCAAGGCGGCCGACGAGATGTTGGCCGAGGCGGCGCAGCTGCGATGACGCGCGCGCGCTCGCGGAGTCGGGTCTCGTCGGCGGCGTGCGCGCTGGCCGTGCTCGTCGTGTGCATGGCGTCGCCGGCGCTGGCCGGATCGCGCGCGGGCGGGATCGAGGCGCAGATCGGCGAGCGCATCGCGACGCAGGCGCGCGAGCGTCTGGCGCTGCCCGAGGCGACGGTGCGCGTCGTGCAGGTCGAGGTCCAGGGTGGGCTGCCGCGTGGAGCGGAGCTGGTGGGGATCGAGATCGCGTCACGCGGGGCGCCGGTCGGCTGGGTGACGGCGCGGGCTACCGTGAGCGCGAAGCGGCGCGAGCGCGAGGTCTGGGTCAAAGCGGAGATCGAGGTGCTGGTGCCGACGGTGGTCGCGGCGCGACGCCTGGAGCGCGGCGCGGTGCTCGGCGAGGACGACGTGCAGGTGGTGGCGCGGCCGCTGCGCGATGGCCGCTTCGCCGAGCTCGCGGCCGTGCTTGGGGGCACGCTCCGGCGCGCGCTCGAGGCGGGCGAGACCCTGGGGCGTCACGAGGTGCACGCGCAGCGGCTGGTCGCGCGCGGCGACGAGGTGATCGCGGTGCTCGAGGGCGATGGCTTCGCGCTCAGGGCGGCGGCGGAGGCGCTCGAGGACGGCGCGCGCGGCGACGAGATCGCGGTGCGCATGAAGGTCGGCGGCAACAAGGTCGTGCGCGGCGTGGTCAGCGACGCGCGACGCGTGGAGGTCCGGTGATGCGCTCGGCGGCCCTCGTCGCGGTGAGCGTGGCGACCGTGCTGGCGGCGCCCGCGGTGAACGCGAGCGTGCGCGTGAAGGAGCTCGGGCACTTCGACGGCGTGCGCAAGAACCAGCTCATCGGCTACGGGCTCGTGGTCGGCCTCGACGGCACCGGCGACTCCGAGCAGGCCGGGTTCTCGCCGCAGTCGCTCGAGGCGATGCTGTCGCGCCTCGGGGTGCGCGTCGACAAACAGCGCCTGCTCTTGCGCAACGTGGCGGCGGTGACGGTGACCGCCGAGCTGCCGCCGTTTTCGCGGCCGGGTGTGACCATCGACGTGATGGTGAGCTCGATCGGCAACGCGCGCAGCCTGGTCGGCGGCACGCTCCTGATGACGCCGCTCAAGGGCGCCAACGGCGAGACCTACGCGGTGGCCCAGGGCCCGGTGCAGGTCGGCAGCGCCGGCGACGCCGAGGACTGGGGTCGGGCCTACCGCGGTCGGCTCAACGTGGGGCGCGTCAGCCAGGGGGCGCTGGTCGAGCGCGAGGTGCCGGTGACCCTCGGCGAGGGCGGCGTCCTGCGCTTCCTCCTGGCGCGCCCGGACTTCCGCACGGCGGCGCACCTCGCCGACGCGGTCAACCGCCAGCGCACGCTGCTCGGGCTCCAGGCGGACGCGGCCGAGCCCCCGGCCCCGGGGGTGGTGGCGTCGGTGAGCGGCGCACCGGCGCCGGGTGGGGCAGCGGCGATCGCGCGGCCGGTCGACGCCGGCACGGTGGAGATCGCGGTGCCGGAAGCGTGGCGCGAGCGGATCGCCGGGTTGATCGCGACGCTCGAGTGGATCGAGGTCGAGCCCGACGCGCGGGCGCGCGTGGTGGTCAGCGGTTCGACGGGCGCGGTGGTGCTCGGCGGCGAGGTGCGGATCTCACGGGTGGCGATCGCCTACGACGGGGTCTCGCTGGCGATCGGACAGAGCGACGAGGACGACGATCCGCGCCTGGACGACACGCCCGACCTGAAGGTGATCGAGCAGAGCACGACGCTGGCCGAGGTGGTGCGGGGGCTCAACCGCCTGGGCGTCGGGGCGCGTGGGCTCGTGGACATCCTGCAGGCGCTGGCGTCGGCGGGGGCCCTGCACGCGGAGCTGGAGGTGGTGCCGTGAGGCCGGTCGACGGTGTGATGAGCCCGCGGGTCGACGGTGTGATCAGCCCCCGGGTCGACGGACGCGAAGGCGCGCCGGCCGACCGCGCGGTGGCGACCGAGTTCGAGGCCATGATGTTGCGCGGCATGGTCGAGGCGATGCATCGCTCGGCCCGGATCGCGGACGAGGAGGCGGGTGGTCAGCTCGTCGACCACCTGATCGTGGACGCGCTCGCGGACAACCTCGCCAAGGCCGGTGGGATCGGGTTGGCCGAGATGGTCGCCGGCGCGGGCGACGAGCCGCACGTCGTGCCTTCGACCGAAGGGCAGCTGCGGCTCGAGCGCTGGGTGAAGCAGGGCGCCGTCGAGGACGGGGCCGACGCGGGCGAGCGCTGGAGCCCACCGGGCGACAACGTCGCAGATCCGATTTAAGGAATCGATTCATGATGACGTTTGCGTGATCGCACAGGCCCGGGTACGCGCGGCGCCGGACGAGACGGCCACCGCCCCGGGAACGAGGAGCCCACCGATGGACCCGACGCGACCGATCGACAGCAAGAAGCCGACCCCGAGCCTCGGGCTCAAGGGCGTCGCCTCGTCCGCGGCGGCGGCGGCGACCGCCGAGGCGAGCACCAGGTCGGCGATGCGCGGCGATGATGGGGACGCGGCCTCGATCGCGCTCTCGACCCAGGCCTGGACGGCGGGCGAGGCCCGACGGCTCGACACCCAGCGCATGCAGGCGCTCGCGCTCGAGCTCGCCGAGGATCGCTATCAGGTCGATCCGGAGGCGCTGGCGCGGCGCATCGTCGATGACGCCCTCGGACCCGAGGGGGATGAATGATCCGAGCGCGCAGCGAGGCGGATGCCGCGTGGGTCGCGCTGCACGTTGGCCTCGACCGGCAGATCGCCGTGCTCGAGGTGCTGGTGCAGGCGACGCAGGCCCAGATCCGCGCGCTGGTCGCGCTGCGGGTGGAGCGCGATGGCGCCGCCCAGCTCGAGGCCGCGCAGGCCGAGGTGCAGGCGCGGAGCGCCGCTTTGGCGACGAGCCATGACGAGGTCGCGCGCGCGGCCGAGGCGCTGGGAGGGGCGCTCGGGCTGGATGGACCGACGAGCAGCCTGAGCGCGCTGGCGTTTGCGCTCGGCCCGCCGGAGCGCGACGCGCTGCGCGAGCGGATCTCGCTCCTGCGCTCGCTCGGACAGGCGCTCGCCGAGCTGCAACGCCTCGCGCAGGCACACGCCCGACGCGGCCTCGCCGCCGTGACGGCCTGGCGCACCGTGCTCGACACCGCCCAGGGCGGGATCGGCGCGACCTACACGCGCGGTGGGCGCGCGCGCCCGCGAGTCGCGGCGCCGCCACCGGCCATGAGCCTCGAGCTGGATCTGTGAGATGCCACCGCTGACCTCCATCTATTCGTCGGCCCACCGCGGCATGTCGATCGCGCAGAGCGCGGCGGCGCTCGTCTCGCGCAACATCGCCAACGCGCAGACGCCGTACTACGCGCGCGAGATCCTGCCGCTGTCCGAGGCGCTGGGTGGGCTCGCGGTGATGGCCGGCCCCCCGCAGGCCCTGCGTGCGACCCTGCTCGAGCACGCGCTGCAGGGCGCGACCGGGCGAACCGCCTACTTCGACGCGCAGCTGCCGCACCTGAGCCTGGCCGAGGCGGCGGTCAACGACCTCGACGGCGTCGGGCTCGGCAAGCGCCTGGACGATTTCCGCGCGGCGCTGGCCGCGCTCTCGGCGAACCCGTCGGGCCAGTCCGAGCGGCGCGCGCTCATCGCGACCGGCGAGGCGCTCGGCGCGGCGTTCGCGTCGACGAGACGCCAGCTCGACGGGGTCGCGGTCGACATCGAGCACGACGCGCGCGCGACGGCCGAGGAGATCAACACGCTGACCGCGCAGATCGCCGCGCTCGATCAACGCATCCGCGCGGCGCGCGCCGGTGACGAGGCCAACACCTATCGCTCGCAGCGCGCGGCGTTGCTCGGCACGCTCGCCGGGCTCACCGACATCGACGTGCGCCTGAACGCCGACGGCTCGACCACGGTCTCGACCGCGGGCGGGCGCGCGCTGGTCGAGGGTGGGCAGGCGACGCGCGTGGTGGTCGAGGCGATGGCCCCGCCAGCGCGCGGGATCGAGATCGCCTTCGAGCGACCCGACGGTGCGCGCCTCGAGGCGATCGCCGGGGCCGAGCTCGGCGGCAAGCTCGGCGGGCTCATGCACGCGCACGAGCACACCGTGGTCGCGGCGGTCGACGCGCTCGACCAGCTCGCCTTCGACTTCGTCTCGACCTTCAACGCGACGCACGCGGGCGGCTTCACGATGGACGGCACGCCGGCGGGCGCGTTCTTCACGGCGCCGACGGCGGTCGCGGGGGCGGCGGCAGCGGTCGCGCTGAGCGCCGGCCTCACGGCGGACGAGATCGGCGCGGCGCTCGACCCCGCCCTGGCCCCGGGCGACAACGGCAACCTCCTGCGCATGATCGAGGTCGCGCGCGACGACGGCGCCTGGCGGAGCCTGAGCCGCGAGGTCAGCCAGGCGGTCGCCGGCGTCGAGGCCGCCGGCGACTTCGAGCGCGAATCGCGCACCCAGCTCGAGAACCTCTTCGCCTCGGCGACGGGTGTGTCGATCGACGAGGAGATGTTCGCGCTCACGCAGGCCCAGGCCGCGCTCGAAGCCTCGAGCCGGGTCATCGGCGAGGCGCAGCGCATGACCGACACCGTGCTCGGCCTGGTCGGTTGAGGCGATGATGCGCGTCTCGCAGTCGTTGATCGCCAACATGGTGCGCCAGGGCACGGACCGCGCGATGCGCGCGCTGGTCGCCGCACAGCGCCCGGTGCAGGAGGGCACCGCGCTGCCGACGCCGTCGACCGACCTGCTGGCGGCCGATCGCGCCACGGTGCTGGCGGCCTTCCAGGCAGAGCTCACGAGTCATGACCGCGCGCGCGCGACGGTGACGCGCGACCTCGCCGCCATCGAGATCGCGCTCGACGGCATGCACGGGTTGGTGGTCGAGGCGCAGGACCTGGCCATCCAGATGGGCAGCGACACCATCGACGCGACGACGCGGCAGAGCTCGGCCATCGCCGCGCAGCGTCTGCTCGATCAGATCGCGGCGCTGGCCAACCGGCGCGACGCCGGCGGCAAGTACCTCTTCACCGGGACGGCCGAGGACCTGCCGCCGCTGGCCGCCGACCACAGCTACCAGGGCAACGACGCCATCCGGCGCGTCGAGGTCGCGCCGGGCGTCACCGTGCAGGCGACCGTCTCGGGCCGCGAGGTCTTCGGCGCCAACGACGACCTGATCGACGTGATGCGCGACCTCGTCAGCGCGCTCGACTCGGGCGACGCGGGCGCCGTGCGCGACACGCTCGACCGCCTCGGGCTCGCGCGTGAGCGGATCTCGGGGGTGCGCACCGACGTCGGCATGCGCCTCGGTACGCTCGCCGATCTCGACGAGGTCTCGATCGGTCTGTCCACCGCGATCCAGATCGAGGACGGCGAGCTCCGCGGCGTCGACCTCGCCCGCGTCGCGCCGGCGCTGCAGAGCGCGCAGACGATGCTGGAGGCGGCGATCACGACCTCGCAGCAGATCATGGCGCAGCTCGGCGCCGCCTGGTTCCGCTGAACGACGTCCATCCCCACGGGCGGCCACGAGGGACGCCCCTACGGACGTCGGCGCGCAGGGCGGCCACGAGGGACGCCCCTACGGATGTTGCGGCACAGGGCGGCCCCCGTGGCCACCCGCTGGTCGTCGTTCGCGCATCGTCGGTGCCCCGCGCGAGCCTCCCTTGCGGGAGCGGGAACGCCAGGACGTGCTGTGCGCATGCGAACGGAACCGGGAAATCTTCACGCACGATTTAAGGCGAACACGGGGCGCGTCGTTATCAGGGGATGAACAGGCCAGTCACCCAGGGCGGTACCGGGGCTGCTGGTTGGCATGGGCGCGGGGCGCCCGTGATCGCATTCGTCTTCCCACGTCCAAGGAACGAAGAACATGGCCCTGATGATCAATACCAACACCGCGGCGCTCTCAGGTCAGAAGAACCTCTCGCGCTCCAACGCGTCCATGGCGAGCTCGATCGACAAGCTCTCCTCCGGCATGCGCATCACCCGCTCGTCGGATGACGCCGCCGGCCTCGCCGTCTCGGAGGGGCTGCGCGCGCAGAGCGGCGGCTTCAAGCAGGCGCTCTCCAACGCCACCCAGGGCGTCGCCATGCTGCAGACCGCAGACTCGGCGCTGCAGACCGTCTCCGACACCCTGGTGCGCATGCGCGAGCTCGCCGTGCAGAGCGCCAGCGACGGCCTCACCGACACCGAGCGCGCCTACGTCAACGACGAGTTCACGGCGCTCGTCGAGGAGATCGACCGCGTCTCGAACGTCACCGAGTACAACGGCCAGAACCTGCTCGACGGCACCGCCGGCACCGCCGGCACGCTCACCTTCCAGGTCGGCACCCGCAACTCCGCCGACGATCGCATCACCATCGCCATGACCGACACCGACGCCACCGCGCTCGGCGTCAACGCCTCGGCGGTGGACACGCTGGCCAACGCCCAGACCGCCATCGACGACATCGACGCCGCGCTCGACACCCTCAACTCGCAGCGCGCCACGCTCGGCTCGACCGTCAACCGCATGGGCAAGGCGATCGAGAACCTCGAGAGCACGGTCGAGAACCTCGGCATCGCCGACGGCAACATCCGCGACGTCGACGTCGCCGCCGAGAGCGCCAAGCTCGCGCGCGGCACCGTGCTCCAGCAGGCCGGCGTCTCGATGTTGGCGCAGGCCAACACCGCGCCGCAGCTCGCGCTGCGTCTGCTCGGCTAATCCGTTCGGCCAGGCGGTCGTCGCGGCCTCCGCGCCGCGAGGTCACCGCTGAACCAAGATCGGTCGAGCGCACGCAGTCGACACGGATGCGAGGCGTAGCGACCGCGTGCCGCTCGACCGATCGATCTTCCCTGCCTCCCCTCCCCTCCCCCTCCCCCGACATCATCCATAGCCGCGGCTCGGTCCCCGAGCTCCGACGTTCTCTCCAGCGAGGACGAGATGGGCATCACGTTCAACGGCCTCAGCTCCGGCATCGACACCGACGCGATCATCCGCGCCACGCTCGCGGCCCAGCGCACGCCGATCCAGCAGCTCGAGAACCGCAAGCTGAGCTACAACGCGCGCATCTCGGCGCTGGGCGAGATCGCCTCCAAGCTCGGCGCGCTCGAGTCGCTGGCCAAGGGCATGAGCAAGGCCTCGAACGTGCTCGCCTTCCAGATCGGCGTCGGCGACGAGGAGGTCATCGGCGCGACCGCCGACGGCGAGTCCGTCGCCGGCAGCTACGAGCTCGAGGTTCAGGCGCTCGCCCGCGCCGAGAAGAACCGCTCGGTGGCCTTTGCCAGCGCCTTCTCCCAGGTCAAGGCGGGCACGCTCACCATCGCGACCGCCGGCGACAGCGAAGGCCCTCACACCATCACGATCGAGGAGGGCGACTCCCTCGACGACGTCGTCGACCGGATCAACGGCTCGGCCGCCAAGGTCAGCGCCTCTATCATCAGCGACGGCACCTCGAGCTACCTCCAGATCGTCGCCAGCGAGAGCGGTCACGTCATCGGCGAGAGCGCCGACGACGCGATCACCATCAGCGAGAGCTACACCGGCAGCGACGGCGCCGAGCTCGGGCTCGTCCAGGTCTCCCAGGCCCGCAACGCCCTCCTCACCGTCGACGGGCTTGCGGCCGAGAGCCGGAGCAACGAGCCGACCCACGTAATCCCGGGGGTCGCCGTCGCGCTCAAGAAGACCGGCTCGAGCACCCTGGATATCGCCGCCGACAAGACCGGCACCAAGGACAAGCTCAAGCAATTCGTCGACCTCACCAACGAGGTCATCGATCTCGTCAACAAGGCGACGCGCACCAGCGACGGCGCGCGCAGCGTCGAGCCCGATCCGACCATCGAGCGGCTCGGCGTCGAGATCCGCAAGCTCGTCGCCCACACCCTCGGGGGCGGCGCCGGCAACATCACCTCGCTCACGCGCCTGGGCATCAAGACCGACTCCAGCGGACGCCTGAGCATCGACGACAAGGTGCTCGACAAGGTGCTGAACGACGATCCGCGCGGCGTGGCGCGCCTCTTCACCGAGGCGGAGAGCGGGCTCTCGACCACGGTGCAGGCGCTGACCGAGCGCTACACCAACGGCGTCGACGGCATCGTCGGCAATCGCAAGAAGGCACTTAACCAGCGCGTCGATCAGCTCGACTCCCAGATCGAGCGCATGGAGCTCCGGCTCGACCGCCTCCAGACGACGATGCAGCGCCAGTTCACCGCGATGGAGAAGGCGCTGGCGAGCTACCAGGCGCAGGGCAGCGCTCTGGCCTCCCTCTACCTCCAGTGAGCGCGCTTCGTACGCGCCCTCCCCCCACGACGAGGATGAACGATGCACAACCTGGTCAAAGCCTATCAACGCGTGCGCATCACCACGGCGTCGCCCGAGGGGCTCGTCGTACTGCTCTTCGAGGGCCTGGTGCGCTTCTCGGCCTCGGCCGCCGACGCCCTCGAGGAGGGCCGCTGGCGTGACGCGGGCAACGCCCTGGAGCGGGCGGTGGAGATCCTCGCGCACCTGCGCGAGTCGTTGCGCGAGGACTCGGCTCCCTCGGTGGTCTCGCTCCTGGACAGGACCTATGCGACCTGGACGGTGTGCCTCCTGCGCGCGCAGATCTCGCGCGACGCCGCCAGCGTGCGGGCGCTGGTGCCCCAAATGGACGCGCTCTGTGAAGCCTGGCGCGAGGCCGCCGAGTCACCCTCTCGGATCGGCGCCGCCGCGGGAGGTGGGCGATGAGCGCGACCCAGGCCAACGCACGCGCCGCCCTGCCGCTGGAGCGACAGCTGGCGCTGGCGCACTTCGAGTCCTTCTACGCGGCCATCGGGCGCGCCATCGACGACGAGGACGCCGAGCGCGTCGCGACCCTGGTCGATCAGCGCAAGGTCGCGCTCGAGGCGCTGCTCGAGGCGTTCGCCGGCGAGCATCTACCCGAGCCGGTGCGCGCGCACATCGAGGGGTCCGAGGCGATGGTGCGCACTCGGCTCCTGCGCTTCTTCGATCACATCATCGTCCGCCTCTCGGAGGAGCGCAGCCGCTCCCACGCGGCGGGCCGCTATCAGGAGCTCTCGCGATGATCCGCCTCACCCGCCTGAACCAGCAGGTCGTCGTCGTCAACCCGGACAACATCCTGTGGGCCGACGAGAGCCCCGACACCATCTTGTGCTTCGTCGGCGGCGACAAGCTCATCGTGCGTGAGCCGATCGACGAGGTGATGGAGCGCGTCATCAAGTTCCAGCGCAAGCTGCGCACCGGCCTCGACACGGCGCAGTTCCAACGTCCCGGCGGAGTGGAGCGCTGATCCCGCGCGGATCCGAGCGCAAAGGCATGGTCTGAGATGGACTTCGGCATCGTCATCGGCCTCGTGGTCGCGCTCGGCGCGATCATCGGCGGCAACATCATGGAGGGTGGGCACCTCGAGTCGCTCATCGGCGTGCCGGCCTTCGTGATCGTGATCGGCGGCACGGTGGGCGCGGTGATCGTGCAGTTCCCGCTGGCGACGTGCAAGGCCGCGCTCAGGGCGTCGTTCAAGCTGCTCAAGCCGCCCAAGCGCGAGCCCCACAAGCTGGTCGACGAGATCGTCAACATGGCGCAGCTCGCGCGCAAGGAGGGCATGCTCGGGCTCGAGCGCGTGGCCAACGAGGCGTCGCACCCGCTCTTGCGCAAGGGTGTGCTGATGGCGGTCGACGGCTGTGACTCCGAGGTGATCCGCTCGACGCTGGAGACGGTGATCGCGCAGGACGAGCACCACGTCGAGAACTCGGCCAAGGTCTTCGAGGCCGCGGGCGGCTACTGCCCGACGGTGGGCATCATCGGCGCGGTGCTGGGGCTCATCCACGTGATGGGCAACCTCTCTGACATCGACAAGGTCGGCGCCGGCATCGCGGCCGCCTTCGTCGCGACGATCTACGGCGTGGCCGCCGCCAACCTGGTCTTCTTGCCGACCGCCGGTCGCCTCAAGGTGCGCCAGGCCGAAGAGACGAACCAGATGGAGCTCATCGTCGAGGGAATCCTGGCGATCCAGGCGGGCCTGAACCCGAAGCTGGTGCGCGAGCGCCTGGCGGCGTTCGTGCCGCACCAGGCGAGCACGAAGGCAAAGACCGAGGATGAAGCGCCGCTCGGAGCGCCCGAGCCGGCGAGCAACTGATCGCACGATGGTGCGTGCGGCACGCCGCCGCGCATGTCGGAGGAGAGCACGAGATGGGCAGGCGGGCCAAAGCCGCGGAGCACGTGAACCACGAACGCTGGCTCGTGAGCTACGCGGACTTCATCACCCTGCTCTTCGCGTTCTTCGTCGTGATGTTTGCGGTCTCGCAGGTCGACGCCAAGCGCGTCGGGCGCTTTCAGGACTCGTTCTCGCTGGCGATGGGGCTCTCGGAGGGAGCGCGCGGCTACCTGCCGAGCGCCGAGAGCGCGCGCCCGGGGCTGAGCGCGAGCATGATGCCGCTCGAGTCGCTGACCGAGTACGTCGTCATCGAGGCGCCGGTCGAGCCGCGCTTCCCCGAGGAGCTCGCCGAGATCCAGCGCCTGCTCGAGGACCAGAAGAAGCTCGAGTCCGAGCTGGCGGGCGTGAAGATCATCCGCCGCGGCAACGACCTCGTGCTGCGCCTGGCGGCGACCGCGCTCTTCGACAGCGGCGAGGATCGCATCAAGCCCGAGTCGCTCGACACGCTCCTGGCGATCGCCGAGCAGATGCGGAACCGCGACGTGCAGGTCCGCGTCGAGGGCCACACCGACGACCTGCCGATCCGCACTGCGCGCTTCCGCTCGAACTGGGACCTCTCGACGGCGCGCGCGACCAGCGTGGTGAGCGAGCTGGTCGAGCAGGGCGGGCTCGCGCCCGAGCGGGTGGCGGCCGTCGGCTACGCCGAGTTCCGCCCGGTGGCGCCGAACACCTCGAACGAAGAGCGCGCCAAGAATCGGCGCGTCGACTTCGTGATCTCGGTGCCGGTGACGATGCCGGTCGAGCTGGTGGCGCCGGGCACGCGCCAGGAGGCCCTCGACTCCGAGAACGGGCGCCAATAATGACGCGCGACTCAAGGCCAGTCGCTCAATCGAGTTGAACTCAGCGCTTGAGGTTGACGGCTTCCAGCAGCATCTCGTCGGCGGTCGTGATGGTGCGGCTCGAGGCCTGGAAGCCGCGCTGCGCGAGGATGAGGCTCGTGAACTCGTTGGTGAGGTCGACGTTCGACTGCTCGAGCGAGCCGGCGAGGATCTCGCCGCGGCCGGCGGTGCCGGGGGCGCCGATGGCGGGCTCGCCGCTGGCGAGGGTCTCGGCGAAGTTGTTGCCGCCGACGCCGTCGAGCGCGTGCGGGGAGGCGAAGCGCGCGAGCGCGAGCTGACCGAGCGCGCGTGACTGGCCGTTGGAGAACGTGCCCGAGACGACGCCGTCGGTGCCGATCTCGACGTAGGCGAGGGTGCCGACGCCGAA
This sequence comes from Deltaproteobacteria bacterium, assembly GCA_011526585.1. Classification (GTDB taxonomy): domain Bacteria; phylum Myxococcota_A; class UBA9042; order PHBI01; family PHBI01; genus WYBB01. The sequence continues at coordinate 42,121 of WYBB01000200.1, forward strand.
GCCGTCCTGGTCGACGAAGGAGACCGCCGACGGGCTCGCGAAGGAGGTGCTGCCGGTCCCGTCGCCGCCGGCGGAGAGCTCCTCGCCGAAGTCGAAGCGCAGATCCTGCGCGCTGGCGCCGGCGAAGGTGACGCTGGAGAGCGTCTGGGCCTCGCTGACGAGGCGGCCGTCGCTGTCGAAGCTCAGCGTGCCGGAGGCGACGACGACCGGATCGGTCGCGTCGCTGCCATCGAGCTCACCCTGCGGGGCGACGGCGTTCCAGGTCCACTCGCCCGACGCGGTCTGGCTGAAGTAGACCTCGAGCTGGTGCGCGGCACCGAGCGAGTCGTAGACGGTCACGGTGGTGCTGTGCGAGGCGGTGTTGGCGGCGTCGGCGACATCGAAGGTCTGCACGGGCGCGTTGCGGTCGAGGTTGGCGACCATGGCGATAGCGCCGGTGGCGCGCGGTGGTGAGGTCGACTCGCCGACGCGCAGCCCGGACAGCGAGGTGGCGAAGGTGTCGTCACCGGTGGCGGGGTAGCCCTGGATGCGCAGGTTGTCGATGGTGGTGAGGAAGCCGTCCTGGTCGATCTGGAGCTGGCCGTTGCGCGTGTAGACGCGGCCGCCGTCGGCGCCGTCGGCGACGAAGAAGCCGTCGCCCGAGATGGCGAGATCGGTGGTGAGGCCGGTGCCGAGGAGCGCGCCCTGGGAGACGAGGCGCTGCACGGCGGCGAGGCCGGAGCCGCGGCCGGCCTGGGAGACGCCGGCGCTGCCGAGCACGTTGGCGGAGAGCAGATCGGCGAAGACGGCGCGCGAGGCCTTGTAGCCGACGGTGTTGAGGTTGGCGATGTTGTTGCCGATGACGCCGATGGCGCGCTCGTTGCTGCGCATGCCGGACATGCCGATGTAGAGGGAGGAGAAGATGCTCATGGCAGGGCTCCGAGGGGTCGAGGGCGTTTTCTGGTCGGGGCTTCGTTCGGAACGAGTCGGTGCTCAGCGCGTGGGCGCCGGCTCGTCGGTGTGGGTCGGGTCGATGACCCCGGGCGCGCTCTCGTCGCGCGCGCGCTCGGGGTCGGTGGTCGGCATCGAGGTCGGCGCGGTCGCGGCGAGCACCGAGAGGACCTGCGCGAGCCCGATGGTGCGCCCGTCGGCGAGCACGAGCTGCGGGTAGCCGGCCTCGAAGGTGACGGCGCTGACGGTGCCGCGTCCCTGGAGGGAGACGTCACGCATATCGCCGGAGCCGTCGCGCGCGCGGATCTCGACGTGATAGGTGCCGGGCGGGAGCGCGGTGCCGTCCGCCTTCTTGCCGTCGAAGGTGAAGGCGCGCTCGCCGGCGGGCTCAGGCCCGAGCGTGCGCGTCTCGACGGTGTTGCCCTGGCCGTCGACGACGCGGACCTCGACCTCGTCGGCGGGCGCGTCCAGGCGGTAGGAGAGGTCGACCGGGTCGCCGCCGGAGCGCCAGGTGACCTGCGAGCCGTCGAAGGAGACCTCCTTGCCGACGAAGGAGACCATCTGCGCGCTGGTGCCGGCGGTCTGGGTGATCGCGAGCAGGTCGAGACCGGACTTGATGTTGATGAGCTGCTCGAGCGAGGTGAACTGCGAGAGCTGCGCGACGAACTCGCCGGGGTCGGTGGGCTTGGTCGGATCCTGGTGCGAGAGCTGCGCGACGAGCAGCTTGAGGAAGTCCTCCTTGCCGATCCCGCCGGGGGCGACGTCGCCGACCTGGGTCGTGGGGTTGTACGGGGCTTGTGCGCTCGTGATGGCGGAGGTCATCGCAGGGCTCCCTCTATTAAAGGATCAGGTCGAGCCGGCGCGGATCGCCGATCTTCGGTTCGTGTGGGGGGTCGGCGCGCGAACCGCCGCGCGTGCGCGCCGGGGACGTGGCGGTGGGCGCGGGCTCGCCGGCGTCGTCGCGCGCGGGGTCGCGTTGATGGTGGCCGTGGCGGTGCTCGGCGTCGGCGGCGACCGAGAGCCCGGTCGAGGCGAAGCCGACGCGCTCGAGGGCTTGACGCACCTCGGGCAGGCGCTCGCCGAGAAACGCGCGCGTGCCGGGATCATCGGCGAGGAGGCGGAGCTGGGCGTGTTGTCCGTCGTGCGCGACGAGCGCGGCGAAGGTGTGACCCTGGGCGCGGAAGCGCACGAGGTCGGTGCGCTCGAGGGACTCGGCGGCGAGGCGGCGGACCGCGTCGGCGAGCTGGTCGGCGACGCCGCGATCGGCGTCGGCGGCGTTGACGCGTTGCATGGCGCGGGCCGGATCGGGCGCGCGTGCATCGATCTGCTGGCGCGGATCGTCGAGTCCCAGGTCGAGCTCGGCGGGCTCGAGGGCGATCTCGTCTTCGTCGACCGGCGAGATGTCCGAGGTCGCAGACGCGATCGCGGCGGTGTCGGGTTCGGCCGTGCTCGCGCGGGCCGCTGCGCGCAACGCGCGCGCGCCGGGGTCGGTCTCGTCATCGCTGACGAGCGCCAACACGACGTCGGCGGACTCGGAGGACACGGCGCCTCCGTCGCGCGGCGGCAGTGGCGGCGTGCTCGTCCCCTCACCCGGCGTGGCGGCGGCACCCTCGGCGCCGAGCAAGACCCCGCGGCCGTGCGCGGCGAGATGGCCGGCGCCGGCGCGCGTCGAGCCGGCCGTCTCGGTGGCGAACGCGCGGCGTTGGTCGTCCGGGGCGTCGGCGCGGGCGAGCCCGAGCGCATCCTCGGGAGGACGTTCGCGTTCGTCGTCCGCGCTCGCCTCGGGCTCGGTGCGCGGCTCACGCGCTGGCGAGCGGCGCGCGACCTCGTCGGCGAGGGCCTGCTCGAAGCCTGGCTGCACGCGGTCGTGGTGAGCATCACCGTCGAGGCGCGCCGCGGGCGACGAGCGCGCGACGGAAGCAGGGCCCTGCATCAGACGACCTCCTTGCCGCGCACGGCGGCTTCGACTTCACGTGCCAACGCCAGGAGACGCTTGCGCTCTTCGTCGAAGCCGCGCGGCGCACCCTCCGACGACTGGGTGAGCAGGTCGAGCAGCGCCTGCTCGAAGCGCAGGGCGCGGTCGAAGCGCGGCACGTCACCGGGCTTGAAGGCGCCGAAGGACTGCAGCTCGCGCACCTCCTCGAGGTCGGCGACGAGGCGGCGCACGACCGCCGCGGCGCGGCGATGCTCGGCGCCGACCACGTCGGACATCACCCGGCTCGTCGAACGGAGCACGTCGATCGCCGGGAAGTGTCCACGCTCGGCGAGCGCACGCGAGAGCACCAGGTGGCCATCGGTCACCGCGCGCGTCGCGTCGGCGATCGGGTCGGCGAGATCGTCACCCTCGAGCAGGCAGGTGTAGAACGCGGTGATCGAGCCGCCACGCGTGCCCTGGCCTGCGCGCTCGAGCAGGCGCGGGATGATCGCGAACGCCGAAGGCGGGTAGCCGCGCGTCGTCGGCGGCTCGCCGGTCGCGAGGCCGAGCTCGCGCTGCGCCATGCACACGCGCGTGAGCGAGTCCATCAACAGCAGCACGCGCTTGCCCTCGTCGCGGAAGTACTCGGCGAAGGCGGTGGCGACGAGCGCCGCGCGCAAGCGCAACGCCACCGCGGTGTCGCTGGTCGCGCACACCACCACCGAGCGCGCGAGCCCGTCGGGGCCGAGCTCCTTGTCGACGAAGCGCTTCACCTCGCGCGAGCGCTCGCCGATCATCGCGACCACGGTGACGTCGGCCTCCGAGCTACGCGCCAGCATGCCGAGCAGCGTCGACTTGCCGACGCCCGCGCCGGCCATGATCACCACGCGCTGCCCCTCACCGACCGTGAGCAGGGAATCGACCGCCGCGATCCCCATGCCCAGCGGACGTTCGACCATGCCGCGCTCCATCGGGTTCAACGGCGGCGGCTGCAGCGGCACGCGTCGCAGCGCGCGCACGCGCTTGCCTCCGTCGATCGGCAGCCCCCACGGGTCGAGCACGCGCCCGACGAGCTGCGGCGACACCGCGACCCCGGAGAGCTCCTCGACCGGCTCGATCGGCGTGCCCGAGGTGATGCCCGAAATCCCACGCAGCGGCATCAGCGAACAGCTCCCCTCCTTGAGCGCCACTACCTCGGCCGGGATCCCCTCCGGCTCGCCGCGCACCATCAGGCGACAGAGCATGCCCAGGCGCGCCCGCGGCAGCGTGCCCTCGACGACCAGGCCACTCACGCGCACCACCCGCCCCGAGAGCGAGATCGGCTGCGCCTGCGATAGCGCCTCGTCGATCAGCGGCCACGGCATGAGCTCCCGCCGCGCGCCCACCGGCATCTCGCCGCTCATGCGCCCGTCTCGGCGACGTCGTGCTCCTGCACCGCGACCTTGACCGCCTCGACGATGCGCGCGAGCCGTCGCTCTTCGCGCGCGTCGACCACGCCGCCGTCGAAGGTCAGGAGCACGCCGCCCGGGGTGAGGTCGTCCGACGGCCTGACGATCACCTCGATCGCCCGCCCCGCCTCGGCTCGGGCCAGGGCCGGCAACCGCTCGCGCAAGAGCTCGGCGTCCGCCTCGGCACACTTGACGACGACGCGCTCGACCGGGCCGAGCAAGCGCAACGCGCGCTGCGCGATATCCAGCGCGATCTCGCGATCGATCTTCAAGGCACGATGGACCAGCGCGCTGGCGATCCGCGCCGAGAGATCGACGACGTCGTCGCGCAGCCGCTGCTCGATCTCGTCGAGAGCGCGCGCGAAACGCTCGACCGCCTCCAGCATCGGCTCACGCAGCGCGGCAAGCAGCGCCTCGTCGCGCTGCGCCAGCTCGTCCTCGCCGATCAGCACCATGCCGGGCGGGATCAGCACGCCGTCGCCGCCGGGCTCGTCATCCTCGACGGCGTCGCGCGTCGGTGGCGCGGTCTGCCGCGGCTCGTCCCCGTCGCGCCCCCCACCCGACGGCGCGCCCGGACCGACCGACGCCCCCTGTCCCCGCTCGTCGACGCGCCCCGGCTGCCACGGCGCGATCGTGCTCGCCGCCGGCTCCGTGCGCGCCCACGCCGGCAGCGCGATCTCGCGTGCCCGCTGCTCACCGATGAGCCGCCTCAGACCGTCGAGCGAGCCCATCAGACCGTCGTCCCCGGACGCAGGTTCACGCGTCCGTCAGCAGCCATGAGCTTCACCTGCATCAGGATCTGCGCCTGCGCGTCCTCGACCTGCGCCAAGGTCACCGGACCGATCATCGCCAGGTCGTCGCGCAAGAGATCGGCGGCGCGCTTCGACACGTTGCCGAGGAGCTTTGCCTGCAGCTCGGGCGACGCGGTCTTGAGCGCCAGCGGCAGCACGCGCTGGTCGATCTCGCGCATCAGCAGCTGGATGTCGCGGTCGTGCAGCGTGCGCAGATCCTCGAAGACGAAGAGGCGATTCTTGAGCTGCGTGCCGACCTCGAGGTCGACGCGCTCGAGCTCCTCGATGACCGGCTGCTCGACCTGCGGCCCGGCGCTCTTGAGCAGCCTCACCGCCATGTCCATGCCGTCGATGTCGATCGGCCCCTCCTCGCTCGGGCGCGCGAACTCCTTGCCCACGTGCTCGGCCACCTCCGCCACCACCGAGGACGAGACCGAGCGCAGCTTCGCCACGCGCCGCACCACCTCGGCCTTGGTGTCCTTGTCGATGAAGCGCAGCACCGCGCCACCCACCTCGGGCGGCAAGAGCGAGAGGATCACCGCGATCGTCTGCGGGTGCTCCTTCTTGAGCGTGCGCGCGAAGAGCTCCGGCTTCTCGGTCGCCACCGTGTGCAGGCGCATCGTGATCCCGCCGATGCTCTTCGTGCCCGCCTGGCGCACCAGGTCCGCGCCGAAGACCGCCACCGCCGCCTCCTCGATGCGGTGGCCGTGCCCGCTGATCCCCGGCACGCCCCGGCTCAGGCCTCCCACGAGCTCCTCGAGCACATCGAGCACCTCGTCCTCGGTGACCCCGCGCAGGTCGTTGGCCGCTGCCAACAAGCGCCTCACGTGATCGGGGCGCAGGTGTCGGAAGAGCCGGCGCGTGAGCTCGTCGCCGAGGAGCAGCACCGCGATCGCCGCCCGCCGCATGCCACGCGTCTCGCCCTGCGGACGCGCCGTGGCCCCCGTGCGCGCGCGCCCGCTCTCGCCGGTGCGCGCTCCTTCGCTCACGTTCAGATCCACGCTCATGCCGCCTCCTTGGCGGCGACCGCGCCCTCGTCCTCGCCGCGCCCCTCGTCCTGCTCGAACCAGCGCTCGAAGACCATCGTCAGGCGGTGCACGTCCTCGTTGGCCAGCTCCAGCGCCTGCTCCCGCAGCTCGCTGATCCGCTGCCGCCGGTCGATGGGCGGCTCGACGCTCACCTCGGTGAGCTCGGCGAGCTCGGCCGCCGACGGCTGCACGCTCAGGCTCAGGCGCACGCCCTTCTTCCGCCGCCGCGCGCGCCACACCAGCAGCCCCACCACCAACAACAGGATCCCCGCGCCCGCGCTGATCAGCACCCACGGTTCCTGCCACGGCGGCCGTACCACGCTCGTGCCCTCGGTCGTTCCCGGTGCTCCACCGGCGACCGGCTCGCCTTGCTCGCCGAACGACCCGCCGACCGGCGCCTCCTCCAGCGCGAAGGGCACGCTCGTGACCTCGACGCTGTCACCACGCGTCGCATCGAGCCCGACCGCATGCGAGACCAGGCGCGTGATGCGATCGAGCTCTTCCTGGGTGCGCGGTCGCGAGACCGGCTTGCCGTCGACGAGCTCGACCGCCTCGTCGATCAACACCGCCACCGAGAGCTTGCGCACGCGCGGCAGCGGATCCTCGCGCCGCGTGACGGTCTTGTCGATCTCGTAGTTGCGCACGGTGTCGCTCTTGTCGCGCCCACCCGCGCCCTGCGCCGCCGCCGCGCTCGCCCCACCCGCGCCGCCGGGCAGGTTCGACGCCGTGCCCGGGGCGCCGGCCGCCTGCGCGCGCGCCTTGCCATCGCTGTCGATCTGCGCGCGCTCGCTGCGCAGCACCTGCTGTGTCGGATCGAAGTCCTCGCGCGTCTCGACCACGCGCGAGACGTCGAGATCGATCGCCACGCGCGCGATCACCTTCTGCGCCCCGACCACCGGCTCGAGCAGCCGCACCACGCCCGCCTCCAGCGCCTGCTCCTGCTCGCGTTGTCGCTCGTAGTGCGCGCCGCCCGCCACCCCGAGATCGTCGGGCTTCACCACCATGCGTCCATGCTGGTCCACGATCGAGACGCGCCCCGGATCGAGCCGCTCGATCGCGCCCGCGACGAGCTGCCGGATCGCCTGCGCCTGCGCGCGCTCCAGCACGAAGCCCGGCCGCAGCGACACGATCACCGACGCCGACGGCGTCGCCTCCTGATCCCTGAACACGCGCCGCTCGGGCGTGACGAGGTGCACCCGCGCGCGCTCGATGCCTTCGATGTGGCGGATCGTGCGCGCCAGCTCGCCCTCGAGCGCGCGGTGCAGGTTGACCTTCTCGGTGAAGGCGCTCCGCCCCATGCCCGACTCGTCAAAGACCTCGAAGCCGACCGACTTGCCGCTCGGCATCACGTTGACCGCCAGCGCCAGGCGCGCCTCGTGGAGCTTTTCGGCGGGCACCTCGATCGCGCCCCCGTCCGCCAGCCGGTGCGGGATCTTCTTGTCCTCGAAGGCCTGCGTCGCCGCCGCCAGATCCTCGGGCGCCAGCGAGCGCGCCAGCGGCCGCCACGCCGCGCCGTCTCCCCCCGAGGCCACCATCACCACGAGCCCCAGCGCCACCGCGCCGGCCACCGCCAGCACCAGGCCCCGCCGGCCGCTCGGGATCCTGGCATAGGCGCCGCGCACCCCGGCGATGAGCGATCGCCCCGTTTGTGGTCGTTGTCCTGCGGGCTCCTCGGCCATGCCTGCTCCTCGTCAGCGCGCGCTCCCCGACACCCGTCACGGAGCGCGCCACATCGTGCGTTCAGATCTCCATCCGCCAGATCTCCTGGTAGGCCTGGATCGCCTTGGCCGCGACCGCCGTCGTGAGCTGCGCCGCGATCTCGGCCTCGGTGACCGACGCCATCACCTCGTGCACCGCCACGTCCTGCCCGGTCACGAGCTGGATCGCCTTCTGGTCGGCGACCGCCTGCGCCGACTCGAGCTCACCGAGCGCCGAGTCCAGCGCCGCGGCGAAGCTCCCGCCGCCAGCTCGCTCCGCGGGCGCAAGCGCTCCGAGCGGCGACGCCCCGCCCACCTCGCGCGCGCTCGTCGCTGCGCTCGGGCCTCGCCCGCCCAACGGCGCCAACGCGCCGGGGCCCATCGCACTCGCGGGATCGATCGCCATCACCTCACCCCTTTCCCAGCGTCAACGCCTGCTGCACCATGTCGCGCAGGGTCTGGAAGGCCTGCACGTTCGCCTCGAACGAGCGCGCCGCCGTCATCATGTCGACCATCTCCTCGACGACGTTGACGTTGGGCATCGCCACGTAGCCATCGGGGCGCGCGTCGGGATGTCCGGGGTCGTAGACCAGCGGCCCGGGGCGCGCGTCCTCCTCGATGCCCTCGACCGCCACCCCGCCGAGGCCGTCATCGCCTTCGTCCACCGCGCTGAAGATCGGTACACGCCGCACGTAGGGGCCGCCCTCGGCGGTGCGCGTGGTGCCCGCGTTGGCGAGGTTCGAGCTCACCGTGTCGAGCCGCGTGCGCTGCGCGCTCATGCCGCTGCCGAGGATGTCGAAGCCTTTGACGATGGACATGTTCTGCTCGGGGCTCGGGTGACGGGGGCGCCTCTGCTCAGGTGCCGGACATGCTGGCGATCGCGCGCTGCACCGCGGCGTAACGCCGCCGCAGGACCTCGATCTGCGCCTGGAAGTGGAGGCTGTTGTCGGCGATCCGCGCCATCTCCTTGTCGGTGTCGACGCCGTTCTGATCGAGGCTGTCGCCGATCTCCGCGCGCTCGATCAGCGCCTGCTCCTCGGCGACGCCGAGCGGCCGCGCGCCGCCTCCATCGCCGCCGCGCCCCGCGGGCGTCTCCACCTCGGTCGGCTCGACCACGGACTGCAGCACGCCCTCGAACTCGAGGTCGCGCGGCACGAAGCCCGGCGTCTCGGCATTGGCGAGGTTGTGCGCGAGGACCTCCTGCCGCTTCCAGCGCAGGTCGAGCGCCGCGCGCAGCGAGAGGTTGACGCGGTCACCGGCGATGCTCATGGCGGCCCTCCTCCGGCGCCGTGTACCGGCACGAACCCGCGCGCCGTGGCGCCACCCGAGGGCGGCGCAGGCACCGCGACGCCGAGCTCGCGCAGCACGCGGATCTTGTTGCGCAGCGTACGCACGCTGATCCCCAGGCGCGCCGCCGCGTGCGTGCGGTTGCCGCGACAGGCGTCGAGCGCTTCGAGGATGAGGCGCCGCTCGACCTCCTCGAGCGCTTCGATCGCGACGTCGTCGCGGGCCGCGCTCCCCACCGGCCCACGCGGGCTCGGCCACGGACTCACCCGGCCGCCCTCGAGAGCGAGCGCCTCCGGCTGGATCACGCCGTCGGGGCTCAGCACCAGCGCGCGCTCGATCACGTTGGCCAGCTCGCGCACGTTGCCGGGGAAGTCGTACGCATGAAGCGCCGAGAGCGTCTCGCGCGCGAGGCGCACCGTGTCTTCGCCGGCCCCGTGCATCGGCCCGAGTGCCGGGCGCAGGCGCGCGATCAGGACGCGCACCAGCGCCTCGAGATCGTCCTTGCGTTCGCGCAGCGGCGGCAGCGCGATCGGGAAGACGTTCAGACGATAGTAGAGATCCTTCCTCAGCTCGCCGCGCTGGACCATCGTCGCCAGGTCCCGATTCGTCGTCGCGATGATGCGCACGTCGAGCGGCAGCGGCCGACTCGACCCGACGCGCTGCACCTCACGCTCCTGGAGCACGCGCAAGAGCCGCGTCTGCAGCGCCAGCGGGATCTCGCTGACCTCGTCGAGGAGGAGGGTGCCCCCTTGCGCCGCCTCGAAGTGTCCGATGCGCCGCTCGAGCGCACCCGAAAAGGCACCCCGCTCGTGACCGAAGAGCTCGCTCTCGATGAGCGGCGCCGGCAGCGCGCCACAGTTCACGGCGATGAAGGGCTGCCCGGCGCGGCGCGAGCGCGCATGGATCTGCCGCGCGATCACCTCCTTGCCCGTCCCGGTCTCGCCGGTGAGCAGCACGGTCGTGTCGGTCGGCGCCACCTCGCGCACCAGCTCGAGCACGCGCGCCATGGCCGGGCTCGCGCTGCGCGTCAGCACGAGCTCGGCGCCGTCCTCGGAGCTCGCTCCGCTCGGCCCGTCCATCTCGTACCCGCGCTGTCGGTTCGCCCGCACCTGGGTCATTCGCGCACCACCTCCAGCCGTGATGGCGGTGCACGGATCGGGCCAGGGACGAGATCGCACCTCGTCTTCGCGAACCACGCCAGGCGAGCGAGCGATCGCCACGTCGATGACACCGCCGCTTGACACTGCGTCAAAGCCCTGGCGCACGAGCAGCCGCGACGTACACCGCGAATCTCGATCGACAGCGGCAGATGACACAGCCGTCAGATCACCAACTCATGTGCCACCTCTCAGCGTATTCCCCGAGGGATCGCCTTTTTTGACTTCCGCTCAGGGCGGTCGGAGTTTCGACACCAGGCCCGCCATCTGGTGGCGCCGCCCCCCCCCCCAGGTTTCCGAGAAAGTCAGGTTCTAGATGTGCGGAGTAGGACCAAACCGTCGATTGGTTCACGCGGCGAATTCCCCTCTGGCCGCGGTGCTCGAGGCGTTGCCGCGTGTCTCGCAGAGCCGGGCCCCGGTGCTCGTCACCGGCGAGAGCGGCACCGGCAAGGAGGGCATCGCGCGTCTCGTGCACGAGCTCGCGCCCTGGAGCCGCGGCCCCTTCGTGCCCGTCAACTGCGGCGCCATCCCGACGACACTGCTCGAGAGCGAGCTCTTCGGCCACGTGCGCGGCGCCTTCACCGGCGCCGATCGCAACCGCGTCGGCCGCTTCGAGGCGGCCTCGGGCGGCACGCTCTTCCTCGACGAGATCGGCGAGACGCCGCTCGAGCTCCAGGTCAAGCTCCTGCGGGTGCTCCAGGACCGGGTCTTCGTCCCGGTCGGCGGCTCGACGCCGAAGTCCGCCGACGTGCGCATCGTGGCAGCGACCAACGTCGACGTGATCGACGCCGTCAAGCGCGGGCGCTTCCGGGAGGACCTCTTCTTCCGGCTCGACGTGATCCGCATCGAGCTCCCTGCGCTGCGCGATCGCCCGATGGACATCCCCATCCTGGCGCAACACTTCATCGCGCTGCACGCCGCCTCCAACCTCTCCAACGTCGACGCGATCAGCGACGAGGCGGTCGACGAGCTGACCCGCCACGCCTGGCCCGGCAACGTGCGTGAGCTCGAAAACGTGATCCAGGGGATCCTGGTCCTCAAGGAGTCGGGGCGCATCGAAGCCGACGACGTGCGCGCCAAGCTCGGCCTGCGCTCCGGCGCCAGCCTCGCGCGAGGTGTCGCTGGATCGGGCGCGCTCTCCGCGAGCCAGGCCGCTCGCTACGGCGGCGCGACGTCGCACGCCGCTCGCTCGGCGCCCGCCGTGAACCTTCCGGCCGAAGGGCTCTCGCTCAAGGAGACGCTCGATCGGCTCGAGCGCGACTACATCCAGGAGGCGCTCACGCGCGCCAACGGCAATCGCGCCCAGGCCGCGTCGCTGCTCGGCCTCAACCGCACGACGCTCGTCGAGAAGCTCAGGCGCATGTCCGAGGCCGCGCACCCTCCGGGCGGACTGCGCCGGCGCGCGCACGACACCCTCGGCTCGGATGGGCAGGCCGAGCTGGCACTCGACTTGCTTGAATCCCTCACCCAATGACCACCCGCCCGGGTGGACGAACGAGCACAGCATGCCCCCTCGCTCTTCGCCGGACTCGAGCGCGCCCGATCCCGACACCCACCTCACGCAGGAGGAGACCAGCGCCATCGCCGAGCTCCTGCGCCAGGGGTTGCCGACGTCGGGCGAGGACGAGCTCGACCCACCGCTGCGCGGCCCCGCGCTCCGCGGCGCGAGCGAGCCGATCGTGCTGCGCTACGACCTCGTCGCCGGCGCGACCCATCGCGGCGACGAGCTCCCGGGGCTCCAGCTCGTGCACGAGCGCTTCGCCGCCGAGCTCGCGTCCACCTTCCGCCGCACCCTGGGCGACGAGGGGATCATCACGGCCGAGCCGGTCGGCTACGGCAAGTTCGTCGAGTGCTACGCCCGCCTCAGCACCCCCGGCGTGATCTGCGTCGCCGAGCTCGGCGGCGTCGGCTGCTCGGTGGTCCTCTCGCTCGAGTACGAGCTGGCGCTCTGCTTCATCGACCTCTTGATGGGCGGCCAGGGCGGCGCGCCCCACGGCGGTCCCGCGGGCGCCGCGCGCGGCCTGACCTCGGCCGAAAAGGGCGTGCTGCGCCACCTGGTCGCGCTGATCTCGAGCGCGCTGCACAGCGCCTGGCTCGAGCTCGCCCCGGTGGAGCTGCAGCTTCTGCGCGTCGCCACCGATCCGCGCCACGCCGCGATCTACGAGCCGAGCGAGCCGATGGCCGAGCTCGCCGTCGCCGTCACGTGGGGCGAGGTCAGGGGGACGATCCGCATGGCTCTGCCGACGAGCTTCCTCGCGCGCTTCGAGAGCGTGCTCGCCCGCGGCGGGATGAGCTCGGGCAGCGCCCGATCGGGCGCGCTCAACGTCGAGGCGATGAGCCAGAACCTGGCGCCGGCGTGGGTCGGCATCTCGGCGATCCTCGGTCGCGCGGAGCTGACGCTGGCGCGCCTCCTGGCGCTGGCGCCCGGCGACGTGCTGCGCCTGGACACCGATCCGGCCGAGCCGGTCGCCGTCTGCGTCGAAGGCACCCACAAGATGACCGGATACCCGACCGTGCAGCACGGCAACGTCGCCGTGCAGGTCGTCGACTTCGTGAGTGACGATTCCCCGAACGATGGAGCCGCAGATGGCCGATCCCTTCTTCGCTGACAGCGGCGCCAGGCGCCAGGCCAACGCCGGTGAGGCCCCACCGGGCGCGCCGCGCTCGGTCGAGTTCCTGCTCGACGTGCCGCTGCAGGTCACGGTCGAGCTCGGGCGCACGCGCATGCGCATCGCCGATCTGCTGCGCCTGGCGAAAGGCTCGGTGGTCGAGCTCGACAAGCTCGCCGGCGAGCCGCTCGACCTGCGCGTCAACGGCCAGCTCATCGCGCGCGGCGAGGCGGTGATCGTCAACGACAAGTTCGGGATCCGCCTGACCGACGTGCTCTCGCCGAGCGAGCGCGTGCACTCGCTGCGCTGACGGGCCGGTTCCCTGGACCAGCTCGCGCCGCTGACCGAGCTCGCCGCGCCGTACCTCTATGGCGGCGTGCTCGTCTTCGTGCGCCTGGCCGTGTGCCTGTCGATGATGCCCGAGCTCGGCACCGGCACCATGCCGGCGCGCTCGCGCGTCGCGCTGGCGCTCGCCCTGACCGTCGCGATCGACGCCGGGCTCGGGCTCGTGCTCGTGCCGATCCCGCCCGGATTCGGCACGCTGCTCATCCAGCTCGCGCGCGAGGTGCTGCTCGGCGCAGCGCTCGGCTTTGCGGTGCGCCTCGTCACCGCGGCGATCCAGATGGCGGGTGATCTGATCGGGCTCTCGATGGGGCTCTCGCTCGCGACCCTCTTCGATCAGAGCGCGGGCGAGATGCCGCTGGCGATGGGGCGCCTCTTCGCGCTGGTCGCGACGATGATCTTCATCGCGCTGGGCGGGCACCTCGTCGTCGTCGGCGCGCTCTACGAGCACTACGCACTCTATCCGGTCGGCCTCGCCGAGGTGCCGGTGCCATCGCTCACGGCGCTGGCCGAGGCGCTGCGCCACGCCCTCGAGATCGCCGTGCTGCTGGCGGCGCCGGTGGTGGTGGTGACGCTGGTGCTCAACGTGGCGATGGGCTTCGTCATGCGCGTGGTGCCCTCGCTCAACGTCTTCAATATCGGCATCGGGATCCTGCTCGCCGGGGGCTTCCTCGCGCTGGCGCTCGAGGGCGACGCGCTGGTGATCCTGCTCGGACACGACCTCGACGGCCTGCCCGATCGCATGTTCTCGCTGGCCGGTGGGCGCTGAGATGGCCGACGACGCCAGCCGCGACGAGCGCCGCTTCGACCCCACCCCGAAGCGGCGGCGCGAGTTCCGCAACAAGGGCCGCGTCGCGCTCTCGCGCGATGTCGCCGGCGCGGTGCAGCTCTGCGCGATCATCGTCGCCTTCCTCCTGATCGGCGACGCCTTCATCGGCGGCATCGCGGCGACCCTGGTCTGGGTGATCGAGCACGCCGGCGACGGCGGCGGCCTGGCGCTGGACTTCGGCGAGGTGCTGGCGGCGCACGTGCAGGCGCTCATCGGGCCGACGCTCGTGCTCTCGGCGATCCTCATCGTCGCGACGCTCATCGCCTACTTCGCCCAGACGGGGCTCCTCTTCTCCGGCGCGGCGCTCATGCCCAAGCTCGAGCGCCTCGACCCCTTCAAGCGCCTGAAGGAGCTCTTCTCGCCCAAGAACTTCTTCGTGAAATCGGGGCTCACGCTCGCCAAGCTCGGCCTCGCGGGCTTCGCCATCGTGCTGGTGCTGGCGACCCAGCTCCCGGCCATCACCGCGCTCGGCCTCTCCACCCTCGACGGCGCGCACACGACCCTCGGCGCCGTGCTCGAGAGCCTGCTCCTCACGACCGTCGCGCTGCTCGCGCTCGTCGCCGCGGTCGACTACCTGTGGCAGCGCCACAAGCTCATGGCCGAGATGAAGATGACGCGCGAGGAGCTCAAGAAGGAGACCGAGGAGGAGGAGGGCAAGCCCGAGATCAAGCAACGCCGGAGACAGCGTCACCGCGAGCTCTCGCTCAACCGCATCGTGCAGGAGGTGCCGCGCGCCGACGTGATCCTCACCAACCCGACGCACGTCGCCGTCGCCCTGCGCTACGACGCGCAGCGACACCGCGCGCCGGTGGTGGTCGCCAAGGGCGCCGAGGATCTCGCCGCGCTGATCCGCAAGATCGCCCGCGACAACGGCGTGCCGATCATCGAGCAGCGCTCGCTCGCGCGCGCGCTCTACAACACCGTCAAGGTCGGCCGCCCCATCCCCCAGAGCTTCTTCCAGGCCGTCGCCCAGGTGCTCGCGCGCGTCTATCGCGCCCGCGCCGAGACCGGCCATCGCCCCTGAGCTCGGAGCGTCTCGACCTGCGCCTGCGCGTCAGGGCACCAGGCCGACCAGGAAGCTGTCACCGCTCTTGAGCCAGCGCGTGCGCTCGCTCTCGCCGAGCCCGCGGTGCACGGTCGAGCGCAGGGACTCCATGGCACGACCGGAGAGCGCGCGCGCACTCTTGAACCACTTGAGCTGGAAGTGCACCGACGCCAACAGCCACTCGGCGGCGTGCTGCGGAGGACCGTCATGCGTGTCGAGCCGCGCGATGCGCGCCACCCACTCGGCCTGCCGCAACGCCTGTAGCGGCCGCTGCAGGCGCAAGCAGGCCTGCGCCGCCAGGAAGGCCGCGCGCCCGGCCGCGCCGAGATCCGCCGACCGCGCCGCCTCACGTGCCAGCTCGATCGCGTCGGCCGCCACGGCCTCGTGCTCGCCGAGCGCCAGCCGCACCTGAAGCCAGCGCAGGCGCACCCGCGCCACCGCCTGCGGCAGGATCTGCGGCGGCGGCAGATGCACCAGACGCTCGAGACGCTCACGTTGGCGCCGCGGTTCCCCCTTGCGCGCCCACGCCTCGGCCAGCACCCCCTCGGCGCCGAACGCCACCACCGCGTCCTTGTCGTGGCGCGCGCGCTGGATGGCCCGCTCGGCGTGCTCGATGGCCAGCTCGCACGACCCGAGCGCCAGCTCGCACTCGGCGATCGCCAGCGCGAGACCGGCGTGCGCCTCCGCACCTGCGCGCACCGCCACGGCCGCGAGCGCGGCGCGCGCGGCCCCGAGATCGCCCAGCCGCCGGAGCCAGAGGCTGTGCAAGAGCGCCTGCTCGAGCCGCAGCGCCGCGTGCTCCGTGTCGCTCGCCGACGTCGCCACGCGCGCCTCGACGCTCGCATCGTACGCCGCCAGCGCCTGCCGGGCGAAGCCCCGCTCGCTCGCGAGCACCGCCAGCTCGGCGCGCAGGTCGAGGAGTCGGTGAGCAACCCAGCGGATCAGCGCGCGGGAGGCCTCCTCGAGCTCGCCCGCGAGCCGCGCCTCGCACGCGTCGATCCCCTCCGAGCAGGCGCGCAGGGCATCGGCGACCTCGCCGCGCAGGGCGGCGTCGAGCGCGCCCACCCAGGCGGCGAGCCCCGCGGGCTCCGGCGCGCCGCAGCTCGCGCGATAGAGGATCAGGCGGTCGACGTCGGCGCTCACGCCCGCGACGTCCCACGTCGCCTCGGCGCGATCGATCCGCACGATCAGCGCGCGCTCGATCGACGCCAGGTGCGCGTGCTCGACCGCCACCGTGAGGAGCTCGTCCGCGGCCCGCATGATGCGCGCGCGGGAGCCGTGCGCCTCGGCGAGCGCGAGCGCGCCGGCGAAGACCTCGAGGCGCCAGGACGCCAGCTCGTCGTCGGCGCCATCGTCGGCGCGCACGAGCGCGATCGCGCGCTCGGCCAGGCTCATCGCGCCGCCGGTGTCACCGTGCGCCGCCGCCTGCTCCGCCGCCTCGATCAGGAGCGGCGCCAGCGCCGCGGGGCGCGCCGCGCTCGCGACCCCGCCCGCCCCGAGCCCCGACTCGACGATCGTCGTGCCGGGGTCGCGCCAGAGGTAGCCGTCGCGCCGCCGCACCAGCACACCGCGCTCGAACGCCGTGACCAGGAGCTCGCGCACGCGCCGCGGGTGCCCTCCGGCCTCCTCGTGCAGCGCCGTGAGCACCTCTTCGGGCAGCACCGTCGGAGCCAGCGCCCGCGCCACCAGGTCGTGGGTCTCCTCGAGCGTCATCGGCTCCAGGCGCAGGTGCTCGACGAAGCGCTTGCGCAGGAGCGAGGCCAGGTGCTCGCGCGCACGCGGCCTCACCTCCGCCGCCATGCTCGCGACGACCGAGAGCATGCGGTTGCGCGCGCCGGTCAACGCGTACTCGAGCGTCGCCAGCACGGCGCTGTCGGCGTGCTCGAGTCCCTCGATCATCAGCATGGTCGGGCGCTCGAGGCGCGTGAGCAGGGTCGCCGCGCCGGCCATGCCGCGGAGCTCCGACGCGTTCTCGCTACCGCGCGCGCGCAGGCGCCTTAGGATCTCGAGCGCGCCCTCGAGCTCCCACAGCGGCGTCTCGGTGCGTCCGGTGAAGCGCACGCGCACCACGCGCACGCCGCTGAGCGCCGCGCGATCACCGAGCTCGTCGAGCACGTCGGCCGCGTCGTCGTGCTCCGGCGCCTCGACGACGACGAACGGCGCGTCGGCGGCCAGCGCCGCGCGATAGGCGGCGCCCGCCGGCATCAAGCCCGAGAGTCGCTCCGTGAATGCGCGCGCGCCCTCGATCGGCCCATGCAGCCCGAGCGCGGCGCGCAGCTCGTCGATCACGATCGCCGCCGAGGCCGGCCGCCGCTCCGGCTCGCGCGCGAGCAGCGCCGCGACCAGCGCGCGCACCCCTTCCGGACACTCGGGGTGAGTGATCGGCGGCGCCGGCTCGACCAGGCGCTGCTGCAGGAGCTCGTCGGGGCCGCTACCCGGCCAAGGCGGGTCGCCCTCGATCAGCTCGTAGAGCACGAGCCCGAGCGAATACAGATCCGAGCGCACGTCGAAGGGGGTCTGGCACTCGATGCGCTCCGGCGCGCTGTAGGCCGGCGTGCCGACGAAGAAGTCCTCCGGTTCGTCGGCGAGCCCGGTCGCGATCCCGAAGTCGATGAGCCGCGCGCTCGGCCCGTCGGCGGCCTCTTCGTCGACCAGGATGTTGCCCGGCTTGACGTCGCGGTGCAGGAAGCCGGCGCGATGGATCGCGTCGAGGGCCTCGAGGATGTCCAGGGTCCAGCGCCAGATCGCCGCCAGCGGCTGGGGCGTCGTCATGACCTCGGCCAGCGGCACCCCGGGCAAGAGCGGCATCGCGAAGTAGGGGACCTCCTCGCCCTCGCTCAGATCGAAGCCGAGCGCGAGCGCGCGCGCGATGGCCGGGTGCCTGACCATGCGCTGGATGGCGTACTCGCGCATGAACCACGCGGTGGCGAACTCGCGACAGCGCGCATGCAGCACCTTGAGCGCCACCGGACGCTCGTCGTTGGCGAGGTCGCGCGCCAGCACGACCGTGCCCATGCCGCCCTCGCCCAGCGCGCGCTCGATGCGATAGCGCCCGTCCCAGGTCGAGCCGAGCGGCAGCGCGGTCTCGAGCCCGGGGGGCGCGAGCGGATCGGTCGGGACCCACTCGGGTCTCCGCTGTGTGACGTGATCGGCGGCGCTCACCGCTGACCTCCCGCGTGAGTGTCGTCTGCCAGACGGAGATGACGGGCGATCGCCGGGCGAGCTTAAGCCGCCGCGCGACGAATTTGACCACGAGGTCGCCCGCGCTCGGCAGGCGTCCGGCGGGAAGTTCACATAACGACATGAAATCGTCCGATTAAGCCCGACGCCGAAGCTCACGTCATCGGAGACGAGGCGCCCGAGCGCGCGCCGCCTTCCCCCAAAAAGATCCCTCGAGGGTGACGACCATGGCCTATTCACCCGCCTCCGACCGCGACGCCACCGGGGCCTCCGGCAGCGCCGATACCGACTTCGCCTGGTGGCAGCCCGCCCCGCAGCGACCGACCGCAGCGCCGAGCAGGCTCCTCCTTCAGAGTGCGCCCGCGGGTGGCGCTCGCCTGCGTCGCATCCTCGGCGCCGAGACCGGCTTCGAGATCCAGACGGTCGGCTCGACCGAGCTGGCGCTGGCCGCGCTCAAGCTCGGCGACTTCGACGTCGTCGTGCTCGACGGCGGTCTCGGCGATCTCGCCGACGCCGTCGCAGGCCTGCGCTCGGACCCGCGCGCCTCCGCCTTGCCGATCATCGTGCTCGGCGCGGGCCCGCCCGTGCCGGGCGCCGTGCGCGTCGCGCTCGATCGCATGGCCGCCGCCGCGATCGGCGACGCCGTGCGAGCCGGCCGTGAGGCTCAGGGCGAAGCCCCCGGCGCGCCCCTGCCGAGCGAGGGCCCGCGCACCCGCAGCGACGCGCGCGTCGCCGAGCTGGCGACCCTGTTCTCGCTCGCCGACGCCGCCATCCTCGGAGTCGACGCGCGCGGTACCTGCATCTACGCGAGCCCTGCCGCCGCCGAGCTACTCGCCCTGCAGGACGCGAGCGAGCTGGTCTCACGCTCGCTGCGCGAGCTGATCCCTCCCAACGTGCTCGCCGCCGGACGCGGCGAGGTGCTGCGCTTCGACGGCACGGTGGCGACGGTGCTCGTGAGCGAGCGCGCCGCCGAGCGAGGCGCCGGACGCCTGCAGCGGGTGGTGACGCTGCGCGACATGAGCGCCGAGCGCGCGCGCGAGGATCGCTTCTTCCAATGTCAGAAGCTCATCGCGCTGGGCGAGCTCGTCGGCGGCATCAGCCACGACTTCTCGAACCTCCTGACGATCGTCAGCGGCAACCTCTCCGAGATCACCCTCGTGCCCGACCTCTCCGACGAGGTACGCGAGATGTGCGAGGACGCGCTCTCCGCTTCGCTCGACGGCGTGAGCCTCACGCGCCGCCTCGTCGCGCTGGTGCGCGAGCGCCAGATCCGCCCGCGCGCGGTCGACCTCGGCCTCACGCTCTCCGACTTCGGCCGCGTGCTGCAGCGCCTGCTCAAGCGCCAGGTCCAGCTCGAGTGGGACTGCGAGGAGGGCGTGTGCGCGGTGCTCGACCGCGCGCAGCTCGAGAGCGCCGTGCTGAACCTCATGCTCAACGCCCAGCACGCCCTCCCCTCCGGCGGCGGGCGCATCGCGCTCGGCGTCGACGTCTGCCACGAGGAGCGCCACGGCGAGCTGGTCGAGCTCGCGCGCGTCTTCGTCCGCGACGACGGCGCCGGCATGGACGAGGAGACTCGCCGCCGCGCGACGGAGCCCTTCTTCACCACGCGCCGCGAGGCCGGGGGCACCGGGCTCGGGCTGGCGATGGTGCAGCGCTTCGTGCAGCAGTTCCACGGCAGCCTCACCATCGAGAGCGCGCCGGGCGCCGGCACGCGCATCGCGCTCGCCTTCCCGCGTGTCGCGCACGCCTCCCCGCGCACCGCGATCTACGAGCGCGAGCAGCCCCGCGCCCGCGAGGAGTCGCGCTGCGTCATGGTGGTCGACGCCGACGTGCGCATCCGGCGCTACGCCGGGCGCCTGCTCGGCAACGCCGGCCACCGCGTGCTCGAGGCCTGCGACGCCGACGGCGCGAAGGACCTGCTCGCGAACGAGCGTGAGGCCGCGCTGGTCATGCTCGACGCGCGCGTCGCCGAGACGCGCTCGGGCCGCGACCTGCTCGCGTGGATGCGGCGCGAACGCCCCGGCCTGCGCGTCGTCATCACCACCGCCCAGGACGCCCCCGCCGACGCGAGCATCGCCGCCAGCGGCGTGCATCACCTGCGCAAGCCCTACAGCGAGAGCGAGCTCAATGGCCTCTTGATCCAGATCCTCGGCCGTTGAGATCCCGCCGGGTGTCGCCGCGCACGACGACCCGCGCGCCGCTGGCTCACGCCGCTCGTCTCGAGGCGCGCCGCGCGCGCACCGCCTCGGCCAACGCGCTCAGGACCGGCACGGTGTCCTCCCAGCCGAGGCAGGCGTCGGTGATGCTCTGCCCGTAGGTCAGCGGCGCGCCCGGGCGCTGGTCCTGGCGCCCGCCGACCAGATGGCTCTCCAGCATGACGCCGAAGACGTGCTCCAAGCCGCCGGCGATCTGCTCGGCGATCGCGCCCGCGACGATCGGCTGGCGGCGGTGATCCTTGTCGCTGTTGCCGTGGCTCGTGTCGATCATGACGCGCGGTACGAGGCCCTTGGCGACGAGCTGTGCCGCGACCGACTCGACCGCTTCGCGTCCGTAGTTGGGGCCGGTGCGCTTGCCGCCGCGCAGGATCACGTGGCAGTCGGCGTTGCCGCGCGTGTGCACGATCGCCGCGATGCCCTGCTTGGTCACCGACAGGAAGGTGTGCGGGTGGCTCGCCGCCATCACCGCCTCGACCGCGATGTCGATCGAGCCCGAGGTGCCGTT
This sequence comes from Deltaproteobacteria bacterium, assembly GCA_011526585.1. Taxonomy (GTDB): domain Bacteria; phylum Myxococcota_A; class UBA9042; order PHBI01; family PHBI01; genus WYBB01. The sequence goes on from WYBB01000200.1 coordinate 63,100, forward strand.
CTTGAACCCGACCGGCACCGACAGGCCCGACGCGAGCTCGCGGTGCACCTGGCTCTCGGTGGTGCGCGCGCCGATGGCGCCCCACGAGACCAGGTCGGCGACGTACTGCGGGGTGATCGTGTCGAGGAACTCGCAGCCGGCCGGCACGCCCATCTCGGCGAGGTCGGCCAACAGCCCGCGCGCAAGGCGCAGACCCTTGTTCACGTGGAAGGTGCCGTCGAGATCCGGATCGTTGATGAGCCCCTTCCAGCCGACGGTGGTGCGCGGCTTCTCGAAGTAGACGCGCATGACGATGATCAGCGCGTCGCTCAGGCGCTCGACCTGCACCTTGAGGAGCCGTGCGTAATCGCGCGCGGCGGCCACGTCGTGGATCGAGCAGGGCCCGACGACGACGACCAGGCGATCGTCGCGCCCGGCCAGCGCGCCGGCGACCGCCTCGCGCGCCTCGGTGACCAGGCGCACGCCGGCCGGCGTGATCGGGATCTCCTCGATCAGGATCGCCGCCGAGATGAGCGGTCTCAGCTGCGCGATGCGGGTATCGTCGGTTGCGGGCTTCAGCATCGGGTTCGTCTCGTCGGGATCGGGATCGTCCACAGCGCCGGCTCACGCTCGGTGCCGAGGTCTTTTGCCAGAAGCCGACGCTGATATCGAGCACTCTCATTACGCCGGGCGACGCGGTAACCTGGAGCGGACGCGCCGCTCCCCTGTCGCCCCGCCCCAGGAGACCTCATGCGACCGCTCGAACGCGATCACCTCTTCGTCTACGCGCCCGGCTTCGTCGATCCCGCGCTCGGCCCGGCGCGCTGGTTCTGCCCCTACAGCGCGCAGGTCGTCGGCTTCTTGGGCTACTACCCCGAGGTGCGCGCGACGCTCGAGCTCGTGCCGATCGACTTCGCCAGACCGCGCGCGCCGCTCGTCGCCCTCGTCGGCGAGCGCTATCAGGCCGCGCCGATCCTCGTCCTCGCCCCCGGCTCGCCCGACGCGCCCGACGACGTACACGTCACCGCCGTCGGCCCGCACCGCGTGGTCGAGCGCACCCTCGAGATCCTGCGCTATCTCGCCGTCACCCGCGGCGTGCCGCTGCCGCACTGACGCCCCGCCGCACCTGCCGTTGCGCGCCGGAGGGTGGACACGATGCCGGCGCGATGACAGAAACCCACGCATGAGCCTGCGCTATGATGATGGCCGCGTCTCGACCGCCCCGGGCGAGCGCAACCGCGATCCGATCCTCGCGGTCTTGAAGGACGTGCTGCCCGCGCGCGGGCGCGTGCTCGAGATCGCCTCGGGCTACGGCTTTCACGCCGCGCACTTCGTCGCGCACCTCCCGCCCGGGCTGATCTGGCAGCCGAGCGAGCCCGAGCTCGAAAAACACGAGAGCATCCTCGCCTGGCGCAGCCACCTCGGCGCTCCGGCCAACTTCCTGCCGCCGCTTTCGCTCGACGTGCACGCCGACCCCTGGCCGCTCGAGCGCGCGGACGCGGTGGTGTGCATCAACATGATCCACGCCTCGCCCTGGTCGACCTGCCTCTCGCTCATGCGCGGCTGCGGGCGTGTGCTCGCCGGCGCCTCGCCCGGGCTGCTCCTGCTCTACGGCCCGTTCGTCATCGACGGGCGTTACACCTCCCCCTCGGACGAGGCCTTCGATCGCGACCTGCGCGCGCGCGATCCCAGCTGGGGGATCCGCTCGCTCGACGAGGTCACGCGCGCCGCCGCCGAGCACGGCCTCACCCTGCGTGAGCGGCGCCCGATGCCGGCCAACAACTTCGTCCTCGTCTTCACGCGAGGCGAGCGCGCGTGATGCGGCCGACGATCATCGCGCTCGCGCTCCTCGTGCCGCCCTGGCTCGTCGCCTGCGACGACGACGTGAGCGTCATCACCTCCTCGATCGAGCGCCGCTACCGCGCCGCCCAGGAGGACGCGCGAACACCCGACACCTTCGAGCCCGACACCTCCCAGCCCGACACCTTCGAGCCCGCCGACACGGCCACACCCGACACCGACCTGCCCGACGACACCGTCACGCCCGACGACACCGTCCCGCCCGACACCCAGGCCCCCGACGACACCGTCGCGCCCGATGACACGACCATCGTCGCCGACACCGACGCCACGAGCGACACCGGGCCCGACGACGCCGCGCTCCACCCCGCGCGCTACCCCGCGGCGCGCGTGCACTCGCCGATCACCCCCTCGGTCGTCGAGCGCCTGCGCGAGATCCAATCGTTCGACCCCGCGCTCGCCGACGACGTCTTCATGAAGGTCGGCGCGTCGAGCACGGTCAGCGCCGCCTACCTCAAGTGCTTCTCCGGCAGCGCCGTCGACCTCGGCGCGCACACCCACCTCCAGACCGCGCTCGACTACTTCCTCTCCGGCGACGCCGCCGGCGCCGACCCGTTCTCGCGCACCACGCTCGCAGCGAAGGTCGGCATGAGCGCGGTCTGGGCCATCGGCGGCGACCCCTCCCCGATGGAGCAGGAGTACCTCGCGCTCGAGCCGCGCTTCGCCTTCGTCAACTACGGCACCAACGACATGGGCCTCGGCTCGACCTACGAGAGCGCGCTCTGGGGTTTCGGCACAAACCTCTGGACGCTGGTCGACGAGCTCATCGGCTGGGGCGTGATCCCCATCCTCGTCAACATGGCGCGCCGCCTCGACAGCACCGCCGCCGACGCCTGGGTGCCGACGTACAACGGCGTCATCCGCGGGATCGCCCAGGGCCGCCAGGTCCCGCACATCGACATGAACCTCGCCTACGAGCCCCTGCCCGACCACGGGATCTCCGGCGACGGCATCCACGGCACCACCTACCCGAGCGGCGCCTGCCGCCTCACCGCAGAGGGCCTGCGCTACGGCTTCAACATGCGCAACCTCCAGAGCCTCGCCGCGCTCGACCGCGTCATGGTCGCGCTCCTCGACGGCGAGCCCTTCGATCCCGCCGGCCCGGCGCTGTCCGGTCGCGGCACGCGCGCCGATCCGATCGTCATCGACGGCCTGCCGTTTTCCGACATGCGCTCGACCCGAGACGCCCCCTCGCGCGAGCTCGACGTCTACAGCGGCTGCGCCTCCGACGCCGACGAGTCCGGCCCCGAGGTCGTCTACCGCCTCGTGCTCACCGCCCCGACCCGCCTGCGCGCCACCGTGCACGACCGCGGCGAGACCGACATCGACCTGCACCTCCTCGACGCCAGCGCCAGCGCCGCCGGCTGCATCGAACGCGCCCACCGCATCGTCGAGGCCGACCTCGCCCCCGGCACCTACCACTTCGCGCTCGACACCTTCGTCTCCAACGGCGTCGAGAAGAGTGGCGAATACCTCTTCACCTTGCTGGAGCGACCATGAACCCGACCCGCACGCTCGCCCTCGCCCTCGCGCTCCTCGTCGCGCTCACGGTCCCGGCGACCTCCAAGGACGTCAAGGATCCGAGCGCGGCGATCTTCCACGACAAGATCCTGGCCCCGTCGCGCTGGACCGGCGAGACCCTCGCCGATGTCGCCGCCGCCATGAAGGCGGGCGAGGTCGGCCGCACCACCGTCGACTACACCTACACCTACACCCTCGGCGTCGGCTCCGAGCGCGATCGCATCGCCACCTGCGAGGTCGTCGTCGTCATCGGCGTCGGCCTCGCCGAGTGGAACCACCGCGGCAAGCGCCCGGCCGCGGACCGCGAGTGGGATCGCTTCGTCGCCGAGCTCGCGCGCCACGAAGATGGACACGTGCAGATCGCCCGGCGCCTCTTCGCCGATGCCCCCGAGCGCTGCATCGGGCAGACGCCCGCCGCGTGCCAGGCCGCGCTCGACGCGATCATGCAGCGCGAGCGCAGCGAGCAGGCCGCCTTCGATCGCGAGACCCGGCACGGCGCGACCACCGGCGCGATCCTGCGCGGAGGCGTCGACCCCCGCCCGCGTTGAACGGCCGTCGAGCGGCCGCGCTTGTGACTCGGCCCGCGTGATTCGCTATCGTGACGTGGCACGACACGGGCGGATCCACGCTCCGAGGCACCATGAGCTATGAAGACGACGACGGCTGGGACGACGACCCCGAAGGGGACGGCCCGCTCACGCCGGTCGCGAGCTTCCTCACCGTGCACGAGGCCGAGCTCGCGCGCGGCAAGCTCGAGGCCGAGGGCTTCTTCGCCATCGTCTGGGACGCCGGCATCGTCTCGGCCGACCCGCTGCTCGCCCTGGCGGTGCGCGGGGTCAAGGTCATGGTCGCGCGCCGCCACGTCGCGCGCGCGCAGGCCGTGCTCACGCAGCACACCCACACCTTCGCGCGCGAGCTGCGCCCGGTCTTCCGCGTGCGCGCACCACGCGGCGCCGCGACGGTCGCGGTCGCCGCGGGCCTCGGGCTCATCGCCGGGGTCGCGCTCGCGCACACGACCGAGAGCCCGGCGCTCGTCGCCGTCGGCGTGCTCGCCGGCGTGGCGATCCACGCGCTCTTCTTCCGCGCGGCCCCCGACTACTGCTCGGGCTGCGCCGCCGTCCTGCCCGCGCACGACGTCGCGACCTGCCCTCGTTGCCTCATGCTGGTGCGCGGCACCATCGGCCACCCCGACGAGCGCCTCGCCGCCGAAGAAGCGATCGACGAGCACGAAGCCGAACCCTGAGCATCGCGGTCAAGGCGTCTCTGGGCCACGATGGTTGACCCACCCCTGCGTAGAGCCCAATATGGCCACATGAAGATGGCCACGATATCCCAAGCCAAAAACCAGTTCAGCGCCTTCATCGAGCTCGTACGCCATGGGGAGACGGTGATCGTGACCGATCGGGAGCGCCCGGTCGCGCGCATCGAACCCATCATCGCCAGCGCCGTGGACGACGACGACATGCGAGTCGCGAGGCTGGAGCGCACCGGCGTGATCCGCCGTGGAGCGTGCGCGCCGGTCGACGAGGTGGACCTACCCGAGCCCGCCGAGGCGACGCATGGAACCGATATCCTGACCATCCTCATGGAGGAACGCGAGGGCGCACGATGAGGTTCTGGGACGCATCGGCCGTCGTGCCGTTGCTGGTGCGTCAGTCCTGCACGGATCTCGTGCGCCGTTGGCGCGCCGACGACCCTGTCATGGTGACGTGGTGGGCCACCGAGATCGAGTGTGTCTCCGCCATCGCCCGCCTCGAGCGCGAGACACGACTGGATCGGCGGGGAACCGCTGACGCGCTCCGGCGGCTCGATGCCATCGGCGCGTCCTGGCACGAAGTGCAACCGAGTGACGGCCTCAAGCAGACCGCACGGCGTCTCTTGCGGAGTCATGCGCTACGCGCAGGCGACGCATTCCAGCTCGCCGCGGCCCTCCACGCGGCGGAGCTTCGGCCGGCGAGCCTCGACTTCGTCTGCCTCGATGATCGCCTCTCGCTCGCAGCCGAGAGGGAGGGCTTCGGCGTCGTCTGCGCTTCGGAGCCAGCGCCCGCCGCCGCTCTTCCCGCGGCGCCCCGCAAGCGAGGCAAGCGGCGAGGCTCCTGAGTACGGCGCCCCGCAAGTCCGTGACCCGACTTGCGCCGGTCGGGCCTTCGGCCCGTGGCGCTTCCATGCGAGGCGGGGCGGCGGCCCTGCGAGGCGCGAGGTGGACAAGAAAGGTCGCTGCGCTTCCGACCCGGCTCAACAGGTCGGAGAGCGCAACGACCGGGAGCGAGCACGCTCCCATCGGGGCCCGCCACGGCCCCGCGACCAGGCCGGCGTGGGGCGATCGGCCATCGAATCGACCGCCCGGCGCACCGGCTCATTCGGCGTTGGCCGTGCGCCCCCGATGAGGTTGCCGCGGTCGTCGAAGAGCACACCGTCTTCGAGCACGAGGTTGACCTCGCCGCGCATCAGCGATCGATGCGACAAGGAAGGTGCTGATCAGGTACGTCTTGATCATGTCGAGTGTCCCCATGAGCTCAGGTTCGGCGTCCCCCACCGGGCGCCCCTGCGAGGTACGCGCCGCCCGTCCGGAGCAAGGGGCGTGCCGCGGTCGACGGAGGGGCCGGGCCTCGACGCACGGGGCCGCGCCGCGACCGCTGTGCGCGCGAATACGATGCGATTCGCCACGGCCGCGCGCCGACGTTGCAGAACGCCGCATCAACCATTCAACCTATTGATAACATTTGGAATAGCCAGACATGCGACTGACGCGCAAGCTGACCTTCGCGCTGGCGGGCGCCGTGCTCCTCGTGCTCGGGATCAACGCGGCGATCCGCATCAACCTCGAGCTGCCGGTCTACGAGACCGACGTGCGTCGCGACGGTCGCCTGCTCGGCCGCGCCATCGGCGGCGCCGCTTCGCTGGTCTGGGAGCGCGTCGGGCCGGACGAGGCCCTCGCGCTGGTCGCCGACGCCAACCAGCGCCAGTCCAACGTCAACATCCGCTGGGTCTGGCTCGACGCCCCGCCGGGCAGCGACGACGCGCCCGAGGTCGCCGTCGAGCGCCTGCGCCCCGACGAGGGCGCCGAGACCACGACCGTGCGCTGGCGACCTCCAGGCTCGCCGCATGACGCCCTCTACACCTACGCCGCCGTCAAGATCCCCGGCGAGCGCCGCGGCGCGCTCGAGCTGCGCGAGACGCTCGTGGCCGAGGAGGCCTTCGTGCGCCGCTCGATCCTGCAGTCGACGCTCGTGACCGCCGTGCTCGTGCTCTTGTGCACGGCGATCGCGCTCGGCCTCGGCGCCGTGCTCGTCGGCGCGCCGGTGAAGAAGCTCGTCGCGCAGGCCCAGCGCATCGGCGCCGGCGATCTCTCCGCGCGCCTCGACCTGCCTCAGCGCGACGAGATCGGCGAGCTCGCGCGCGAGATGAACGCGATGGCGTCGCGTCTTGCAACGGCGCGCGCCGAGATCGAGCGCGAGACCGACGCGCGCCTGGCCGCGGTCGAGCAGCTGCGCCACGCCGATCGCCTGACCACCGTCGGCAAGCTCGCCGCCGGGATCGCCCACGAGGTCGGCACGCCGCTCAACGTCATCAGCGGCTTCGCCCAGCTGATCCACGACGAGTACCCGCCCGGCACGCCGGCGCACGAGCACGCCGCGGTGGTCTCGAGCCAGACCCAGCGCGTCGCCACGATCATCCGCGAGCTGCTCGACTTCGCGCGCCTGCGCCCACCGCGCACCGCCAGCGAGGATCTCACGCTCATCGCGCGCCAGGTCGCGGCCCTGCTCCAGCCGCTGGCGCAGAAGCGGCAGCTCACGCTCACCGTCGACGCCCCGCCCGACGGCCTCCGGTGCGAGGTCGACGCCAGCCAGCTGCAGCAGGTGCTGACCAACCTGGCGATCAACGCAGTGCAGGTCTCGCCCCTCGGCGCGACGGTCGCCATCGGCATCGACACGCGCCAGGCCCGCCCCCCCGCCGATCACGGGGGCGCGTCGGGGCGCTGGGCCTGCCTCACCGTCAGCGACGCCGGTCCTGGGATCCCGCCCGAGAACCTGCCGCGGATCTTCGAACCCTTCTTCACGACCAAGGAGCCAGGCGAGGGAACCGGACTTGGGCTGTCTGTTGCATACGGCATCGTCAAGGAACACGGCGGCTGGATCGAGGTCGACAGCCAGCCCGGGAGCGGCACCCGCTTCTCGGTGTTCCTGCCCCCCGATCCCCGCATGGAGCCCGACGCGTGAACCGCATCCTCATCGTCGACGACGACCCCACCATGTGCCTCATGCTCCAGGCGAACCTCGCGCGCCGCGACTTTCACATCGTCACCTGCCACGGCGCGACGCAGGCGTTCGAGGCGCTGCGCGGCGACGACTTCGACGCCGTGCTCACCGACATCAACATGCCTGGCGAAAACGGCATCGATCTCTGCGCGCGCATGGTCGCCGACCGCCCCGACGTGCCGGTCATCGTCATCACCGCCTTCGGCAGCATGGACACCGCCATCGGCGCCATCCGCGCCGGCGCCTATGACTTCCTGCCCAAGCCCTTCGAGATCGACGCGCTCGTGGTCGCGCTGCGGCGCGCCGTGCAGCACCGCGCCCTGCGCGCCGAGGTCAAACGCCTGCGCGCCGCCGTCGACGAAGCGCGTCGCTATGACGAGCTCGTCGGCGAGAGCGAGGCGATGCGCCGCGTCTTCGACATGATCGAGCGCGTCAAGGACTCGGGCGCGTCGGTGCTGATCACCGGCGAGAGCGGCACGGGCAAGGAGCTCGTCGCGCGCGCGCTTCACCGCCGAAGCCAGCGCCGCGACGGTCCCTTCGTCGCGATCAACTGTTCCGCAGTCCCGGAGACGCTGCTGGAGAGCGAGCTCTTCGGCCACGCGCGCGGGGCCTTCACCGACGCCAAGACGGCGCGCGCCGGCCTCTTCGTGCGCGCCGACGGCGGCACGCTCTTCCTCGACGAGATCGGCGAGCTGCCGCTCGGGCTGCAGCCCAAGCTCCTGCGCGCGCTGCAAGAGCGGCGCGTGCGCCCGGTCGGCGCCGACAGCGACGTGCCCTTCGACGCGCGCATCGTCACCGCGACCAACCGCGACCTCGAGTCCGCCGTCGAGGAGCGGCGCTTCCGCGAGGACCTCTACTACCGCATCAACGTGATCCCGCTGACGCTGCCGCCCCTGCGCACGCGCGGCAACGACGTCTTGCTGCTCGCCCAGCACTTCCTCGATCGCCACGCGTCGCTCAGCGGCAAGCGCATCACCGGGATCTCCGCGCCGGCCGCCGCGCGCCTGGTCAGCTACAGTTGGCCCGGCAACGTGCGCGAGCTGCAGAACTGCATCGAGCGCGCCGTAACGCTGGCGCAATACGCCGAGCTCGCCGTCGAGGACCTGCCCGAGCGCATGCGCGAGAGCCGCCCCGCGCACGCTGTCGTCGTCAGCGACGACCCGGCCGAGCTCCTGCCGATGGAGGAGGTCGAGCGCCGCTACGTCTTGCGCGTGCTCGAGGCCGCCGGCGGCAACAAGACCGTCGCCGCACGCATCCTCGGCTTCGATCGCACGACGCTCTACCGCAAGCTCGAGCGCTACGGCCAGGGTGAGCCCAGGGCCTGACGAACGGACGTCTCGTCCGCCGCCGCGCTCACGACGCCTCGTCTCGCCGAACCCCGGCGCTCAGCGTGAGAGCCCCACGAGGATCAGCACGTGCGCCGCGACGCTCGCGCCGATCGCCAGGAAGCCGAAGGGCTCCTCACCACCCGCCGCGACGCCACCCACGGCGACGATCGCCAGCACCTCGCACGCCGCCGCGATCGCGCCGAGCCTGGGCGCATGCGCGCGCCAGAGCGCCAGGCCCAGAAGCAGGTGCGCCACCGTCAACGCCAGCCCCAGCGCCGCGACCGCCATGATGAACGCGCCGAGCTTGCCCCACTCGCGCCCGCCGGGGATCGCGGCGAAGAGCACGACGCCGAGCGCGAGCCCGCCGATGAGGACCCAGGCCGCCGCCGGCGCGAGGCCACCGAGCCACGGCCGCATCATGAAGAGCGCGACGATCGTCAGGACCAGCGCCACCACGCCACCCACCGCCGCCAGGAGCCCGAGCTCCGAGCCAGCGACGGCGCCGACCACGCCAAGGAGCCAAGCGCCGACGAAGGTCGCCTGCCCCGCGATCCCGAGCGCGGCGCCGCGCGGCCTATCCGCGACCTGCGCCGCCTCTTGCATCAGGCGCCCTCGCCGACCGGCGCCGGCGGGGCATCGAGCGCGCGCCGCACCGCCGCCAGGAGCTCGCTCGGGCCGAAGGGCTTCTTGAGGAGCTCGCCGTGCGGAGCGAGCTCCGCCAGCGCGTCGTCGCTGTAGCCGGAGATGAAGAGCATGCGCGGTCGCGTGCCCCCGCGCTTCGCCAGCTCGCGCGCGAGCGCCGCGCCGCCGACCCTGGCCATCACCAGATCGGTGACGACGAGATCGAACGGCTTGTCCGCCTCGGCGATGAAGCGCAGCGCCTCTTCGCCGTTCTTCGCCGCGGTCACGTCGTAGTGCGCACCGACCAGCACGCTGGCGACGAGCGCGCGCACCGAGCTCTCGTCCTCGACCACCAGCACCCGCTCGCCCCGCGCGCTCGGCCGCGCGCCCTTGTCCGCGCTGCCCTTTTCCTCGCTGGCTTGCGCCGCCGCGACCCGCGGCAGGCTCACCGTCACGCGCGTGCCGCGGCCCGGCTCGCTCGCGATCGCGATCGTGCCGCCCGCCTCCTGCACGATGCGCTGCACCGTGGTCAGGCCGAGCCCGGTCCCCTGCGTGCCTGGGCGGTCGGCGCGCGTCGTGAAGAACGCCTCGAAGGCGCGCGCCTTGACCTCCTCGCTCATGCCGTGGCCGGTGTCGGCGACGCTCAGCACCACACGCTCGCCATCGTCGCGCGTCTCGATCGTCATCACGCCGCCATCGGGCATCGCGTCGCGCGCATTGAGCACGAGGTTCATCACGACCTGGCCGATCTGGCCCTGGTCGGCGTGCACCCAGCCGGTCGCCACGAGCGCCGCCTCGATCTCGATGTTCGATCCGATCACGCGCGCGAGCAGCTGCTTCATCGTCGCCACCGCATCCGAGAGCGGCAGCGCCCGCGGCGTGACCATCTCGCGGCGACCTTGCGCGAGGAGCTGCGTCGTCAGCGTCGCCGCGCGCGCGACCGCGGCGAGGATCGGCTCGACGTTGTCGCGCACCTCGGAGGTCGGCACGGACGGGTCGCCATCGGCGAGCTCGCGCAGGATGTGGCCATGGCCCGCGATCACGGTGAGGAGGTTGTTGAAGTCGTGCGCCACGCCGCCGGCGAGACGCCCGATCGCCTCGATGCGCTGCGCGTGCCGGAGCTCGGCTTCGCGCCTGGCGACCTCGGTCTGCAGGGTCTTCTGCTCGGTGATGTCGAAGATGTGCGTGACGACGAAGCGCAGCGCGCCCAGCGGCAACCCGGGCCGCGCGATCCCATCGAAGGCGCCGCTGACGAAGAGGTGCCCCCAGCGCATGCTGCCGTCGGGGCGCAGGTAGCGTTTCTGGACCTGATACCAGCGGCGCTTGCCGAGCGCGAGCTCGCCGAAGATCGCCTGGTCCTCGCCGAGATCGTCGGGGTGGGTGAAGCGCTGCAGGAACGAGAACGGATCGACCTGCAGGATGTACTCGCGCGGCTGGCCGAGCAGCTCCTCGAGCGCACGGTTGACCCGCACGTAGCGGTTCTCCTTGGCCGACACGACGGCCATCGCCACCGGCGCGTGCTCGAAGGCGACCTCGAACCACTCCTCGAGCTCCGCGACGCGCGCCCTTGTCGCCGCGAGCTCCGCGCGCAGCGCGTCGACCTCGACCCCGGGGTCCTTGCCGTCTGTCTGTGTCATCCGATCCAGGGTCGACGCGCACGCCTCGCCTGTCAACGGCTAGTGCACCGCAGGAGAGATAGGCTCAAGCAGCCGAGAGCGGATCGTCGGCGAGGCCTAGGCGCCGCGACGAAGCGGTACTTGAAGTACCGCGAGGAGCGGCAACGCCGGCATCGTCGACGAGGCGCCTCGGACCTTGAGCCTATCTCGACGGAGGTGCACTAGCGTCTCAGCGAAGCTCGATCGCCATCGGCATCATCGCCAGGACCGCGCGACCATCCACGAGCGACTCGAGCACGTGGGCCAGGCGGGACGCCGCGCCGGCGACGGGGCGCGGCAAGGTGCGCGCGAGGCTCCGGAGCTGGCCGCCGAAGCGCAGCCGCTCGGTGCCTTCTCGACCCTGTCCGAGGAGGTCGAAGAGGGTCTTGTGCTTGGGGAAGATCTGCACGCGCGGGCGCGCGTCGCCCGACCACGCGCGCGACAGGCGCGCCGCCTCGTGCACCGCGTCGTCGAGGCCGCCGAGCTTGTCGACGAGGCCGACCTCGTGGGCCTGGCGACCGGTCCAGACGCGGCCCTGCGCGACCTTGTGCACCGCGTCGAAGCTCATGTTGCGGCCCTTGGCGACGCGGTTCACGAAGGTCTTGTAGGTGTGCTCCATGCTGGCCTTGACGGCGGCGCGCTCGGACTCGGAGAAGCGCGCCAGCCCCGAGAACATGCCGGCGTTCTTGCCGCGCGCGATCACCGTCGTGCCGACGCCGATCTTGTCGAGCAGGCCGCGGTAGACGAGCTTGCCGCCGAAGACGCCGATCGATCCGGTGAGCGTCGTCGGATCGGCGTAGATCTTCCTGGCCGCCGCGGCGACGTAGTACCCGCCCGAGGCGGCGACGTTGCCGAGCGACGCGACCACGGGGATCTTCTTGTCGACCCGATCGAGCTCGCGCCAGATCACATCGGAGGCGAGCGCCGAGCCGCCCGGGCTGTCGATGCGCACGACCAGCGCCTTGACGCGCGTGTCGGCTTCGATGCGGTGCAGCTCGTCGAGGAGGTCCTCGGCGGCGATGACGTTGTCGGCGTTCATGAGATCGCTCGGGTCGCGCCCCTCGACGATCGGGCCCTCGGCGACGAGCACCGCCACGCGCGGCTCGCTGTCCTCGGGCTCGGAGGAGTCGCCGGAGAAGAGCTTGATCAGATCGAAGATCGAGCCGAGCTCGGGCGCGTCGTCGCGCTTGGGCCACGCGAGGCCGGCCTTGCCCTTGGCGGTCTCTTCCGCCGCAGCGAGCACCTCCGACCAGTAGCGCAGATCGTCGACCAGCCCGGCGCGGCGCGCGTCCTCGGCGGTCAGCAGCCCGCGGTCGATCGCCGCCTCGACCGCCTTGACGTCGCGGCGCCGCGGGCGGGCGATCGCCTCGACCAGCGTTCGATAGAGGCCGTCGACGACCGCCTCGAGGTTCTCGCGCGCCGCGTCGGACAACGTCGAGCGCGTGAACGGCTCCATCGCCGACTTGTACTGGCCGACCGCCTCGAAGTCGGCCTCGACGCCGATCGTCGACAGCAGATCCTTGTAGAAGGAGACCTCGGCCTGGAGGCCGGGCACGAAGACCGCGCTCTCCGGCGTGATGGCGATGCGCTCCGCCGGCGCGCTGGCGACCAGGGTGAGGAGGTCGCCGCGCGCGAGGTGCACGAGCACGCGCTTCTTGGCCTCTCGCGCCGCCGCGAGCGCGGCCGCCAGCTCCTGCGCTTGCGCCGGGCCGAGCTGCAGGTCGCCGATCTTCAGCAGCAGGGTGTGCACCTCGGGCGTGTGCGTGTCGGCGGCGATCTGCTGCAAGAGCTCGGGCATGACGACCGCGCTCTCACCCCCGAGGAGATCCCAGGGCGAGGTCTTCTCGCGGGCGACGCCGCCGAGCTTGTAGACGCGCACCGGCGTGACCTCGGTGGCCGCGGGCGTCATGGTCGAGCCGAAGTCGAAGGGCCAGTCCGCGCGGGCCGGCGCGCCCAGGAGCGCCAAGGCGGCGGTCGCGACCATGAGGCGAGCGAACGTTTGCACCTTCATGAGCTCTCCTTGTCCGTCCCCGCGCGCGGCTCGGATGACGATCGCGCGCCGTCGCCCCAACCGGGCTCGTCCCGCGCACATTCCACGCCATCGACCATCGCGTCAACGAAGCCGAGGCGCTCGAAGAGCGACAGCGCCGCTGCGATCTCGCCCGCCGGCACGCGGCCGCCCATCGCCCGCGCCGCGCCCGCGCCTCGGCTCATGCGGTAGGGGAGGTAGCCGGTCATGAGGTTCACCGGCACCTCGCGCGCGACCTCGGCGAGCCAGCGCAAGACCGGCTCGGTGCAGCAGGCGAGGTGGCCGGGCATCAAGAGGTGACGCACGAGGATCGCGCGCCCGTGCTGGCGCGTGGCCGCGAGGAGGTAGCGGAAGAGGTGCGTCACCGTCGGCCAGTAGTCCCGGGCACGCGAGAGCTTGCGCCCGCATGCACCGTCGCCGAACTTGAGGTCGACGAGCCAGGTGCCGACGAGCGGAACGAGGTGATCGATGGCGGTCTCGGTCGTCCACAGGTTGGTGTTCCAGACGACGTGCGTGTCCGATGGCGCGTGGGCGAGCGCGCGCAAGAGGAAGAGCACGTTGACGTCGGGCAGGCCGCCGACGAAGTTGACGTTCCTCGCGCCCTCGGCGCGGCGCCTGGCGATCAGGTGGCCGAGCGCGCGCGGCGAGATCGCGACGCCGTGCGCGAGCGGAGCGACGACCTGATCCCAGTCGCTACAGAAGGCGCAGCGGAAGTTGCACCCGGAGAGGTAGACCGTGTGGCTCGGCAGGAGCCGACGCTCCTCGCCGAAGTGAATGTATTCTTTATAGATTCTCGCATCTTCACCGAGCCCGCAGACCCCGCCCGGCGCCGCGATGCGATCGACGCCGCAGCGCTCGGCGCAGACGTCGCACGCGCGGTAGGCCGCGCTCGCCCAGGCGATGGCGCGCTCGAGCGCGCCGGGCTCGAGGAGCTCGGTGAGGCTGGTGCGATCGGGGATCGGAGTCGACGCGGTCACCTCGCCAGGGTCGCCGCGTACGCGCCCCGATACAAGTCCTTGCCCGCATCGATCGGCGCTCGTAGAGTCCGCCGCGATGCGTCCCCCTTCGCTCATCCTGGTCCTCGTGGCGCTCACGGCCTCGTGCGCCACCAGCCCGCGCGCGCCTTCACCGCACGCGCCGCTCGTCACGCCCGAGGGCGCGCTCTGCGAGGGCCGACCCGGCGATCCGCGCGGCGAGCGGGATCCCGCCTGCGCGCCGACCGCCACCCACGAGCCGGTGGCGATCAGCTACCACCTCGCCGCGTGCACCCCGGGCGTGCGCGGGCCCATCGCCGTGCGCCTCGGCGAACAGCACCTCCTGACGCTCTACCCCGGCGAGGCGAAGACGGTGCGCCTGCCGCGCGGCGAGGTCGCGCTCACGCTCGACGAGGGCGGGCGCGAGGACCGGCGCGAGCTCATGCTCGAGGGCCACGGCCCGCTCGTCGTCGAGCTCGGCTGCGATCCGCGGTCGTTTTCCGGCGGGCTCGAGGCGCTCGTGCTCGAGGGTCCGCGCCAGGGGCAGACCTGCGAGACGCCGATCGCGGTGCGCGCCGGCGGCCTCGATCTGACGATCGATCGCGACGAGGTGCGCACGCTCTTCGTGCCGCGCGGCCACCACGTGCTGCGCGTCGCCGGCCGCGAGCGCGCGCTCGAGATCGGCGCGGGCGGCGCGCGCCTCGCCGTGTGCGACGAGTGACCCGAGGCGCGAGTCCCACGCCTCAGTAGTTGCGATCCCCCCAGGCGCCGGCCTCGCCGGGCTCGCCGGCGTTGCCGAGCGAGGTGCCGCCTTCGCCGCCGAAGCCGCCGCGCCCGCCTGGCGCGAAGACGTTGTTCGCTCCGCCCAGGTGGTAGTCGGGGGTCACGGTGTGGTTGTGCACGAAGACGCCGTAGCTCACGCCGCCGCAGCCACCGCCACCGCCGCCACCGTGGCCGCCTTCGCCGCCTTCGCCGCCGCGCCCGCCCGGACCCATGATCGAGCTGAAGCGCCCGGAGGTCTCGCCGCCCGAGCCGCCGTGCCCACCGAGCCCGCCGGCCCCGCCGATCCCACCGTCACCGCCGTTGCCCGCGGTGCCCGGCGTGATGGTGTTGTTCGTGACGACCGGCAACGAGCCTGACGGCGCGCTGAAGGCGATGAAGATCGCGAAGGCCCCGCCGCCGGCCGCGCCGCCGACCCCCGCCGCGCCGCCGCAGCCGCCCGCCCCGCCGCCGCCGCCCGAGCCGCCGACGCTGTCGCGCGTCGAGCTGCCGCCGATGTCATTGGAGCAGGTCTGGGTCACGATGTCCGCGCCACCGCCGGCGCCACCGCCGCCGCCGCCCCCACCATGCTGCCCGTCGGCGCCCGCCTGGCCACCGATCCCACGCCACTCGAGCCCCTCCACCTCGCCGCTCACCTCGACGAGCGAGCAGCCCTGTCCCGGGTCGCCGAAGTCGCCGTCGTCGCCCGTATCGCCGTTCTTGCCGTCGTGGGTGAAGCCGCCGGTGTTGAAGGTCCCACAAGGCGTCCCGCTGGGAGCCCAAGGGGTCGCCCAGTCGTTACCGCCGGCACCCCCGTTGCCACCAGCGGCGTGACCACCGACACTCCCACCGACCCCGCCCGCCGCCTGCTGGGTGTGGCCATCGGGGCAGGTCGCGCCCGCCCCGTCGCCCCCGCCCGTGCTCTGTCCGCCGCAGGTATTGGCGCCGCCGTTACCCGCGGTGCCGCCGTTGCCGGGGATCCCGCTCACCAGGAGGCAGCTGCTCTCGGACCAGTGGGTGGTGGAGACCGCGTCGTCACCGTCGTTTCCACTCCCGCCACCGTCGCCGGGATCGCCGCCGTCGCCGGGGTCGCCGCTACCGCCGAAGCCGCCGAAGACGAAGTTGGCGTTGATCGTCAGCGCGCTGGTCGAGTCGGCGACCCAGATCGCGTACGAGTTGCCGCCGGAGGCGAAGTTGGATTCCCCATAGATGACGAACCCTTCGAGGGTCGTCGCCAGGGTGATGCCCTGCGCGATCACCGTCTTTTTGTGCAGCCCCTCCGGCGACACGCCGCGGATCGTCGTCGTCGACGAGCTGAGGTGCCGCTCCCAGGTGTCGGCGCGATGGCCGCCGAGCAGGCTCACGCCGTTGCGCATGACGACCTGCTCGCTGTAGAGGCCGTCAGCGACGATGACCTTGCCGCGCCCGAGCGCCTCGGCGCGGTCGAGGCCGACGTCGATGCTCTTGCACGGGTAGTTGTCGGCGCCGGTGCCGACGGGACCGAGGCCGCACGCGCCGACGTCGCTCGCGCCCTGGCTCACGACGCCGACGTAAATCGCGTCGGCGTCGAGGCCGAACTCACAGCCGTCGCCCGGCACGTCGTTGAGATCGAAGAAGCCGCCGTTGCACTCCATCTCGCAGAACGGCGACGCGCTCGCCGCGTCGCACACCCCGTAGGCCTCGAAGCGCCCCGCGAAGATCGCCGTGCAGTCGGTGAAGCAGTTGCCGCACGCGGTGTCGCGGTCGTACCTCGTGCCGTCGGCGCTCTTGAAGTCCTCGTCGGTGTCACCGTCGCAGTCGTTGTCGAGCAGATCGCAGACCTCGCCGGTCGCGTCGGCCGCGACCGCGTTGCACACCGTCGTGCCGCCGCTGCACACGTGCACGCCGAAGCGCCGGCAGGTGCCGACGCCGTCGTCGCACGCGGTACCCTTGAGCGGGAAGTCCTCGTCGATCGCCTGGTCGCAGTCGTTGTCGATGTCGTCGCAGAGCTCGGGGCTGGGATCGCCCTTGACCGCGTTGCACTGCGTGAACTCGCCGTCGGCGGTGCACACCTGGAAGCCGAAGCGCCGGCACGCGCCCTCGCCGTCGTAGCAGCTCTGGTAGAGCGTGGGGAAGAGCTCGTCGGTCTCGCCGTCGCAGTCATCGTCGAGGTAGTTGCACGCCTCGGCCGTCGGCGTCGGGCCGACGCACGACAGGGCCGCCCCCTGGCCCGCCACGCAGTCGAGCACGCCCGCGCAGGAGCCGATCCCCTGCACCGTGATCGCGCATGCGCCGCCGCGCCCGCTGACGTCGTCGACGACGAAGTTGCAGTCGTCGTCCGCGGCGTTGCACGTCTCGGCCTCGGCCGCCGGCGCGTCGCATGCGCTCCAGCCGCTGTCCGGATCGCAGACCTGCTGGCCGATGCAGGTGCCGACCCCGTTGGCGGTCGCGCAGGCGCGCGTCTCGTCCTCGTCCCCCGCGACGCAGGCGCAGCTGTCCGAGACCGGCACGCACTGCTTCACGCCGCCGCCGAAGTCGCGGCAGTAGGTCTGCGCGGGGCACTCCGTGCCGTGCACGCTGTCGGCCGCGCAGCTGCGCCCGCACACCTGCGCCCCGTCGAGCGTGACGCAGCGGTCGCCCGGCGTCCTGCAGTTGGCGTCGCTCACGCACGGCGCGCACATGTTGTCGCTCGCCAAGAGACACGTCAGCGGGCCGGCCTGATAGTACCCGGGCGCGCAGCTCTCGACCTCGCAGCGCGGGTTCGCGCCCGACACGACGCAATGCGCGGTGGCGTTGGGGATCGCGCCACCGCACGAGACCCCGCACGAGCCGCAGTGATCGTCATGCACGTAGCGGCCCTCGGCGTCGCGGAAGTCCTCGTCGACCTCGGCATCGCAGTTGTCGTCCTGGAAGTTGCAGAGCTCGGCCACCGGCGTCTTCGGGTTGCAGACCCACTCGCTCACGCCCTCGCTCACACCCTGGCAGGTCCAGGTCGCCGTGCAGGTGCCGTGCTCGTTTTCGACCGCGCAGGTCGTGGGCTCGTGGCTGACGCCCTCGTCGACGAGCCCGTCGCAGTCGTCGTCCTCGCCGTCGCAGGTCTCGGCGTCGGGCTCCCTGGCGTTGCAGCCGACCCAGCCGTCGTCGGCGTCGCAGGTCTCGATGCCGAAGCAGGTCCCGGCCGTGCCGGTGCGCTGACAGGTGCGCGTCGCGCCGTCGTTGGCCGGCAGACACGAGCAGGTGCCCGAGACCGGCACGCACTGCTGGTCGGCGCCGAAGCTCCCGCACTGATAGCCCGCGGGGCACTCGCCCGCCGGCGTGCCATGGAGGTTGTCCTCCGAGCAGTCACGCCCGCAGAGCTTCTCGCTGCCGATCGTCAGGCAGCGATCGCCCGGGGTGCGGCAGTCGCTGTCGACGTTGCACGGCGCGCACAGGTTGTCGCTCACCGCCGTGCACGACAGATCGCTCGATCGATAGTAGCCGTCCTCGCAGGTGCCGACCTCGCAGCGCGGCGCGCCGGTCGGGCCGAGGTCGCAGACCGCCGTCGCGTTGGGGATCGCACCCGTGCACGCGATCCCGCAGGAGCCGCAGTCGAGGTCGCCGGTGTAGATGCCGCCGCTCTTGAAGTCCTCGTCGATCTCCTCGTCGCAGTCGTTGTCGATGAAGTCGCAGACCTCCGCCGCCGGCGTCGCCGCGTTGCACTTCCAGCCGGTCACGCCGGTGCAGATCCAGGCGGCCTCGCAGGTGCCGAAGTCGTTTTCGACCGCGCACGGCTCGCTCGGCGCCTCGACCTCCTCGTCGACGAGCCCGTCGCAGTCGTCGTCGACGCCGTTGCACGTCTCGGCGGCGGGCTCGCGCGCCGTGCAGCCATCCCAGCCGCTCCCGCTCACGCAGGTCTCGACGCCGAAGCAACGCCCTTCGTCGTTGTCGTCGACGCAGGTGCGCGTGTCGCCGTCGTCGCCGCCAAGACACGTGCACGAGCCGCTCTCGGGCACGCACTGCCTCACGTCTTCGCCGAGCTCGGGCCGCGCCTGACAGACGAAGCCGGCGTCGCACACCCCCTCGGCCAGCCCGTGCGCGTTGTCGGCGGCGCAATCGCGCCCGCAGAACTTGCCGCCGTCGAGCTCGAGGCAGCGATCGCCGGGCGTCGGGCAGTTGGCGTCGCTCACGCACGGCACGCAGGTCGCGTCGGTCGCCGGCAGACAGGTCAGCGGGCTCGCCTTGTAGTAGCCGTTCTGGCAGGCCGCCACCTCGCAGCGCGCCGTCGGCCCGGTGACGACGCACGCCGCGGTGGCGTTCGGGATCATCCCGGCGCAGGCGATCCCGCACGCGCCGCAGTGCGCGTCGTCGTCGTAGATCCCGGCGCCGTCCTTGAACGGGTCGTCGACCACGCCGTCGCAGTCGTCGTCGCGCCCGTTGCAGGTCTCGGCGACGGGCGTCGCCGCCGTGCAGACCCAGTCGTCGCCGGCGCAGACCCATGCGCCGGTGCAGGTGTCGTCGCCGACCGTCACCGCGCACGCCTCGGCCGGCTCCACGACCTCCTCGTCGATGCGCCCGTCGCAGTCGTCGTCCGCGCCGTTGCACACCTCGGGCTCGGCCGGCTCGGCGGTGCACCCGCCCCAGCCCGCCTCGGGCACGCACACCTCGGTGCCGGCGCAGATGCCGTAATCGGAGCTCACGCTGCACGAGCGCACCTCGTCGCGGTGCTCGTCGAGGCAGGTGCAGCTCCGCGACAAGGGCACGCACTGCAGCGCGCCGTCGGTCCCGGCGATCTCGGCGCACTCGTAGCCCTCGCCGCACTCGCCCGCGGGCAGCCCGTGCTTGTTGCCCGCGGCGCAGTCGCGCCCGCAGAAGCGAGCGCCGTCGAGCTCGAGGCAGAGGTCGCCAGGCGTCGGGCAGTTGGCGTCGCTCACGCACGGCACGCAGCGCGAGTCGGTCGCCGGCAGGCAGGTCGTCGCCCCCGCCTGGTAGTAGCCGTGCTCGCAGCTCGCCACCTCGCAGCGCGCCGTCGTGCCCTGCACGCCGCACTGCTCGGTCGCGTTGGGGATCGCGCCGTCGCAGGAGATCCCGCAGGCGCCGCAGTGCGCGAAGGTCGAATAGACGCCATCGACGTTCCTGAACGACTCGTCGGTCGTGCCGTCGCAGTCGTCATCCAGGCCGTTGCACACCTCGGCCGAGGGCGTGGCCGCATTGCAGACCCAGCCCGCCGCGCCGTTGCACAGCCACGGCGCCGAGCAGGTGTCGTCGCCGACGGTGTTGGCGCACGCCTCCTCGGGCTCGCTCACGCCCTCGTCGATCTGGCCGTCGCAGTCGTCGTCCTGGCCGTTGCACGTCTCGGGCTCCGGCGCGGACGCGCTGCACACGCTCCAGCCGGTCTCGGGCACGCAGCTCTGGGTGCCGAAGCAGGTGCCGTCGTCGTCGTGCACCTGGCAGGTGCGGAGCGCGCCGCGGTCGCCCTCGAGGCAGGAGCAGCTGCCCGAGCTCGGCACGCACTGCTGGGCGCCGTCGAGCTCGGGGAAGGTCTCGCAGGAAAAGCCCTCGGCGCACTCGCCGGCCGCGATCCCGTGGGCGTTGCCGGCGCTGCAGTCGCGCCCGCAGAACTTGCCGTCGTCGAAGCTCAGGCAGCGATCGCCCGGCGTCGGGCAGTTCGCGTCGCTCGCGCAGGGCACGCACGCGGTGTCGACCGCCGGCAGGCAGGTGAGCGGGCCGGCCTTGTAGTAGCCGACCTCGCAGGTGGCGACCTCGCAGCGCGGGCGCGCGCCGGAATCCACGCAGTGCGCGGTGGCGTTGGGGATGAGCCCGACGCACGACGAGCCGCAGTTGCCGCAGTTCTCGTCGGAGACGTAGCGCCCGAGCGCGTTCTGGAAGCCCTCGTCGGTCTGGCCGTCGCAGTCGTCGTCCTGGAAGTTGCACACCTCGAGCTCGGGCGTGTCGACCGGGCAGACCCAGCCCGCCACCGTGTCGCAGCGCCAGGTGCTCGTGCAGGTGCCGAAGGCGTTGACCTCCTCGCAGCTCGGCGGGTCGTGCACGACGCCCTCGTCGATGCGGCCGTCGCAGTTGTCATCGACGCCGTTGCAGTCCTCGGGCGCGGGCTCCTCGGCCGAGCACTCGCTCCAGCCCGGCGACGCGTTCGGGTTGCACGTCGACAGGCCCGTGCAGGTGCCGTCGGCGTTATTGCGCACGCACGGGCGCACCGCGCCGAAGTCGGCGGCCAGGCAGGTGCACGAGCCCGAGCTCGGCAGGCAGCGCCCCGCCTCGCAGGTGTAGCCGCCGCCGCACTCGGCCGCCGTCGTGCAGCCGCGCGTGCAGAAGCGACCGCCGTCGACGGTCGTGCAGCGCCCGTCGGCGAGCTCGCTGCACTGGGCGTCGTCGGCGCACGGCGAGCACGGCGTCGCGCCCGAGCTCGGCACGCACACGCGGTTGGTGTCGGGCGGGATGTAGAAGCCGTTGTCGCAGGCGGTGGCGACGCACACGGCGATCCCGGCCTCGACGCGGCACTCGGTGGCGGCGGAGAAGAGCACGACGCTGTCGCAGCTGCGGCCGCACAAGCCGCAGTGGTCCTCACTGGTATAGAGGCCGGAGGCGGCGTCCTTGAAGCCCTCGTCGATCGTGCCGTCGCAGTCGTCGTCGCGCGCGTTGCAGGTCTCGGCCGCGGGCGTGAGCGCGTCGCAGACCCAGCCGCTCGAGCCGGCGCAGGTCCAGTCGCCTTCGCAGGTGCCGTGGCTGTTGGTCTTGGCGCAGGCCTGCGCGGGGGCGGCGACGTCCTCGTCGACGAGGCCGTCGCAGTCGTCGTCCTGGCCGTTGCAGATCTCGGCGGCCGGCACGCGCGCGGTGCACGCGGAGAAGCCGCCGCTCTGCGGGTTGCAGGTCTGGCTGCCGGCGCAGGTGCCGAACGCGTTGGACTGCGTGCAGGCGCGCGTCTCGCCGGCATCGGTCGCGAGCAGGCACTCGCAGGAGTTGGTGTTGGGCATGCACGCGCGCCGCTCGGTGCCGGGGATGGGCTTGCACGCGTAGCCCGGGTCGCACTGGCCGGCGGGGCGCCCGTTGAGGTTGTCGGCGCCGCAGTCCTCGACGCAGGCGTTGCCGCCGTCGAGCGGCACGCAGGCGTTGCCGGGCACCACACAGTTGGCGTCCTCGGTGCACGGCAGGCAGGCGGCGCGCACGATCGGCAGGCAGGTCGAAGGGCCGGCCTGGTAGTAGCCGGGCAGGCACGAGGTGACGACGCAGCGGGCGGCGCCGCCCTCGACGGCGCAGCCGGACACGGCGTTGGGGAAGAAGTCGGTGCAGTCGTTGCCGCAGACGCCGCAGTTCTCGTCGCTCACGTAGACGCCGCTGATCGGGTCGGCGAAGTCCTCGTCGACGAGACCGTCGCAGTCGTCGTCGGCGAAGTTGCACGTCTCGGGCGCGGCCTCGGGCGCGAGGCAGACCATGCCGAGCTCGCCCTGGCAGACGCGCTGGCCGACGCAGGTGCCGAACGCGTTGTCCGTCTCGCACGGGGTGTCGTCGACGAGGTCCTCGTCGGCGACGCGGTTGCAGTTGTTGTCGACGCCGTCGCACACCTCGACGCTCGGCACCGGCGCGTCGCACACGCTCCAACCGTCGGCGCCGAGGCAGGTCTCGAGGCCCCAGCAGGTGCCGGCGGCATTGGCGTTGTTGCACGGGCGCTGCAGGCCCTCGCGCCCCGGCAGGCACTCGCACGAGCCGTGGGTCGGCACGCACTGCAGGCCCTCGCGGTCGATGGTCGTCTCCGAGGTGGCCATCTCGCAGGCGTAGCCGGCGGGGCACTCGCCGTCCTCGGCGCAAGAGGCGGTGCAGCGCTTGCCCTCCTCCATCTCGAGGCAGAAGCCCGAACCGCACTGCGTGTCGACCGAGCACGGCTCGCACAGCCGGTCGCCCTTGGGCACGCACAAGAACGTGATGTCGGTCTCGCCCGAGATCCCGACGCAGCTCCAACCCGTCGGGCACTCGTCGACGCAGGTGCGCGTGCAGACCGGGCCGAGGTTCGAGGTCACGCACCAGCCGGTCAGGCACTCGTTGTTCTCGGTGCAGGCGGCGCCGAACGCGCCGGGCTCGATCACCACCTCGGGGCCCGCGCCGGTGTCGGCGGCGTCGGGTCCGACCTCTTCCGGGGCGTCGCTTTCGGGCGCCGCGGTCTCGGGCGCGGTCTCGGGCGCGGCGGTGTCGAAGACGACGCTGTCGACGACCTCGCCGCCGCCCGTCGACGTGTCGTCGCCGCCGCCGCCGTCTCCGGGCTGGAGCTGGTCACTGGCGCCGCACGCCCAGAGCGTGCACGCGGAGATGGCGATGAAGGCGACACGAGCTCGTTCCATGATCGTACCGGCTGGTGGCGCTGCGAGGCGCGAGAGGATGTGACTGGAGATCGCCGCGGCGCCGAGGGAGCAGGCGCGCGGTTACGGCGGTGGGAGTCGAACGGTAGGGATATCGGCACCTCGCGCCTGTATTCTTATAGGAATCCACCCGTCCCTCCGAACCCCTCGAAACCGCGACGCTTCATGGGCGCGGCAACGCGCCGACACGTAGCGAGGGTCCTCCGGGCCTGAGGAACACGTTGACCCGTTCCATGAGGAAAGCAGGAAGTCAGGAAAGCAGGAGACAGCCATCGCGGCTTCTCCTGGCTTCCTCGCTTCCTGCCTTCCTCAGATGTCCAGATGTCCATCACGATCATGCGGGGCTCCACCGGCGTGTCGCCCGCGTCGCACGCGGGGATCGCGAGTTGGACCTTGACGCGAACCGTGGACGCGCCATGGTGCGCACATGGCGGCCACCGCCCACACCACGCTCTTCAACCTCAACGGGCTGACCTTCCCCGCGCTGGTCGCCGGGCCCGAGGGAGGCCCCGCCGCGCTCTGCCTGCACGGCTTCCCCGACACGCGCCACGGCTTCTTCCCCGCCGCCGGCCCGAGCGTGGGCATGGCGCTCGCCACCGCCGGCTTTCGCGTCGTCGCGCCGGCGATGCGCGGCACCGAGCCCGAGTGCATCCCGGCCGATGGCGACGTCTCGCCGGGCGCGCTCGCCGACGACGTGCTCGCCTTCATCGACGCCCTGGGCGGCCGCGCCGTCGTGATCGGCAACGACTGGGGCGCGCTCGCGACCTACCTCGCCGCCTTGCGGGCCCCCGAGCGCGTCGTCGCCGCGGTCACGCTCGGGATCCCGCACCCGCGCGCGGTCAGCTTCACCCCCGCCCTGATCTGGCGCGCGCGCCACATGCTCGCCTTCCAGCTCCAGCGCCTGGCCGCCCGTCGCGTGCGCGCCGACGACTTCGCCGCGCTCGAGCGCCTCTACCGGCGCTGGTCGCCGACCTGGCGCCTGCCGAGCGACGCGCTCACCGAGGTCAAGATCGCCTACCGCAAGCCCGGCGTCGTCGAGGCGGCGCTCGCCCCCTACGCCGCCACGCGCAAGCACCTGCGCGCGCTCTTGCGCGAGCTCGCGCGCCCGGTCGCGGTGCCGACCCTGGCCCTCTACGGAGGCGGCGACCCGTCGCTCCCGCCCGCCGCCTATCAGCGCGCGCAGCGCTACTTCAGCGGCGTCTACCGCGCCGAGGTGGTCCCCGAGGTGGGCCACTTCCTGCAGCGCGAGGATCCGGCCGGCGTCGCCGAGCGGATCATCAGCTTCCTGGAGTCCGAGACATGACCGGCTCAGCTCACCCCGTCTCCGTCGACCGCGCCGCCGGCGCCCTCCTCACGATGGCGATCGGCGACTCGCTCGGCTTCCTGGTCGCCGGCGAAGGCGCGGCCTACGCGGCCGACGTGGCGCGCCACTCGTTCGCCGCCGACGAGCCGCCCTGGCTCGAGCGAGACGACTACGGCTTCGGCCAGTACACGATCGACACGCAGCTCGCGCGCGAGCTCGGCCTCTCGGTGATCGAGGCCAAGGGTTTCTCACCGCAGATCTTCGCCGCGCGCGTCGGCGACCTCTTCGGCACCCACCAGGCCTTCTTCGCCGGCGAGGCGACCACGCGCGCCGGCCTGCGCCTGTTCGAGGGCATGGTCTGGGCCCAGGCCGGCGAGCCGCCACCCGCGGCGGGCAACGGCGGCGTCGTGCGCGCCGTGCCGCTCGGCCTCTGCTTCAAGAGCCGCAAGCTGCGCCAGGGCGCCTCGCGCATGCAGGCGCTGGTCACCCACCACGACGAGCGCGTGCAGGCCGCCGCCGAGGTCGCCACCGAGGCGATCTTCCTCGCGGCCTCGCGCCAGGCCGCGCCCGATCGCGAGGTCCTGCACTACCTCGCCGACGTCGCCGAGGCGCTCGACCCGCGCCTGGCGAGCTCGCTGCGCACGCTCGAGCGCGCGCTCACCCTGCCGCTCGAGCGCGCGGTGGCGCACATCGCCGCCGCCGGCTTCGAGGCCGACGACGGCTACCCCGCGACGAAGGAGATCGCCGGCTTCTGCACGCCGACCGTGCTCTTCTCGCTCTACGCGTTCATGCGCGCGCCCGACTCGCCCGAGGAGGCGATGACGATCGCGCTCTCCGGCGGCGGCGACACCGCGAGCCTCGCCGCGCTGACCGGCGCGCTCGCCGGCGCGCGCCGCGGGTGGAAGGCGCTGGGCGCGCGCCTGCAGGGCTGGGCCAAGCACATCAACGACCACGGCGAGCACGGCCCCAACGATCTGATCGCCATCGCCAAGGGTCTCATCCACCGCAAGTGAGCGCACCCTTTCCCGAAGCGCCCAGGCCGCGCCCACGCCGCTCGTCCTTCGACAGCGCGCGCCGCCTGCGCGACCTCGCCTGGGTGGCGCTCGACATCGAGGCGACCGGCGTCGCCTGGGGCCACGACCGCATCGTCGAGATCGGCGCCGCGCGCTTTTCGCTCAACAAGGAAGGCACCGTCGTCGCGGGCGAGCGCTTCTCGGCCCTGGTCAACCCCGGGCTGCCGATCCCGCCGGTGGTCTCGCGCATCACCGGCCTCGCCGACGCCGACGTCGCGCACGCGCCCTCGCTCGGCGAGCTCTGGGACGAGCTCGCACGCTTCCTCCAGGGCGCCATCGTGATCGCGCACGGCGCGCGCTCGGACCTCGCCTGGCTCGGCTCGGAGGCGCTGCGCCTGGGCGTCGGCCCGATCGGCGCCGACTTCTTCTGCACGCTCGAGCTCGCGCGCGGCGCGATCGCCAAGGCACCGCGCTACTCGCTCGACGCGCTGAGCCGCCACCTCGGGCTCGCCTCGGACGAGGCCGCCTTCCACCGCGCACTCGCCGACGCGCTGCACACGCGCAACCTCTTCGCGCGCTGCGTCGCCGAGCTCGGGGCCGAGCGCCTCGAGGAGCTCGGCTTCGCGGAGCCCCTGCCCTGGCCCGGTCCGGAGGTCTTCGCCGTGCGCGTGCCCGAGCGCTTGCGCGTGCTCGAGGCGCTCATCGCCACCCAGTCGCGCTGCCGCATCGTGTATCGCGGCGGCAGCGCCGGCCGCGATCCGCGCCCGCTCACCCCGCTCGGCTTCTTCGCGCACGAGGGCGTGCCCTACCTGCGCGCGTGGTGCCACCGCGACGACAGCGCCAAGTCGTTCCGCTGCGATCGCATCGCCACCGTCGTGACCGACGCCTGATCAGGGCCCCGGCCGAAATAGACTGCCCAACAAAGGCGTGAGCGCCTCCTCGACCTCGAGCGGCGTCGTCTCGTGCACCCAGCGCAGCGCGCCGTCATCGCTCACGAGCTGCACCCAGAAGGAGGTCGCGTCGTCTTCGTTGCGGCGCGTGAGCAGGATCGCCTCGCGCTCGGAGACGGGGTACACGCCGTAGCTGAAGCGCGTCGGAGGCGCGAGCGCGTCGACGACCAGATAGGCGCCGACGGCCAGCGCGGCGAGCGCGAGCCCGAGCACGAGCAGCTTCTTCGACTTCATCGTCACTCCCAGAAGCGCACCGGCAGCTCGCGCGCCGGGGCCGCCCGCGAGAAGCGCGGCCGCAGGCGCAGGAGGCAGCCGTTGTGCCCGGCGGCGCGCGGCTGCCAGGTGCCCTTGTAGCGATGCCAGCCGGGCGCGCCATCGCCGACGCGCTCGAACTCGGTGACGTCGCCGTCGACGATGTTGCGCGAGCCGTCGACCATGCCGCCGAAGGACTCGACGATGACGTCGCCCGGGAGCACGCGCCCGAGGTAGACCTCGGCGATGATCTCGACCGGCTCCCCGAGGATCAGATCGTAGGGCGCCTCGATGCGCACCTCGCCAAAGCGCGTCTCGTCCCAGCCGACCTCGAGGCGGCCGGCCTCCTCGGCGAGCGCGCGCGACAGCGCCCAACCGTCGGCCTGCATGCGCACGGCCTCGCGGCTTGCCGGGAAGTACATGCGCTCGCCATACTCGCGCACCATGCGATCGGTGTTGAAGACGCCGCTGAGCGTCACCATCGAGCGCTTGATGCGCGCGATCCAGCGGTGCGGCAGGTGGTCGGCGCCGCGCTGGTAGAACTCGGGGATCACGTGGTGCTCGAGCAGCTCCATCAGCTCGCGCGCCTCGATGGCGTCGCCGACGTCCGGGTCGTCGTAGCTCTCGCCGTGGCCGATCGCCCAGCCGTTGTCGCCGTCCCACGCCTCGGCCCACCAGCCGTCGAGCACCGAGAGGTTGAGCCCGGCGTTGGGCACGACCTTCATGCCGGAGGTGCCCGACGCCTCCTTGGGACGGCGCGGGTTGTTGAGCCACACGTCGACGCCCTGCACCAGGCGCCGCGCCACGCCCATGTCGTACTCCTCGACGAAGACGAGCTTCCTCCGGATCGCCGGGTCCTTGGCGAAGTGCACTAGGCGCTGGATGATCTCCTTGGCGGGCGTGTCCTGCGGGTGCGCCTTGCCGGCGAAGACGAACTGCACCGGCCGCTCCTCGTCGAGCAGCATGCGGCGCAGGCGCTCGGGGTCGCGCAGGAACAACGTCGCGCGCTTGTACGTCGCGAAGCGACGCGCGAAGCCGATCGTCAGCGCCGCCGGATCGAGCACCTCGCCGAGCGCCGCGACGTCCGCCGGTGGCAGACGCATGCGCTGCGCCTGCCACGCCGCGCGTTGCCGCACGAAGGTGACCAGGCGCTCGCGGCCGCGCTCGTGCGCGCGCCAGAGCTCGGGGTCGGGGATCTTCTCGACCGCCGACCAGGTGCCGGGCGCGACCGGATCGGTCCGCCACTTGTCGCCGAGGTAGCGATCGAGGAGGTTGCGCATCTCCTCGCCGACCCACGTCAAATGGTGGATACCATTGGTGATTCCGGCGATGGGCACCTCGTTGGGCTCGGCACCCGGCCACAGGCACTGCCACATCGAGCGCGCGACCTGGCCGTGCAGCTGCGAGACGCCGTTGACCCAGCCGGAGGCGCGCAGCGCGAGGTAGGCCATGTTGAAGCCGCGCTCGGCGCGCGGGTCGTTGTCGTGCGCGCCCATGCGGTAGAACGCCTCGCGCGTGATGCCGAGCTCCTCGTGCACGCGCGGCAGGAAGCGATCGAGCTGCGCGCGCGAGAAGATGTCGAAGCCGGCCGGCACCGGCGTGTGCGTGGTGAAGACGTTGGTCGCGGCGCAGGCCTCGCGCGCGGCGGTGAAGTCGAGGCCGGCGCGGCGCCGCAGGTCCGCGATGCGCGCGAGCGCCATGAAGGCTGAGTGGCCCTCGTTCATGTGGAAGACGGTCGGCTCGATGCCCATCGCCTGCAGCGCGTAGAAGCCGCCGATGCCGAGCACGATCTCCTGCTTGCAGCGGTAGTCGCGATCACCTCCGTAGAGGCGATAGGTGATGTTGCGATCGTCGGGATGGTTGGTCGGGGTGTTGGTGTCGAGCAGGAAGAGGCGCGTGCGCCCGACCTGCACCTCCCAGACGCGGATGCGCACCATGCGCCCCTCGATCAGCACGTCGACGGTGGCCTGGGCGCCGTCGGCGCGGCGCGTGCGGCGCATCGGCAACATCTGGAAGTCGTTGTCGTAGGGGGCCTCCTGCTGCCAGCCGTCGGTGTTGAGGTACTGGTGGAAGTAGCCCTCCTGGTAGGCGAGGCCGACGCCGACCAGCGGCAGGCCGACGCACGAGGCCGACTTGAGGTGGTCGCCCGCGAGCACGCCGAGGCCGCCGCTGTAGATCGGCAGCGCCTCGGTCAGCCCGAACTCGGCGCAGAAGTAGGCGACCAGCGTGCCGGGCGGCGGCTGCGGTACGGGCCCGCCGCTCGTGCGCGCATACCAGGTCGGCGCCTGCGCGTCCTCGGCCATCGTCTCGATGACGCGCGCGAGGTGGCGCAGGAAGCTCTCGTCGGCGGCGACGCGCTCGAGCGTGTCCTGGCTGGCGCGCCCGAGCAGCGCCACCGGGTTGGCGTTGACCTCCTGCCACAGCTCGGCGTCGATGCGGCGGAAGAGGCGCTCGGCCTCGGGGTGCCACGTCCAGGCGAGGTCGTAGGCGAGCTCGTGCAGCGGCTTGAGCGCGTCGGGGATCTTCGGCGCCACATTGAAGGTCTGGATTCGCGGCATGTCGCCCCTTGTCGCGAGCGCGCCCGGGGCGCCCACGGCAGGGATCATCGGCGCGGGCGCGGCGCCCTGTCAAACCGAGGCGACGGCGCGGCGTAGATGGGCAGCGCACACGTGCGGTCAGCGCGCGCCGCCCGTCTCGTCCGGCCAGAGGCACTGCAGCTGGTTCGTCGGCCCCCGCCGACACTCGAGGCCGGGCCCGCATGCGCCGGCGAGGCACCCCTGTCCCTCCCCGCGGACGGGCTCACATTGCGGCGTAGCGCAGAGACCCTCCGGCACGTTCGGATCGTTCGGGCAGTCCCAGCAGAAGAGCCCCGCCGCGCACGACTCATCGGTCTCGCACGCCTCCCCGACCGTGAGCGAACCCGGCACTTCGCACACGAGCCGCGACCGCGAGCAGCGGAGCCCGATCTCGCACACCCGCGCAGCGTCACAGGCGGCGCCCTGCATACCATACGGTCGGCAGACCCCGTGCGCGCACGCATGCCGCGCGCCACAGTCCGCGACCTCTTCACAGGGGTCGCCGTCGCCGCCCGCGCCGATCTCCCGGCACTCGAGCGCCTCGATGTCGCAGGTGAGCCCCAGCGCGCAGTACGCGTCGAGCGGCGGCCACTCGGCGTGATCGCTCTCGCCGCAGCGCCTGCCCTCGAGCACCTGGTGGCGCGCCGTACATCCACCCCGCCAGCAGAGGAGCCCGGGCAGGCAATCGTCGGTCGACTCGCACGGGATGTCGCACTGCCCGCTCGACGCGAGGCACGCCGACTCGCTCCCGCCGTCCTCCGGCCCGGTGCACACGCCCGGCCACGGCGACACGAGCCGCATCTGCGCCATCGCCCCCACCACCTGCGGCGGCTGCACCCAGACGCAGCGCCCGTTCGCGCACGCCGCGTCCTCGATGCACGGCTGGCCGCGCGCGAGCCCGCCGGCCGCCGCACATGTGCCCGCGAAACCCAGGCACCCGGGCTGGTCCTCCACGTCGACCCGGTCCCGCAGCGCCGTGCAGTGCTCCGCTTCGTCGCTGAACACCACGCCCTCCGGGTCCGGCAGGCTCGCCGGTGCGCAGGTCATGCCCGCCGCACACCCCTCGCCGCGGCCCGCGCCGCGCCGCCCCATCCACCACGCACACGGCGCACCCGCGCCGCCGTCGGGCGGCTCGCAGGTCCCGGCCCGTGGGTCGCCCGGCGCCCCGCCCGCGTTGCACTCGAGCCCCTCGACACAGGTCGACAGGTGCCCGCACACCTCGCCACGCGGTACCGGCGGCTCGCACACCCGCGGCTGTCCCTTGCCGCATATGAGCCCCTCCGCGCAGATGATCCGCTCGTCGCAGAGATCGCCGGCCGGAGACGGCGGCAGACAGGCCTGCCAGCCGAGGTTGCAGTAGAGCCCCTCCTCGCAGTCGTAATATCTCCACGACGTGCAGGCGGCGCCGACGCCGACCCACTCTCCGCCGCTCGATCCACCCGCGCACTCGACGCACTTCTCGCTCAGTCCCCGCGGCGGCTCGCCGGCGCAGGCCGTCGCCGCGAGCGCTGTCAGCAACACCGCCGTCGCGATCGCTCTCATCGCACACCTCATCTCCCGAATCGTCGTCCGCACCCTACCAGGGACGAGCGCTACAACCGACCCCAAAGCTCCCGATCCGCGTGGCGCGAGCAGGGGGTGCCGATCCGCGTCACCGCAACATGGTGACGAGCGGCACGAAGTCGCGGATCCGGCTGCCGTGCAGCTCGGCGTCCGGGTAGCCGAGCGCGACGATCACCATCTGCCGGTCGGGCACGATGAAGACGTTCTGGCCGCCGTGACCCTCCATGGTGAAGCCGAGCCCGGGCACGATCCAGAAGTAGTAGCCGTAGCCGATCGGCTCGCCCTCGGGATCGGTCTGACCCGAGAGCACGTGGGTGCGCGTCGCCTCGTCGATCCAGGCGGCCGGCACGAGCTCCTCGCCGTTCCAGCGTCCGCGCTGCAAGACGAGCTGGCCGATCTTGGCGAGGTCGCGCGGCCGGATGCGCAGGCTGTGCGGCGCGTGGGTGACGCCGTCGTGGCCCGCCTCCCAGCGGATGTCGCTGATGCCGAGCGGTGAGAAGAGGCGCTCGTCGAGGAGGTCGCGCTCGCTCCGGCCGGTCGCGCGGGTCAGGGCGTAGCCCGCGAGCTGCGGGTCGACGTCGCGATAGAAGAAGCGCTCGCCCGGCGGGGCGTAGAGCGGCTTGGCGAGGATGTAGCGCAGCGGGTCGCGGGGCTTGTCGACCCACAGCTCGATGCCGAAGTGATCGTTGTCGAGGTCGATGCCCGAGCGCATCGTCAGGATGTCGTCGAGGCGCATCGACTGCTTGACCGGATCGACCTCGGCGCCCTCGACCGGGAAGAGCTCGGGCAGCGTCGCGTCGACGCCCGAGAGCTCGCCGCGCGCGATCGCGCCGCCGACCGCCAGGCTCGTGACGCTCTTGGTGATCGACTGCACGTGGTGGGGCACGTCGCGATCCTCGGGCGAGCGCAGGTAGGTCTCCCACACGAGCTTGCCGTCCTTGACGATCAGGAACGTCGTCATGCCGACGAAGCGATCCTCGCGCAGGATCTCCGTGTGCAGCGCCTCCAGAGCCGCGGGCCGAAGGCCGACGCTCTCGGGCGTGGCGATCTGCCAGCCGTCGTCGAGGGCCTCGGGCACGGTGGTGCGGCGCTGCTTGAGGTCGCCGTCGAGCCAGCAGCCGGAGAGGAGGAGCGCGGCGGCGAAGAGCGGCTTCATGGGAAGCTCCAGACGGCGGTGAAGCGCAGGGCGAGCTCGAGCACGAGGAGGCTCGCGGGGTAGCTCGCGTGCACGACGCGCGTTTCGGCGCCGAGCGCCCAGCCGTTCGGCAGCGGCCCGTCCGAGCGCGAGCGCCAGAAGTCGGCGGCGAGGCGCAGACGCTGGGTGTCGGCGAGCCAGGCGAAGCGGCGATAGCGCTGCGGCTCGGCGAAGTAGAACGAGAAGGCGTCGAGGCCGTCCTGCTTGTAGTCGGGAGCGCGCGGCCGGCGGGACTCGAGCGCCACGAGCATGAGCTCGCCCTCGAGATCGACGCGCCAGCACGGGTCGAGCCGGGTCCAGGCGGTCACGGTCGGGCCGAGCCAGCGATCGGTGAGCCAGTAGGCGTGCGCGTCGTCCCAGGTCTCGAAGTAGGCGATGTCGGTCTCCCAGCCGAACGCCGGGCCGACGCCGACGTGCCACGCGCCCGCGGCGACGGTGAAGGCATGGCGGAGACGCAGCGAGTGGTCGAAGATCAGCGCTTGCGCGTCGTGGGCGGCGCGCAGGTAGCGCGCACCGACGCCGAGGTCCGCGCGCATGACGCCACCGGCGAATGCGCCTGCGTACGAGAGCGAGAACCCGAGGCCGCTGCCGGTGTGCGCCTGCGGCACGAGCAGATCCTCACGCACCGTCTCGACCGGGATGCGCAGCATACCGCCGAAGGTGTGCTCGGGCGGTGCCGCGCGCGGCGCCGAGACGCAGGCGCACGTGCACAACGCGATCACGAGCGACGTGTGGGTTCTCACGCACGGAGCCGACACGGGCACGAGGCACGTCGCCATCGGGGGACCTCCTGCGCACGCGGGTGAGCGAGATCGCGCTCACCCGAGGACCTCGCGCACCTTGTGGGCGAGCTCCTCGGGCGAGAACGGCTTCTGCAGGAAGCTCGCGCGCTCGTGCTCGACGCCGTGGCGGATCACCTCGTCGCTGGTGTAGCCGGACATGTAGAGCACCTTCGCTTCGGGGAAGCGCTCGCCGAAGCGCTCCGCGACGACGCGCCCGCTGACACCCGGCATCACGATGTCGGTGACCAGGAGGTCGAAGCGCTGTTCAGCGATGGTGAGGAGGTCCAGCGCCTCCTCGCCGTCGCGGGCGGAGGTGACGGTGTAGCCGCGAGCACTGAGCGTGCGCGAGGCGAGCGTGCGGACCGCGTCGGCGTCCTCGACGAGCAGCACGTGGCCCACGCCGGGCGCGTCCGTCGTGACCGGGCGGACCTCGCGCGCAGCGCTCTCGGGGAGGGTCCCGGACACGCTCGGCAGGAAGACCCGGAAGCAGGTGCCCGCGCCGGGTGCGCTCTCGACCTCGATGTGCCCGCCGCTCTGCTCGACGACGCCGTGCACGACCGAGAGCCCGAGCCCCGTGCCGCGGCCGATCTCCTTGGTCGTGAAGAACGGCTCGAAGATCCGCGCGCGCGCCTCCTCGGGGATCCCGTCGCCGGTGTCGCGCATCGTCAGGGTCACCCAGCCGTTCGCCGCGTCCGCGGCGCCGCCGGGCTCGGAGCCCGTCGCATCCCCGGTGAGGTGCGCGGTGGCGATCGTGAGCGTGCCGCCTTGCGGCATCGCGTCGCGCGCGTTGATCGCGAGGTTCAGGAGCACCTGCTCGATCTGTCCGCGGTCGGCGCGGATCGGCGCGAGGGACGGCGCGAGCATCACCTCGAGCGCGATGTGCTCGCCGAGCACGCGCCGCAGCATGCGCTCGACGTCGCGCACCACCTCGTTGAGGTCGAGCAGGACCGGCGACAGCACCTGCTGACGCGAGAACGCGAGCAGCTGGCCGGTCAGGCGCGCCGAGCGGCGCCCGGCCTGGAGGATCTCGTCGAGCAGCTCGCGCTCGTCGCCGCCGGTGTCGAGGACCTCGAGCAGGTGCTCGCTGTAGCCGATGATCACGGTCAGGAGGTTGTTGAAGTCGTGGGCGACGCCGCCGGCGAGACGGCCGATCGCCTCCATCTTCTGGGCCTGGCGCAGCTGCTCCTCGAGCGTCCTGCGTTGGCTGATGTCGCGCACGACGGCGGCGAAGATCGGCGGCTCGGCGCCCTGGATCACCGAGATCGCCAGCTCGACCTCGATGCGCGAACCGTCGGCGCGCATCGCCTCCATCTCGACGCGCCGCCCGATGAGCCGTGACTCACGCGTGGCGACGTAGCGCGCCAGCGCCGCGTTGTGCCGCTCGCGCGAGGGCGGCGGCACGATCGCGTCGGCCACCGACTCGCCGATGACCGCCTCGCGCCGATGGCCGAAGATCGCCTCGGCGGCCGGGTTCCACTCGAGCACGCGCCCGCCGGCGTCCATGACGATGATGCCGTCGAGCGACGCCTCGAAGATCGCGCGATAGCGTGACGCCACGAGGGCGAGCGCGTCTTCGGCGAGGCGCCGCTCGGTCACGTCGCGCCCGGTGGAGATCAGCTCGACCAGCGTGCCGTCGCGATCGAAGAGCCCGCGATCGGTCCACTGCTGCCAGCGCAGGCCGCCGGGCACGAACGAGCGGTGCTCGGAGGTCGCCTCCGGCGAGTCGGGCGTGAGCGAGGCGATCTTGTGGCGCAGCGTCTCGCGGAACTCGGGGCTCACCAGCGGCATGAAGCTCGTGCCGACGCAGTCCTCTTCGCGCACGCCGAAGTAACGGCAGTAGGCCCCGTTGACGAAGGTGCGTGTGCCGTCGGGCCGCCAGCGCACGATGAGCTCCGGCTGCTCGCGCACCAGCATGCGCAGCGACGACTCCTTTTCGGCCAGCGCGCGCTCGGCCTCTTCGCGCCGGCGGATCGTCTCGCGCTGATCGCTCATCGTGCGACCGACAACGAGCCCCATCAGGCAGAGGATCACGAGGCCCATCTGGATGCTCTGCAGCTCCGGGCTCGATGAGAGCTCGCCGGCCTCGAGCGCGGGCAGGAGCATGGTCAGGAGGTGCAGCCAGAGGTTGGCGAGCACGGCCAGCACCGCGCCGCGGCGGAGCGCGGCCCAGAGCACGAAGACCCCGTAGACGAACCAGTAGCGCTCGAGCGGAGCGACGCGCGAGACGA
>WYBB01000036.1 GCA_011526585.1 Deltaproteobacteria bacterium
CATCGTGCAGCACGACATCGTCGGGACGGTGCGCCTCGAGGTCGAGACCGGCAACGCCGTCACCTTCTCATTGTGACGTTCAAGGTTGTGCGCCGATCGCGCCGGGGATGGCGTCGTAGCCGTCGCCTCCGGCGCCGACGCCGAGGTCGATCACCTGGCCGCCGCCGCTGAAGCGGAAGCGGCGGATCCCCTCGACCTCGACGACGAGCACGAGGTCGGGGAAGGCGCCGCCGACGAGCACGGCGCGGCCGGGGAGCTGCGGGCGCGAGGCGAGGTAGGTCGGCTCGCCCTGGTCGATGAAGGGCGGGTCGCGATCGGGCTGGTAGTCGAGCACGTGCACGGCGTTGCCGTAGCCCGAGACGACGAGCATGGCGTCGCCGTGGGGCGAGGCGACGATGGCGTAGGGATCGAGGAGCGGCGAGACGACGCCGACTGCGCTGACCTTGCCTTCGCTGATCGACGCGACGCCGATGCGGTTGTCGATCGCGCCGTTGAACTCCTGGTTGTCGCCGACCAGGGCGAAGCGGCCGTCGTGCGTGACGGCGAGCGAGGCGATGAAGTCCTCGTCGTCCTGGGGGAAGAGGTCGACGCCGTCGAGGCGGGTGGCGCTGGCGCCGGTGACGCCGACGAGGTGCAAGGTGCCGGGTCGGGTGTCGATCGCCTCGACGGCCGCGAGGATGTGGAGCGGGCCGCGCACGACGAGGCTCTCGGCGAGCTTGGCGGCGTAGAGGAGGGTGGCGGGGCCGACGGTGCCGTCGCAGCCGAGCGGGGCGCGGTAGATCCCGCCGCCGTTGACCTGCCAGTTGCCGTCGACGAGCAGGAGGTGGTCGTCGAAGACGTGCACCTCGTGCACGTAGGCGCCGGTGTCGAGCGCCTCGTGCAGGACCGCGACCTCGCCGGCGGGCCCGATGGTGAAGACGCCGATCGTGCCGTCGTCGTGCGCGGTGATCGCGAGCGCGCCGTCCTGGCGGAAGGCGACCACGCCATCGTAGGCGCGGCCGAGCGTGAACTCGGACAGCGGCGCTCCGAGCGCGCCGTCGGCCTCGAGCGGCAGGATCTGCCAGCGCGGAGAGGGGGCTCCGGTCCGGGCGGCGTAGGGGCGCGAGACGACGACGTGGCGGCGGTGGTCGGGCGCCAGGGTGAGGCAGGTGGGGCCGACGTCGGCGTCGAGGGTGTCGGCGATCGTCTCGGGGGTGGTGTCCTGGACCGTCTCGGCGATCGTCTCGGGGGTGGTGTCCTGGATCGTCTCGGCGGTCGTTTCGGGGGTCGTGTCCTGGATCGTCTCGGCGATCGTCTCGGGGGTGGTGTCCTGGATCGTCTCGGGGATGGTGTCGGCGATCGTCGCGTCCGCGACCTCGTCGGGCACGAAGATCGTGTCGAGCACCTCGGCGTCGGCGGCGCGCCGTGGCGCGTCATCTCCGCAGGCGGCGAGGACGATGCTCGCGAAGACGATCGGCGCGATGCGCGACATGCCCTCAGGTCTCGTTGAGGCTCACGTTGGAGAAGACCTCGGCCTCGAAGGCGAAGAGCCGTGTCTCCTTGTCCTTCCAGGCGTCGTCGGGCACGCCGGCCTTCCTGCAGATCTCGGCGAGGAGCTTGTCGCGCGACCAGCTGTACTGCGTCGCGACCTGCGGCAGGAGCACCCCGCGGCGCGGCCCCCGGACCACGTAGAGGCCATGCCGCCCGGGCACGACCTCCGGCGGGGTGATCGGCGAAAACGGCGTGAGCACGCTCACCTCGATGTCGGTGCGCGCGAGCTCCTTGGGCGAGAGCGCGGGGAAGCGCGGATCGTTGGTCGCCGCCTCGATCGCCATGTCCACGACCGTCTCGTGCAGCGGTCGCTCGCCGTGCAGCGTGCCGATGCAGCCGCGCAGCTGCCCCTCGAGGTGCAGGCTCACGAAGGCGCCGGCCGGGGTGTGCAGCTCCGGCTCGACCACCGTGAACGGCGGCACCGAGCCGCGCTGGAGGCGCAGGAAGATCGCCTCGCGCGCGATCTCGAGCAGGCGCTCGCGCGACTTCCTCGACAGCCTCTGGCCGACGGACGACATACGCCTTGCTACCATCGGCGCCCGCCCCATCGCAAGGCGGGGCCTTTTCGCCCCGCGCCATGCGGATGGGGTCTGTTCGCACCGATCTGTTGCCCGGCGCCAAACCGTCGTGATAGTGGCCGCTGATGATCGTCCGGAAGTCGAAAGCAGAGATCGAGAAGATGCGTCGCGCAGGCCAGGTCGTGGCCGACGTGCACAAGGAGCTGCGCGAGGTCCTGCGCCCGGGCATGAGCACGCTCGAGCTCGACCGCATCGCCGAGGCGCGCGTGCGCAAGGCGGGCGCGATCCCGACCTTCAAGGGTTATTACGCCGGCAAGTCGACGGCGTTTCCGGCGACCCTCTGCGTGTCGATCAACGAAGAGGTCGTGCACGGGATCCCCTCGGCGCAGCGCGTGCTGCAAGAGGGCGACATCATCGCCATCGACTGCGGCGCGACGCTGGACGGCTACGTCGGCGATTCGGCGTGCACCCTGGTGGTCGGCACCACCACCGAGGACGTGCGCCTCCTGGTCGAGCGCACGCGCGAGGCGCTCTACCGCGGGATCGCGCAGTGCTTCCCCGACAACCGCATCGGCGACATCGGGCACGCGGTCGAGAGCTACGCCAAGTCGTTCGGCTACGGCGTCGTCGAGGACTACTGCGGCCACGGCGTCGGCCGGCGCCTGCACGAGGAGCCGCAGGTCCCCAACTACGGGCTGCCCGGCACCGGCAAGCGCATGAAGAGCGGCTGGACCATCGCCATCGAGCCGATGGTCAACCTCGGCACCAAGGACACCGTCGAGCTCGAGGATAGCTGGACCGTCATCACGGTGGACCGCAAGCCGTCGGCGCACTGGGAGCACTCGGTCGCGATCACCGACGACGGCCCCGTGATCCTCACCTCGCGCGGCGACGATCCGCCCGGGCCGTGGATCCGCGGCCACCACGCGATGGTCTGACGCGGATGGAGGGCGAGACCGAGGGGCTCGTCGCGGGGCTCGCGCGGCTGCTCCAGACGGTGCGCCTCGAGCTCGAGGTCGCTGAGGGTGACGCGGGCGGCGGCGTCCTGGTCTGGGAGAAGCGGCGCCATCCGGTGGCCGAGCTCTGCCTCGACGGGATCGATGCCGAAGCCCGCGAGGCCGAGCTGATGGCGGTCGCGGCGGCGTTCGAGGCGGCCGTGAAGTATCCGGGGCGCGTGGTCGCCGGCGAGACGCTGCGCCAGGGGGCGGCGGCGCTCCTGCCGAAGGTCGAGCGCAAGCGCTTCGTGCGGGCCTACGACGCGGTGGTGCGCGGGCGCGGCGGCGACCTCGAGGACGAAGGTCTCTATTGGAGGGACCTCGGCGCCGATCTGGTGGCGGCCTACGTGCAGGACGAGGGATGGAAGTTCAACTACGTGCCGCGTGGGCGCGTGCGGGGCTGGGACGCGAGCCCGGACACCGTGCACTCGATCGGGCGCTCGAACCTCTATCACAAGGCCGCGCTCGACCACCGCGCCAGCGAGATCACCATGGCCGACGGCTATGACGCGGCGCGCTCCGTGCTCTGCGACGACGTCTTCTATGATCGGATCGGCGCCGACGGGATCGAGGTCGCGGTGCCGGGTCGCGACGTGCTGATGATCGGTCCGGGCCTCGACGCGGCGGCGGTGCGGCAGGCGTACGAGGCGTCGAAGTACCCGATTTCACCACGGATTCTTCGCTTCTTCGGCGGCTCGCTGACCGGCTGACCGGCTGACCGGCCGAGCCGGCCCGACGGCGACTCACCAGGGCAGGATCTCGCCCTGCGCGTGCCAGAAGGTGCCGCTATTGGCGGGGCCGAGCTCGTCGATGCGCGCGAGCAGACCGCGCACCGCGACCTCGGGCTCGACCTGGCCGTGGCCGCGGGTCATGTCGGTCTTGACCATGCCGGGGTGCAGGATGGCGACGCTGATCGCGCGCGGCGCGAGATCCTTGGCGAGCGAGACGGCGGCCATGTTGAGCGCCGCCTTGGACATGCGATAGCCGTAGTAGCCGCCAGAGGAGTTGTCGCCGATCGAGCCCATGCGGCTCGTGATGAAGGCGATCTTGCCGCCGGGGGCGAGGCGCGGCAGGAGCGCGACCGCGACGCGCAGGGCGCCGACGGCGTTGACGTCGAACTGCTTCTGGATCCCGTCGAAGTCCGGGGCGGCGGCGCGGTCGGTCGCGAGCAGGATCCCGGCGTTGAGGATCAGGAGATCGAGGCGCGGCACGTCGCCGAGCGAGCCGACCAGCCCTTTGACCGAGTCGTCCGAGGTGACGTCGACGTCGGGCGCGACGACGACGTGATCGGGGTGGGCCGCGGCGAGCGCGTCGAGCGCGGGTGAGGAGGTGCGGCAGGCGGCGACGACCTTGTCGCCGCGGGCGACGAGCTGGCGGCAGAGCTCGAGGCCGATGCCGCGGTTCGATCCGGTGATGAGCGCGATCTTCATGGTGAAGGGCATGCGATCGGCGCGGCGGCGAGTCAAGCCATGGCCGTGGCGGAGTGGGCGGGTGAACAGGCGTTCAGATATCGGTTGCCTTCTCGGTCGCGGGGCGTAGGATGCGCGTTCGTCGAGAGGGTGCATGATCCGGATCCACGGGGCGCGTCAGAACAACCTCAAGAACGTCGACGTCGCGATCCCGCGCGGCCGCCTCACGGTCGTGACCGGCGTGTCGGGCTCGGGCAAGAGCTCGCTGGCGTTCGACACGCTCTACGCCGAGGGGCAGCGCCGCTACGTCGAGAGCTTCTCGACCTACGCGCGCCAGTTTCTCGAGCGCATGGACCGCCCCGACGTCGACCGCATCGACGGGCTCCTGCCGGCGGTCGCGCTCGAGCAGAAGAACACGATCCGATCGTCGCGCTCGACGCTCGGCACGCTGACCGAGCTCACCGACTACCTCAAGGTGATCTTCGCGCGCCTGTCGGCGCTGCACTGCCCGACCTGCGGCGCGGCGGTCGTGCCCGATCATCCCGTCGTCGCGGCGGAGGCGGCGCTCGAGCGGCACGCCGGGCGGCGCGCGTACGTGACCTTCCCGTTCGTCGCAGGCCGGGGACAAGACGCCGAGATGGCGCAGCGTTTCCTCGTTCAGCAGGGTTATCGGCGCGTCTTGCGCAAGGGTGCGCTCGCCGAGATCGACGCGCCGGGCGCGGCGCCGCTCCGGGGAGAGGAGGAGATCGTCGTCGATCGCCTGGTCGTGCGGGTCGAGGAGAAGGCGCGCCTGGTCGAGTCGATCGAGACGGCGTATCGCCTGTCGGACGGGATCGCGCACCTGCACGTCGAGGGCGCGGACAAGGCGTTGAGCAAGGCGGTGCTGCACCGCGATCGGCGCCACTGCGGGCAGAGCTTCGAGGCGCCGAGCGAGGGGCTCTTCTCGTTCTCGTCGCCGATCGGCGCGTGCGAGGCGTGCAAGGGCTTCGGGCGCGTGCTCGACATCGACATGGATCGGGTGGTGCCCGACCCGCGGCGGAGCTTGGCGATGGGCGCGATCGACCCGTGGTGGGGCGGGTCGCGCGCGGCGGAGCGCAAGGCGCTGCGCGAGGCGTGCGAGGCGGCGGGGGTCGACATGAACCGGCCGTTCGAGGCGCTGCCGGAGGCCGATCGGCGCTATGTGCTCGAGGGCGGGAGCCGGGGCCGCGGCGCGCGCTGGAAGGGCGTGCGCGGCTGGTTCAAGATGCTCGAGCAGAAGACCTACAAGATGCACGTGCGCATCTTCCTGTCGCACTACCGGGCGTACGTGAAGTGCCCGACCTGCGAGGGCTCGCGCCTCAAGCCGAGCGTGTCGTGGTGGCGGCTCGGGGAAAAGACCCTGCCCGAGGTGCTGGCGCTGACGGTGAGCGCGGCGCGGCGCTGGGTGATGGGGCTGCCCGAGGGCGCGCGGACGCGGGCGCTCGAGCCGGTGACGACGCAGCTCGCCGAGCGGCTCGGCTACCTCGAGCGGGTGGGCCTCGGCTACCTCACGCTGGATCGGCAGGCGCGCACGCTCTCGGGGGGCGAGGTGCAGCGCGCGAACCTGACGACGACGCTCGGCAGTGGGCTCGTCAATACGCTCTTCGTGCTCGACGAGCCGACGGTCGGCCTGCACGCCGACGACAGCGAGCGGCTGGCGGACGTCCTGAGCGAGCTCGTGCGGCGCGACAACACCGTCGTCCTGGTCGAGCACGATCCCGACATGCTCGCCGTCGCCGATCACGTGGTCGAGCTCGGGCCGGGGCCGGGCAGCGCGGGTGGCGCGGTCGTCTACGACGGGCCGGTGGCGGCGTTCTCGCGGGCGAAGGGCTCGCCGACGGTCGAGGCGCTGGATGCGCTGGCGCGGCCGAAGAAAGCGGCGTCGCGGCTGCCGCTGGCCGGCGCGCTGGCGAGCGGCGAGGCGGCGCTCAGGGTGGTCAACGCGCGCGCGCAGAACCTGAAGGGGATCGACGTCAGCTTCCCGCGCGGGTGCCTGACGGTGATCACCGGCGTGTCCGGCTCGGGCAAGTCGACCTTGATGGAGGACGTGCTCTACAAGGGGATCCTGCGGCGGCAGGGGCGCGCGACCGACCTGCCCGGGGCGTGCGACGCGATCGAGGGACTCGAGCACTTCTCCGAGGTGGTGTGGATCGATCAGAGCCCGCCGCAGGCGAGCTCGCGCGCGAACCCGGTGACCTACGTCGGCGCGTGGGATCACTTCCGGCAGCTCTTCGCGCGCACCGACGGGGCCAAGGCGCGCGGCTACACGGCGACGACCTTCTCGTTCAACACCGGCGACGGGCGCTGCCCGGCGTGCGAGGGCTCGGGGCTCGAGACGGTCGAGATGCAGTTCCTCGCCGACGTGAGCCTGACCTGCGAGGTGTGCGAGGGGCGGCGCTTCAAGGACGAGGTGCTGGCGGTGCGCTGGCAGGGCCGGAGCGTGGCCGAGGTGCTGGCGCTCACCGTCGACGAGGCGGTGGTCCTGCTGAACCCGAAGATCATGGCGGCGCAGGCGCTGAGGAGCCTGCAGGACGTGGGGCTCGGCTATCTGAGGTTGGGCCAGCCGCTGGCGACGCTCTCGGGCGGCGAGGCGCAGCGGCTCAAGCTCGCCGAGCACCTGGCG
The DNA here is from genome assembly GCA_011526585.1 of Deltaproteobacteria bacterium. Lineage (GTDB taxonomy): Bacteria > Myxococcota_A > UBA9042 > PHBI01 > PHBI01 > WYBB01. Next base: position 7,094 of record WYBB01000036.1, read on the forward strand.
AGCAAGAAGAAGCACGCGCTCTTCCTCCTCGACGAGCCGACGACCGGGCTGCACCTGAAGGACGTGGCGCGGCTCGTCACCGTCTTGCGGCGGCTGAGCGAGGTCGGCCAGCACACGGTGATCTGCGTCGAGCACCACCTCGACGTGATCGCGGCGGCGGACTGGGTGATCGATCTCGGGCCGGGCGGCGGCGAGGCGGGCGGTGAGCTGCTCTTCGCGGGGCCGCCGGGGCTGCTCGCCAAGGCGCAGAGCCCGACCGGGCGGCACATCCGGCGCTGGCTCTCGGGGGTGTCGCCGCTGGCGAGACCAGCCCTGCAGGAGCGGTCGCGCGGCGATGACGACGCACCGGCCGAGGGTTGGATCGTGGTCGAGGGCGCGCGCACGCACAACCTGAAGGGCGTCGACGTGCGCGTGCCGCGCTCGGGGCGCACGGTGGTCTCGGGGGTGTCGGGCTCGGGCAAGTCGACGCTGGTCTTCGACATCATCTTCTCCGAGGGGCAGCGGCGCTTCCTCGATTGCCTGTCGGCGTATGCGCGGCAGTTCATCGAGCAGCTCGCCAAGCCCGACGCCGATCGCATCGAGGGGATCCCGCCGACGGTGGCGATCGAGCAGCGCACGACGCGCGGCGGCTCGCGCTCGAACGTGGCGAACGTGACGGAGATCGAGCCGTTCTTGCGGATCCTGTGGGCGCGCCTCGGGCAGATCCCGGGCGCGGGGATCTCGGGCGGGCTCACCATCGAGGCGCTGCACACGCAGCTCGTGGGCATGCACGCGAAGTCGGCGGTGTACGTGTGCGCGCCGATCGTGCAGGCGCGGCAGGGGCTGCACCTCGACGTGCTCAAGCGGGCCAGGCTCGAGGCGATGGAGGTCGTCGTCAACGGCGTGGTGGCGAAGCCGGAGGACGTGCCGCGGCTGCGAAAGAAGCAGCACCACGACATCGACTTCGTCATCGCCCGGCTGGCGCCGAAGTCGGCCGGGTTCCGCGACGCGCTCGAGGAGGCGGCGCGCTGGGGCAAGAGCCAGGTCAAGATCGTCGCGCCGACCCTGGCGCCCAAGGTCTTCCAGGTCGTCGGCGTCGGGCTCGACGCCGAGATGGGCAAGAGCGAGAGCGGCTTCGACCCGCGCTACTTCTCGCCGCGCACCAAGCTCGGGCGGTGTGAGGCGTGCGAGGGCTGGGGCTTTTTCGACGACGGTGAGACCTGCGACGAGTGCGGTGGGTGTCGGCTCGGGCCGATCGGGCGCAGCGTGGTCTTCGGGGGCAAGACCTTCCCCGAGGTGCTGCGCTTGAACGCGCCCGAGCTCGTGCGCTTCCTCGACGCGGTGCCGCTCGACCGGCGCGGCAAGCTCATCGCCGAGGGGCCGTTCAAGGCGATCCGCGAGCGCGTGCAGTTCCTGGAGGAGGTCGGTCTCGGCTACCTCGGGCTCGAGCGCGGCGTGCGCTCGCTCTCGGGCGGCGAGGCGCAGCGGATTCGCCTGGCGGCGCAGCTCGGCGCACATCTGTCGGGCGTGCTCTACGTGCTCGACGAGCCGACGATCGGGCTGCACCCGACCGACACCGAGCGGCTCCTGCAGACGCTCGACGACCTCGAGGCGCGCGGCAACGGGATCCTGATGGTCGAGCACGACGAGGCCACGCTGCGCACGGCGGACGTGCTGATCGACATCGGCCCGGGCGCGGGCGTCGAGGGCGGCGAGATCCTGGCGCAGGGACCGCTGGCGGCGGCGCTGGCGAGCCCGCGCTCGATCACCGGGCGCTGTCTGGCGGCGCCGCGGGCGCGGGCGCGCGAGGCGGCGCGGCCGATGGACGGGGTCGAGTTCATCGCGCTCGAGGGCGTGCGTCATCACACGCTCGACGGGGTCGACGTGCGCGTGCCGCGAGAGCGGCTGACGGTGGTGACCGGCGTGTCGGGGTCGGGCAAGTCGAGCCTCGTCGAGGTGATCACGAAGGCGCTGACCGACGAGCGCGGGGCAGGGCAGTGGCGGCGTCGGCGTGGCACCGACGGGCTCGAGACCCTGGTCGCGATCGACGATCAGCCGATCGGCAAGAACCCTCGCTCGACGCCGGCGACCTACGTCGGGGTGTGGGACGACATCCGCACGCTCTTCGCGGCGCACCCGGAGTCGAAGGTGCGCGGCTACGCGCGCGGGCGCTTCAGCTTCAACGTCGAGGGCGGGCGCTGCGAGGCGTGCGCGGGCGCGGGGCAGGTCAAGCTCGAGATGAGCTTCCTGCCCGACGCGTACGTCGCGTGCGCGGTGTGCGGCGGCACGCGCTATTCACCGCAGACCCTGCAGGTGCGCTGGGAGGGGCGATCGATCCACGACGTCCTGCAGATGCCGGTGCGCGACGCGCTGGTCGCGTTCGAGCGGGTCAACAAGATCAAGGAGAAGCTCGCGCTGCTCGACGACGTCGGGCTGGGCTACCTGACCCTGGGGCAGGGCTCGCCGACCCTGAGCGGGGGCGAGGCGCAGCGCATCAAGCTGGTCACGCACCTGGCGGGGCGCGGCCAGAAGAAGACGGTGCTCATCCTCGACGAGCCGTCGATCGGGCTGCACATGGCGGACATCCCGAAGCTGCTCGAGGTGCTGCATCGGCTGGTCGACAAGGGCGCGACGGTGATCGTCGTCGAGCACAACCCGGACATCATGCGCGAGGCGGACTGGGTGATCGACATGGGCCCGGGGCCGGGGGCCGACGGCGGCAAGGTCGTCTACCAGGGGCCGTACGACGGGCTGGTCGGCCTGCGTGGATCGAAGACCGGGGAGTACCTCGGTCGGAGCAACGGGCAGGCGGTGGGGGCGGGCGTGACGGGCGCCGCGGGTGACGCCGCGCGGCCGAACGCCCCCAAGCCGCGTCGCGGAGCACGGGCGGCGGCGGGCGCGACCAGGGCCGCGCCTGCGAAACGAAGCGCGGCTGCGCCGTAGGGGCGGGCCTCGAAATCAGCTTCAGGGGCGCGCGACGCGTGTGATGCGCAGGGCGTCCACGCGGTGGCGGTCGACGTCGGTCACCTCGATGCGCCAGCCCGCGAGCTCGACGAGGTCGCCGGGGCGCGGCACGCGCTGGAGCTGGTGGGCGACCATGCCGCCGACGGTGCGATATTCGGCGTCGGCTGGCAGCGGGGGCAACGAGAGCAGCGGCCAGAGCTCGGCGATCGGCAGCGCGCCGTCGACGAGCAGGACGCCGTCGGAGAGCTCGGTGACCCACGCGGTCTCGGGTCCGCCTTCGGCCGGCAGCTCGCCGATGAGCGCCTCGAAGATGTCATGCAGCGTGACGATCCCGAGGAACGAGCCGTACTCGTCGACGACCAGCGCGAAGTGGCCGCCCTCGGCCTTGAAGCGCTCGAGCAGCATGAGCCCGGAGAGGGTGACCGGGACGAGGAGCGGCGGGCGGATGCGCTCGCGCAGCGTCTCGGCGGTGATCGGGAGCGAGAGGAAGTCGCGCACGTGCACGACGCCGAGCAGCGTGTCGGGCGCGCCGTCGACGACGGGATAGCGATCGTGGCCGCCGCTCGTCAGGATCTGTTGGAGCCTGTCGGCGGGCGCGTTGACGTCGATCACGGTGACGTCCATGCGCGGTGTCATCAGCGAGGCGAGATCGCGGTCGTCGAGCCCGAGCGCGCCCTTGACCATCTTGGCCTCGGAGGGCTCGAAGACGCCGGCCTCCTGTCCTTCGGCGACGAGGATCTGGACCTCCTCGTCGCTGATCGTCGAGCGGGTGCTGCCGTGCGCGCCGAAGAGCCGCAGGATGCCTTCGGTCGAGGCGCTCAGGAGCCAGATCAGCGGGCGGGTGAGCGTCGCCATCAGGCGCATCGGCGGCGCGACGAAGATGGCGAGGCGATCGGGGCTGCGCAGGGCGAGGCGCTTGGGCACGAGCTCGCCGAGCACGAGCGAGAGGTAGCCGACGAGCAGGATGACGAGGGTCAGGGCGAGCTCGGGCGCGTAGGGTTTCAGCGCGTCGAACGAGGCGAGCCAGGGCTCGACGTGGTCCTCGGCGAGGGTAGCGCCGCCGTACGCTCCGGCGACGGTGCCGGCGAAGGTGACGCCGACCTGCACGGTCGAGAGCAGGCGGCTCTGATCGGCGAGCAGGCCGAGCGCGATGCGGGCGCCCTTCTTGCCTTCGTTGGCGGCGTGCTGCAGGCGCGGGCGGCGGGCCGAGAGCAGCGCCAGCTCCGAGAGTGAGAAGAACCCGTTGAGCAGCGTGAGGAAGAGCAGGACCAGGAATTCCATCGCGGGGTGCACCCGGGGGTGGGGACTTCAGCGCGGGGACAGCGCGGCTGAGAGCGCCTCTAGCACGACCCCCGCGGGGGAGGCGAAGCGATAGGTGACGAAGTGCGAGAGAACGGTCTCGCCCGGGTTGATCTCGACGGTGGGCACGCCCTCGCGCGCAGCCTGGATCACGGGGTCGGCGATGTAGGGGAAGGCGGCGGTGGTGCCGATGGCGAAGAGGAGGTCGAAGCCGCGCGCGAGCTCGCGCTGGTAGAGGGTGAGCTGGTCGCGCGGCAGCTCCTCCTCGAAGAGCACGACATCGGGGCGCAGCGGGCGCGCGCAGCGCGGGCAGGGTGGCTCCCAGGTGCGCGCGTCGTCGTCTTGCGGGATGTGCTGGCGGTGGCCACAGGCCGGGCATCGGAAGCGGTGGATGTTGCCGTGGATCTCGATGACATTGCGCGAGCCGGCGGCGAGGTGGAGGCCGTCGACGTTCTGCGTGAGCACCCAGGCACGCGGGAGCGCGCGCTCGAGCGCGGCGAGGCGGCGGTGGGCCGGTGACGGGGCGGCGGCGCGGCAGGCGCGCTCGAGCTGCGAGAGGTAGCGCCAGGTGAGCTCGGGGCGACGCTGGAACATCGGACCGGAGAGCGCGACCTCGATCGGGATCCCTTCGTCGGTGACGGCGCGCTCGTAGAGGCCGCCGACGCCGCGGTAGGTCGGAAGCCCGGACTCGGCGGAGAGGCCGGCGCCGGTGATGAAGAGCGCGGAGGAGGCGCGCGAGAGGAGGCGCGCGACGTCGCGCAGGTCGCGCTCCGAGGGCGCGGGCGATGAATCGCTGTGCATCAGCGCGCCGAGAAGCGCAGCGGCGCGGCGAAGGTCGCGGGCGGCGCGTTGCTCTCGACCGGATCGACGAGGAAGACCTTGGCGTTGGCGGTGCCGTGCGCGACGCACTCGGTGGCGATCCCGCCCTTGAGGACCGAGCCGGGGCCGCGCGTCTCGAAGTTGGCGCCGCCGCGGACCTTGTACCAGCGGCCGGCGTGGCGGAAGGCGAGGTTCCAGGCGGAGCGGCACTCCTGGCAGGGGCCGACGCCGATGCCGATCGGGACGTCGCACGAGAAGCCCTGGAAGAAGGTATTCGGCGGGTAGCGCACCTCGGCGTCGGTCATGGTGAGCTCGAAGAAGAGGCCGCTGACCGGGTCGTAGACGGTGACGAAGTCGTAGATCGCGCGGCTGGCGGTGGCGTCATCGCTGCCGCGGCGCACCAACAGGCCGACCGGCACGCCGTTGGCGTCGTCGACCCAGAGGCCGGCGACGTCGGAGGCGCCGGGCGGGTTGTCGGGCGGGCGGGCGTCGGGGTCGCTCGGGGCGTCGGGCGCGCTGGTCTCGGCGGGTGCGGTGGCCTCGGCGGTGGTGTCGAGCGGCGCGCTGCTGTCATCGGGTGGGACGACGGCCGGTCCGGGCTTGTCCTCGGCGCACGCCCAGGGTCCGAGCACGAGGAAGAGGAGGAGACCTGGGAGGAGCACGCGCGTCACGGCGCGGAGCATGCCAGGGGCACCGGGGGAGGGCAACGTGTCCTCGACGCGGGTCCCGGTTTGCATGCTTGCGCGGCGGGTGTCGGGGCGCTATGGGACCGCCTCCCCGGAGGTACCCCGCATGCGCGCTCTGCCACAGCTCTTGCAATCCGTCTCCGTCGCGACCCTCGTCGCGGCGCTCACCGTGGCGTGTGGCGACGATCCCGATCCCGCCGTCAGCGACACCGTGCACGCCGGCGTCGAGGACGTCGCCGAGGTCGACGCGAGCGCGCCCGACGCCGAGCCGGGCGAGGAGATCGACGAGGAGGAGACCAGCGCCGCGGACACGAGCGCGGACACGACGCAGGTCGATACGAGCGTGCCCGAGGTGACGCCGACGAGCGGGGCGCCCGGGGATCCGTGCGTCGAGGACGGCGACTGCCAGGGGCCGAACCCGACCTGCCTCGACCTGCCCAACGGGTACTGCGCGCCGGACTGTTCGACCGAGGCGTGCCCGGCCGGATCGGTGTGCTACGAGTTCGAGAGCGGCTCGGCCATGTGCCTGCGCTCGTGCAACGGCAACGCCGACTGTCGCGTCGCCGACGGGCACCTCTGCGACACCGATGACACGTGCTGGTGGTACGAGGGCGAGGAGCCGGGCACGAGCCCGATCGGCGGGCCCTGCCAGGCCGACACCGACTGCGTCGACGCCGATGCCTACTGCTACGCCGAGGGCTTCGACGGCAACGCCAACGGCTTCATCGGCGGCTACTGCCTGATCTTCGACTGCAGCGCGAGCTCTTGCCCCGCCGGGTCGAGCTGCATCACCGTGACGAGCCAGGGCGACAAGGCGTGCTTCGCCGACTGCGCCGAGGGCGCGTGCCGCCAGGGCTACGCGTGCGCGTCCGACGATCTCACCTGCTGGCCGAGCTGCGAGTCCGACGCCGAGTGCCCCGACGGCTACGGCTGCCACGCCGACGTCGGCGGCTGCGTCTTCGGCTGGTCGAGCGAGCCGTTCGTGTGCGACGACACGCGCTTCGAGCCGAACGAGTCGTCGAACAAGGCGACGGCGATCGAGGCGTCGAGCGTGACCACGGCGCTCGATCTCTGCGAAGGCGACATCGACTGGTACGCGGTCGAGGCGCCGGCGGCGACGCTGACCACCGTCGGCATCGAGTTCCCGCACATCCGCGGCGACCTCGATCTCGTCGCCTGGGACGAAAACGGCGCGCTGCTCGGCTCGCGCCTCGGCCCCGCGACCTACGGCGCATCGTATCGGGGCAACGAGAACGGCCTCGAGTACCACTCGATCATGAACATGCTGGCGCCGGTCGCCGGCACCTTCCAGGTGAAGCCCTTCGGCACCGCGACGAATCAGTACGACCTGCACGTGACGACGACCTCCTGGCAGGACGGCGCCCTGTGCAGTGACCACTTCGGCTTCGACGAGTGCCGCGGCTACAACGGCCTCGCGACCGGGATCGTCTACCAGTTCCCGTTCGCGCGCAAAGACGACCCGTACGTGCCCGACGGCTACATGCTCGAGAGCTACTCGTCGTATCGCTGGCTCAGGCGCGAGCTGATCATGCTCGTGCGTCACGCCATTCACGAAGTGCAGCAGAAGTTCCCCGGCACGACCGCGCTCGGCCTCCTCGACATGGGCGACAAGAACGCGATCACGCCGGGCTTCGACGTCGGCGACCCGCGTCACCCCGAGTCGACCCACGACCAGGGCGGCAACATCGACATCGCCTACTACCAGACCGACGGCGAGAACGACGGCGCCATCGTCTGCGGCGCGCGCGAAAACCTGAACAACGACGGATATTTCTGCACGTCGACCAACGGCCACATCGTCGACCTGCCGCGCACCGCCTACTTCATGGCGGTGCTCGCGCGCCACCCGCGCCTGCGCGTGATCGGCGTCGACGTGCTGCTGGCGCCGCTCATCCTCGCCGAGGCGCGCAAGCTGCGCGACGCCGGGGACATCACCGCGGCGGACTACACCCGCCTGAACAACAGCACCGCATACGGCGACGGCTGGCCCTTCCACCATCACCACATGCACGTCTCGATGCGCTGGTGGGGCCAGGACGCGTCCCAGCCCAATGGCCTCGTCGCCTTCCCCGAGCCGCCGATCGGCTGCGGCTACCGCATGCCGGGGGACGGCCACCTCCCTTGATCCCGTGAGTCGCCATGCACCGGCGACGCGTCACGGCCGATACAGCGCGACCTGGATCGCGTAGGCGCCGCCGCCGAGCGACTCGGTCCAGCCGATCGCGCCATGGTCGCCGTCGACCGCCAGCGCCGGGCGGTAGGCCAGCGGGAAGCTCCCGATCGCCACCGTCGTAGCGGCGCCGAAGGCTCCGCCAGCGAGGTCGGCGTGGCGCACCTCGACGCGCGATGCCACGCCGCGGAACCACACGAGCGAGAAGCGATCGCCGCCACGCGCCACCGCGGCCGAGCTGGTCGTCGGCGACGGGCCCTGATCGGGCAACGCGATCGCCGCCGGCGTCGCGCCTACCTCCGGCCCGAGCAGCGCGACGCGCAAGCCGTTGTCGAGCACGCCGCCGACCAGCGCACGCCCGCTCGACGGATCGACCGCCAGCACGGGCGCCTGCGCGTCGCCGCCCGCGTCGCCGACGACCGTCAAGAGCGCGCCCGCGTCCGCACCCACCGGGAACGCCCGCGCCGTGATCGCCCACGCCGCGTCGACCGCTGGCGCGTCCTCCCAGGCGAGCCAGAGCCCGTCGCCCGGGCCGACGCCGACCACCGGGAAGGCTTGCCCCCCGGCCTCGCGCTCGAACGCCGCGAAGGCGTCTCCTTCGGGCAGCCCGTCGTCATCATAGCGTTGGGCGAAGACCGCGAACCCCGCGTCGCCCGCGCCCGGCCTGACCCCGGCCACGACGAAGCCGCCCTCCGGTCGGCACGCCACCTCGGCGAGCCAGTGGTTGCCGGCGCGCTCCGTCTCGACCACCACCTCGCGCTCGCCGATCGGCACGGCCGCGCCGTCGAGCATGCGCCAGGCGACGCGCAGGTTGTCGGGGCCGGCCTGCGTGTCGATCGACCAGACGATCGCGAAGCCGCCGCCTGCGCGCGCGCAGATCGACGACTCGTTGCGGATCCCCGCGCGATCGACGTGCACGAGCCGCGGCTCGCCGACCGGGCGCGCGCCCTCGCCGCCGACGTCCCAGGCGCCCGCGAAGATCCCGAGCTCGCCCTCGGCCGCGCCGGTCCACGCGATGGCCAGCCGCCCCGGGCGGACCCGATCCCAGGCCAGCGTCGGCTGCACGCGCACCGTGCCGAGCCCGTCCCCGGGCGTGAGCAGCAGCGCCTGCGCGAGCCCGGGCAGCGGCGGTCCCGTGACGACCTCGGGCCCGCTCGCCTCGTCGCCCCCGTCGCCCCCGTTTCCATCGTCCGAATCGACAGCGCCATCCTCGATGACGGTCTCCGGCGTGACCGTCTCCAGCGCGTCGCTCGTCTCGCTCGCGAGATCGCCGCTCGCGCTCGTGTCCGCGCCCGCGCCACCCTCGTCACCGCCGCACGCGCCCAGCACCCCGGCGACCACCCAGGCGACCGCCCCGCGAAAGGCGAAGCTGGATCGGGCGCCCGATCCAGCTCCGCCTTTCGCCAGGCGGGGGCCCGCGCCACGCAGGGCCGCTACCAAGGCGTGCCGTCCTTGTGGGAAAAGCGCGGGCGTCCGTCGGGTTCCTTGGCATAGGCCAGATCGACGTCGGGATAGACCGCGCCGTCGTCCGGATCGCGGTTGGAGATCTCGAGGTAGCGCGCCGGCACCTGCCCGCGGTTGACGAGCTGGTGCCCGTCGCGCGCGCCAGCCGCGAAGCCCGCGAACATGCCCGGCCCGAGCGTCTGCTCCCCGTCGTCGGTCACCAGCACCACCTCACCCTCGAGCACGTAGACCAGCTCGTCTTCGAGCGTGTGCCAGTGGCGCATCGACGACTCACGACCCGGCATGAGCGTGGTCAGGTTCACGCCGATCTTCGTCAACCCGGCGGCGTCGCCGAGCGCGCGCTTGTCACGCGGCAGGACCCGCGACTTGAACGGCTCGGGGTAGCTCGACGCGGTGCGCGCGGGCAGGGTCTGCGGATCGAAGGCTGGCGGTCGCAAGCTCATGCTCACCTCTCGCCACGCGTCATATCACCGCTTCGCGCGCCTGTGCACCGCGACCATCGCCCCGAGCGCGCGTTGACCGCCGCGCGACTTTTGGCGACCCTGCTCGCCATGCTCGAGACCGCACCTCATGGCCCCGTCACCTTCGCCGCCTCCGGCGCGACCTCGGTCGGCGACATGTTCCGCCGCCGCGTCGCCGCGAGCGGCCCCTTGCCCGCGCTCTACGACAAACGCGCCGGGCGCTGGCACCAGACCACCTGGCGCGGCTTCTACGACGACGCGCGCCGCGTGCTCGCCGGGCTCCTCGCGCTCGACCTCAAGAAGGGCGACAAGGTCGCCATCCTCGGCGAGACCCGACGCCCCTGGGCGATCCTCGACATGGGCGCGCAGCTCGGCGGCTTCGTCAGCTACGGCATCTACCCCAAGCAGGCCCCCGAGCAGCTGCGCTACCTGCTCGCGCACGCCGACGCCAGGGCGGTCTTCGTCGACTCCGAGTCCGAGCTCGAGCGTGTGCTCGCCGCCGTCGAGGGCGACCATTGCCCCGCGCTCGCCGCCATCGTGCCGTGGACCGACGCCCTCGCCCAGCGCTTCGCCGACAGGGACCCACGCGTCGTGCCGGCGAGCCGCTTCGGCCTCGATCCCCACGCGCCCCCGTCGGTCGAGCCCAGCAACGACGCCACCGTCGAGCGCCTGCTCGCCGCCATCGACCGCGGCGACACCGCCACCCTGGTCTACACCTCGGGCACGACCGGGCCGCCCAAGGCGGCGATGCTCTCGCACGACAACGTCCTGACCCTGCTCTCCACCCAGTCCACGTTCGTCGATCTCTACGCCGACGACCTCTCGCTCTCGTTCCTGCCGATGGCGCACGTCGCCGAGCGCATCCTCGCCTTCTACGGTCGCGTCTGCACCGGGCTCGCCACCGCCTACGCCACCTCGACCGCGGCCGTGCTCGACGAGCTGCAGGAGGTCCAGCCCACCGTCTTCGGCTCGGTGCCGCGCATCTTCGAGAAGGCCTACGCCAAGGCGATGGCCGAGCTCGACAAGAAGCCGCCCGCCGTGCGCCGCATCTTCCGCTGGGCGCTCGCCACCTCGACGCACCGCGTGCGCCTCCTGCACGAAGGCCGCCCCGTCCCGCTCGCCCTGCGCGTGCAGCACGCGCTCGCCGACCGCCTGGTGTGGAAGCGCGTGCGCCAGGCCTTCGGTGGTCGCGTGCGCTTCTTCGTCACCGGCGCCGCGCCGATCGCCCTGCCGATCCTCGAGTTCTTCTGGGCCGCCAACCTGCCGGTCTACGAGGCCTACGGCATGACCGAGGCGACGGTCGCCACCCACATCAACCGCCCCGGCACCGTGCGCCTCGGCACCGTCGGCCGGGTCATCCCACCGATGCAGTGCCGCCTCGCCGAGGACAAGGAGATCCTCCTGCGCGGGCCCTGGGTCTTCCAGGGCTACTACAAGAACCCCGAGGCGACGGCCGAGATGTTGAGGCCCGCCAGCGACGATCCCGACGGCGCGCCGTGGCTTCACACCGGCGACGTCGGCGAGATCGATCGCGACGGCTTCCTGCGCATCACCGATCGCAAGAAGCACCTGATCATCACCGCCGGCGGCAAGAACCTCGCGCCCGCCAACATCGACAAGGCGATCCGCGAGGCGAGCCCGCTCATCGCGCAGGTGCACGTGCACGGCGACCGCCGCCCCTACGTCAGCGCCATCATCGCACCGAGCCCGATCGAGACCCTCGAGCTCGGGGTCGGCTGGGGCGTCGTGACCCGGCAGGAGCTCGACCAGCTCCGCGCCGAGCTGCTCGCGCACCCGACCGGGCGCAGCGCCGCGCTCGAGAGCGCGATGAAGAAGGTCACCGCCCACCCCGAGCTGCAGCGCACGATCCGCGACGCCGTACGGCTCGGCAACGCCCGGCTCGCCCAGGTCGAGCAGGTGCGCCGCTTCGTCATCCTCGATCGCGACTTCTCGCAAGAGCGCGGCGAGCTGACGCCGACGATGAAGCTCAAGCGCAAGGCGATCGAGACACAGCACGCCGCGCTCCTCGATCGCCTCTACGCCGATCCGTCCTTCGGGCTCGACGCCTGAGCCCTCGGCACGCATCTATGCGCGCGTGACGCGATTGCGTCCGCTGGACTTCGACCGGTAGAGCGCGGCGTCCACGCGCGCGACGAGCTCGTCGGGAGCGCTGACATCGAGGCCGGGGAAGGCGCCGACGCCGATGCTGACGGTGACGCGGATCGACTGCTCGCCCTCGGACACGGCTGTCTCCTCGATCGTGCGGCGCAGGCGCTCGGCCAGCGTGACGGCGTTGTCGAGCGAGGCGGCCGGCAGCACCGCCAGGAACTCTTCGCCACCGTAGCGCATGAGCACGTCGCCCTCGCGCAGCACGCCGCGCGCCCGGTCCGCGACGCGCGCGAGCACGCGGTCTCCGACGACGTGGCCGTAGGTGTCGTTGATGCTCTTGAAGTGATCGACGTCGAACATCAGGACCCCGATCGGCGTCTGCGCGCGCACGGCGCGGCTGAACTCCTCTTGCAGGCGCCCCAGGCCGAAACGGCGGTTGTAGACGCCGGTGAGTGCGTCGAGCGCGGCCAGGCGCTGCAGGCGGTCGTGGCTCAACGCGTTGTTGAGCGCGAGCGCGAGCCCACGCAAGAACAGGTCGAGCTGTGCGCGCATGCCGCCTGGATAAGGCAGCGCCCCGGCGAGCACGATCGCCGCCAGCGGCACACTCTTGTAGGTGACGGGCGCGACGAGGACCTCGCGCGGGCGGAACTCGGTCAGTACGCCCTCGACGGCGACGTCGTCCGGCACCGATACGAGCTGGCTCTCGCCGGTCTTGAGCGCCAGACGGACATGTGCGCTCGCTTCGAGGCGGGCGGCCTCGCGGATCCCGTGCGACGCGATCAGCCGATGCTCACCGTCGGCCGTGAGGATGATGGCGCCAGCGGCGGAACCGGTGTGCAGGAGCAGCTCTCGCATGGCGCGGTCCGCCAGCGCGTCGAGCTCGAGCCGGCTCGCCAGCACCTCGACGAACGAGCGCACGGCGTCTTGTGCGCGGTGCGAATGCGACAGCGCCTCGACGAGCTGGTTGAAGGCGCGCGCCACGTCGCCGAGCTCATCGTCGGAGTCGACGTTCACCATGCAGTGCTCGGGCGTGCACCGCGACATGTCGCCGGTCCGGGCCATCTCGCGCAGCTCCGACTCGACCGCGCCCATCTTGTCGGCCAGGGTGTGCAGGCGCCGACCGATCACCCGCCGCGCCAGGACGATGTTGACACCGCCCACGGCCAAGCCAGCGGCGACGCAGGCGAGGAAAAAGACGGGCGCCAGCACGTCGGCGCCTGGCAGCCCCATGGCGAGCGCGAAGAACGGGAAGATGAGCCCGACCAGGAGCCCGAGCCCCATCATCCAGATCGCCAGATCGACGAAGACCCGCCGAGTGAAACGGAGCATGCACTCTCCTCGATTGAGCCGCCCGTCCGCGGCGAACACTCGCCGCGGCATCAACAGGGAGGCTCGTTTCGAGCATGGCGAGCGCCCTGTCAATTTCGCGCGCCCGCGCGCCCCGTCGGCGTGGAGGGCCTGAGAGCCGTCCGAGCCTGGCGAAGGCGATCGAGACGCAGCACGAAGCGCTCCTCGATCGCCTCTACGCCGATCCGTCCTTCGGGCTCGACGCCTGAGCCGGGTCGATCGCCGCGCGCCTCAGGATCGCGGTGAAGCTCGGCGGCGGCTCCGCGCGTAGCGTGTAGCGTCGTCCCTCGAGCCCGAAGCGCGCCACGTGTGCGTGCAACATCAGGCGCGCCGCCTCGCCGCGCAGCGCCGCTTCGCCGTAACGCGGATCGCCGACCAGCGCGTGACCGATGTGATAGGCGTGCACGCGTAGCTGATGGCGCCGGCCGGTGTGCGGCTCCAGGCGCACGAGGGTCACCGCACGCCCGCCGAGCTCTCCCCGCGCGAGCGCCTCCCAGCGCGTCAGCGACGTCTTGCCACGCGCGTCGACGCCCATGCGACCCGAGCCGAACTGATGGATCGGCGCCTCGATCTCGCCGCGCGCGCCCGGCGCGATCGCCCCCCATACGAGCCCGAGGTAGCGCTTCTCGACCTCACGCCGCTCGAAGGCGAGCGAGAGCTCGCGGTGCACCGCCTCCGAGCGCGCGAAGATCAGGAGCCCCGAGACCTCCTTGTCGATGCGATGCACGACAAAGAGGCGCTCCCCGCGCAGCGCCTCCAGCCGACGTTGCGCCGACGGCTGCGTGAGGTCGCGCTCGGGGATCGCCGCGAGCCCCTCGGGCTTCATCACGACCACCAGGCCAGCGTCCTCGTGCACGATGGCGATCTCGGCGACGGGCTCCTCCATGGCGGCTCCATCTCCTCCTGCTGCGCCTTGGCTGGCGCCGGTCCTGCGATCGTGCTAGCACATCGGGGTCCACTTCGGTGGACGCGGGTCGACGCCCTGGTCGCACGACCTGGTGCGCCGGCACCTTCCCATGGCACTGCGCCACCTCGCTGCAACGCGGCGCGACGGACCGCAGTGTGCCAACAACGTTTCGGATCCATTGGCTTATTGGACGTCGGTCTCGCGCCTCGGCGACGTGACCACAACGGCGTCGCAACGGCCGGGCCCGCGATCGCGTCGGCACCTGCTCCCGAGGGTCTCGTGGCCGAGCGGCGCCCGGTCGACCGAGGGAGTGCTGGCGAGTCTCACCAGACGACGACGTGCCGGGGCGTCTACCCTTTTCACGCCACCCCCGCGAGCAGGTCCATGGCCGAACGCCCCAAGGATCTCGAGATCTACCGCGACAGCTTCATCAACGAGCTCGCGGAAGCCCAGCCCGATCTCTCCGGCTATCAGGAGTTCCTGCGCTACTGGAAGACCGTCGAGTCCGAGGCGATGCACACCGAGGATCTCGGCGAGCTCGACGCCTGGGTGCGCGACCTCGCGCGCGACAAGGAACGCGTCGCGGCCCTGCGCGAGCGCACCGACATGATGACCTCGGACAAGGGCGGGGACAGCGCCATCCAGGCGCTCGCGCACATCCTCAAGCTCGTGCTCGACATCCTCGACGCCATCGAGCGCCGCCTGCGCCGCCTCCGCGACGAGCGCCTCTCGGCGCTCGCCTCGATGCTCTGGAAGGGCGGTCCCGGCACGATCGCCAAGCCCAAGCCCGACGAGAAGGACAAGAAGGGTGAGAAGGGTAAGAAGCCGGCCGAGGGTGGCGCCGCCGCGGTCGAGGCCGCCGTGCCTCCGCAAGCGATCAAGCCGCCCGATGCCAAGCGCGAGAAGGAAAAGAAGATGGAACGCTGACGCGGGCGATCACGGGGCGATGTAATAGCGCAGCGCCTCGACCGCCTCCGGCGCCTCCTTGGCGAAGGTGACCATCGCGCGCGTCTTGGCGTCGAGCCCCACCGCGTCGGCCAGCGTGCGCACCGCGTCCGGCCACCCATCGCCGACCAGGATCGTCTGGCGGTAGGGCGCGTCGGCTTCGAGGCCCCAGGTCCACACCTGCGTCAGGAGCGTGACCGAGCGCAGGTCCCCCGCGAGCAACATCACCGCATCGGCCATCGCGAGCACTCGCTCGATGACGCCGAAGGTCCCCTCGACCTCCTCGACGACCACCTCGGGGCTCGCCGCCCACGCCTTCGCGCCGCCCGGGCCCTCGATGGCGACCACCTGCGCGTCGGCCTGCCGCGCCGCGCGCGCCACCGCGCTCGCCACCAGGCCGTGCCCCTCGACGACGATCGCGTAGCCGGCACGCCCGAGGTGATGCGCGAGCGCGGCCGCGAGATCCGCCGCCCGCCCCGCTCTCGGAGCGTCCGCGCGCGCCGGGCCCATCACTGCAATCGCCGCTCGGTCACCGTACACAGGGCTCGCCTTCGTAGACCACGTCGCGCCCACACGAGCGCAGCGCGAGCGCACACGTTGCGCGCGCGCGGTCGTGCTTGTCAAGGTGCGCCCGGCGCTCGGCGGCGCCCGCCCGCCACCCACGCCCTGAACGCGAGCACCCGCATTGTCAACCACGGCGCGGGCGTGCTACCCCTCGCCCGCGTGCCCACCCACCGCCGGCGACGCTCGCTCCTCGCGCCTCGGACGCTCGCCGCGCTCCTCGCCGCCGTCCTCCTCGGCGCAGGGTGCGCCGACGCGAGCCGCATGTTCACCGGCATGTGGGAGGCCGAGGCCCCGCTCGACGCCGACTGGATCGGCGGCCGTCCCGAGCTCGCCATCGGCCACTTCGGGCCCGAGCTGACCGGGATCGTGCGCTTCCTCGACGACGAGGGGCTGCCCACGCTGAGCTGCGAGTGCGCCTTCATCGATCAACAAGACGTCGACCTCGACGCGAGGCGCTTCGTGGCGACGACGACCCTATGCGACGCCGAGACCCTCCTGATCTGGGAGCTCGCGCTCGACGACGACGGCGAAGACCCGCGCCTCGTCGGCGAGGTGCGCCGCGCCAACGACCCAGATTCCGCGCCCGCGCCCGTGAGCCTCCGCCTCGACGATCCCTTCGTGCCCGACGACCGTCGCGAGTGTGAGCCGTGATCACCGCCGCGCAACGCCCGAGCCGCGCACGCGCCCACCGACTCGCGCTCACGCTCCTCGCCCTCGCCGCGCTCGCCACGCCCACGGCCGCGCGCGCGCCGGGCATGCCCGAGGGGCCCTGGCGCACGCTCACCGTCGCGGTCCTGCCGGTCACCTACCTCGGCGGCCTCGCCGATCCGCTCGCCGATCCGCCCGAGGCACCGCGGCTCCGCGCCGACGCCGCGCGCTGGCACCGCGGCCTCGAGGTCGCCTTCCAGGGGCGCGACCAGGTCGAGCTCATCGGCACCGCCGAGCTGCGCGAGCGCCTCGCCCGCCAGACCGTGCTGCGCCGCACCGCCTCCCTCGCGCAGGAGCGCTACGCCCTCGGCCTCGAGCAGTGGCGGGCGCTGCGCGCCAAGGAGGCGCTCGTCCAGCTCGACCGCGCGCGCGAGCTGCACCTCGAAGCCTTCACCGATCTCGTCGACCCGCGCACCCTGGCCGACGTCGAGCTCCACCGCGGCCTCGCCCTGGTCGACCTCGGCGAGATCGGCCCGGCGCGGATCGCCTTCGCGCAGATGTTCGCGCTCGATCCGACGCGCCGCTTCGAGCGCGGCTACTACGGAGGGCCGATCGAGCACGAGCTCACCGGCGCCGCGCGCGACATCGCCTCGTTGCCGGCGCCGATCCCGATCCTGTGGCCGGCCGAGCGTCTCGCCGCGCTCGCGCGCCGCCTCGAGATCGACGTGTGGGCGGTCGGGCTCGTCACCGACCCCGAGCCCCTCTCACCGCGCGAGCCCTTCGCGCGAGCACCTGCGACCACCGACACCGCCGCGCAGATCGACGTCGCGCTCTTCGACGTGCGCGCCGTCGCCTTCACCGCGCGCGAGACCTTCCCGATCGGAGCCGACGACTTCATGGCCGTCGACCTCGACCGCTTCGTCGCGAGCTGGCACGCCTGCGCCCTCGAGGCGCCATCGCCCTTCTTGCGCCCCCGCGCGCGCCGCCAGTGGTTCGTCGAGCTCGGCTACGCGCACGCGGTCTGGCTCCATCACCGCCGCACACGCGACTACCTGCACGGCCCCGGCGCGCACATCGGCATCACCTATCTGCCGACGCCCGGTCTCGAGCTCTGGTTCAAGACCTCGCAGCGCGCGACCCTCTCCGACGCCAACGCCGACCTGCTCGACGTCTTCACCACCACGCACTTCGGCCTCGGCGCGGGCCTCGGACTCGGCGACGAGACGCTCGCCTTCACGCTGCGCGCGGGCGTCGAGGTCGCTTTCTCGCTCGCCGACATCGCCATGACCACCGACGTCGACTGCAAGTTCTTCGGCGCCGAGCACCCGCGCTGCCGCGGGATCTTCCGCGCCGAGTCACCCGCGCTCTGGCTCGGCCTCGACTTCGCCGCGTCCCTTCGCGTCGCCCCGACGCGCGCCTGGTACCTCGCCTGGTCCGCCGGCACCACGATCTACGCGATCAGCGGCTCGCTCGTGGGTGAGCTCAATTTTCCGCTTTACGGAACACTGGCGTTCGGTCTTCCGTTCTAGCCCTCTTGGCACCAGGTGCCAGAAAGGAGTTCTTCATGCGACCCATCCCGACCACCACCGCCGCGCTCTGTGCGCTGCTCGTCGCCTGCGGCAAGGACGACCCGGCGCCGACGCCCACGCCGACGCCGGCGCAGGGACAGACCAGCGCGCCCGAGCGCGACCCGGCAGCCGAGCACAAGACGACCGAGCCGGGCGCGGCCGACCCCACCGTCAAGGACCCGGGAGCCCAGCCCGGCGTCGGCGAGCAGAAGGACCCGAGCACCGCCGATCCCAAGACCCCGACGCCGCCCACGCCCGTGCCGGCGCAGCCGCTCGTCGCCTCTGCTCCCGCCCCCGACGCGAGCGCGTTGACGCCTTCGAGCATCGCCTCCTTCCCCGCCGAGATCGTCGCGGTCGGCGGCACGCCGAGCCTCGCCGCGCTCGTCCAGGCCTTCACGAGCCAGGCCCAGCGCGTGCCCAACGCGCAGATCCCGCCCGATCCGCTGCCGATGGCGCTGGCGATGATCCAGCAGAAGGCCGGCGTCGACCTGTCGTGGCTCGACACCGACAAGCCCCTGCGCTTCGCGGTGCCCGACCCCAAGGCCTACCCCGAGGGCGTCGTCCTGCTCCTGCCGCTCAAGGCCGGCGCGACCGTCGACGCCAAGACCATCCCCGGCGCGACCGAGGGCGGCGGACACTTCCTCAGCGTCGACCTCGGCGGCAAGAAGGTCTTCGTCGACAAGACCGTCGACGGTCACCTGCTCCTGACCTCGCACGACGACCTCGCCAAGAAGCTCGAGGCCTTCGCCAAGGAGCTGGCCGGCTGGACCCCGAGCGATCCGCTCGTCGTCGATACCAGCGTCGAGCACCTCACGCGCATCTACGCCGCCGATCTCGCCCAGGCCAAGGGCATGATCGACAGCATCGGCAGCTCCATGGCCCAGCGCCCCGAGATGGCGACGCAGATGGGCCCCGCGCTGGAGATGGCCAAGACCGGCTTCGCCCTCGTCGAGGGCACGCAACGCATCGGCCTCTCGCTCGATCCGCGCGGCGACTTCCCGCGCGTGGCGCTGTCCTTCCGCGGTCTGCCGGGCGGCAAGCTCGACGGCATCATCAAGGATCTGGCCGCGCGCAAGATCGCGCTGGCCGGCGCCGTGCCCGAGGATGCCTGGTTCGCCATGGCCTACGACATCGAGGGCGCGACCTACTTCAGCGACGCCCAGGCGGTGGTCGACGCGATCACGCGCGTGCCGATGGGCCCGATGCCGGTGAGCTGGAGCGAGGACGAGAAGAAGGAGCTGCTCGCGCTCTTCGAGAAGGCGCAGACGCTGCAGGGCGGTCAGGGGGCCTTCTGGGCGCGCCAGCAGGGATCCAACGCCTTCATCTTCGAGAGCCTCTCCGACACGACCGACGGCGTCGCGATGCAGGCCAACGTGCTCGCGATCGGCGAGCTCATCTACAAGAAGGTGTGGTCCGAGGGGCGCAAGGCGATGCTCGCGCAGGGCGCGCCGGCCGATCAGCTCCCGGAGAACATGTCGTTCAAGGACTTCGTCGGGCTCATGTCGAAGAACACCGGGGCCCTGGGGATCAGCGTCGGGGTGAACGAGGCGGCGACCCGCGGCGGGGCCAAGGCGGGCGCGCTCGAGGTCAAGATCGACTGGTCGCGCTTGCCGCTCGAGGGTGAGGCCAAGGCGATCGCCGACGCGGTCGGTGACGAGATCGGACTCGGCTTCGTCGGCGAGGGTCAGCGCTTCGCGACGGTCATCGGGCCCGAGGCCGCCGCGCGCGCCGCGCGTCTGCTCGATGCGCCGGTGGGTGAACCGAGCGACAGCTGGATCGCCAAGGCCCAGGACCACGCGATCTTCGCGCTGCTCCGTCCGGCGCGTCTCCTGCGCACGCTGGCGGCGTTCGTCCCGGATCTGGCGGCGAAGAAGGCCACGATCGACGCGCTCGCCGACGACCCGATCGTCGTGCGCGGGCGCAGCGACGGCACCGCCTTCTACCTCGAGGGCACGCTGCCGGCGAAGGTCATCGCCGGTCTCGCAAGCATGCAGTGACGGGTGTGCTCAGGCAGCGACCTGGTCGCTGCCTGTCTTCTTGTCCGCCTCGGGCTTCTTCGCGAGCAGGCTGTTCTTGTTGAAGAAGAGATCGAGGAGCAGCGCGACCACGCCGACCGAGATGGCGATGTCGGCGACGTTGAAGGTCGGCCAGCGCATGAAGCCGAGGTCCATGTCGATGAAGTCGATGACGTAGCCGAAGCGCACGCGGTCGACGAAGTTGCCGGCGGCGCCGGCGAGGATCCCGGCGAACGCGGTCGCGACGAGCCATCCATTGGGTGGCAGGCGCCCGACGATCGAGCCGATCACGATGAAGGCGATGAGCGTGAGCAGCATGAAGAGGGCCTGCCTGAGGCCGGGCGAGACGCCCTTGAGGAAGCCGAAGGCCGCGCCCGGATTCTCGGCGTACGTGAAGTTCCACCACTCGCCCATCACCGGGATCTGGTGATCGAGCACGAGGAAGGTCTCGCCGGCTGCCACCCTGGTGTCGGCGGAGAACGCCGTCTCGGCGTAGGGGATCGGGTGGATGCGCGCCTCGGCCAGGAGCGTCGGCACGTCGTCCTGGTCGATCTTGCGGAACATCTCCGGCAGCCACGAGGCCCAGGTCTTGGCGGCGGCGGCCTCGGCGGCGAGCGCGTTGACCGCCTCGGGCGCCGCCTCGGGCACGGCCAGCGCCAGCCAGCGCCCGAGCTCACGCCGATCGGAGAGCGCGATGCGACGCGGCGGCAGCTCGCGGTCCTCGCGCCAGAAGACCCAGAGGCCCTTGGCGCTGTCGCCGACGGCGCCGCTGGCGAAGGGGTGCTCGGTCGCGGCGGCGCTGACCGGCGGCGCGAGCTTCATCATGGTCGCGACCTGCGTGGCGACCTCGGCGGGCTGCCAGCCGAAGCGCGCGCGCAGCACCTCGCCGAGCGACTGGCCGGCCTCTTCGGGCGCGACCGTCACCGGGAGCGGGTGCGCCGGCGTGGCGAGCGTCGTGTCCGCCCAGTGCTTCGACCAGAGATCGGCCGCCAGCCAGATGGCAAAGACCAGCCAGAACCTCACCCACTTCGTCCTCTGCGGGTTCATCCGATAACCTCCAGGGTCGCGGACCATACCCGCTCACCCCGGGCGGGTCCACGACATCCGCTTGACGCGCCTGGATCACGGCGTTAGCAGACCTCGTGCACGCGATCGTCCGCCATGGTGCAAGGGGTCGGCGGCTCGCCATCGGCCTCGCGCTCGCCGCGCTCGCGTCGCTGGGGGCGTGCGGCTCGATCGGCGCCGAGCGCGTCATCGACGAGGCCGAGGACGCGGTCGCGCTGCTGCCGTGTGCACCCGAGGAGCCCGCCGCGTGCAACGCCCTGCCCAGGGTCGTCTACTTCTCGGTGAGCGCGCGCGCCTACCTGCACGAGGCGGTGCGTCGCCTGCGCCGCGCCGATCACGCCCAGGCCGAGCATTTCGCCATCAAGGCGCGCAAGGCGGCCGAGGAGGCCTTGCGCCAGCAGGAGGGGCGATGAGGAGCCTGGCAGCGTTCTTGGCCGCCGCCTTCGCCCTGGCGCTCTTCGGCGCGTGCGCCAGCGCTTCGGACGTCGAGCGGCGTGGGCGTGCCGTCTGGGCGAAGACCGATCCCGAGCAGCACGCCTACTGTCCGGCGGTGGCGCTGGCGCTGGCGCGCGTCGAGGTCGAGATCGCCGAGGCCGCGTCCGAGCGCGGCGAGGCGGTCGCGGCGGCGTTGCACCTCGAGCGCGCCGAGCATCACGCCGCCGAGGTCGCGCGCCACGAGTCGACCTGCACGCCGGCGCGACCCCCGACCGAGGAGCCCTGAGGTGGGCATGCATCTGGTGATCCTGCTCGCGGCGCTGCAGGGCGTCGCCGAGTTCCTGCCGATCTCGTCGAGCGGTCACCTCCGCCTGCTCGCCGCGATCTTCGGCATCGAGGAGACGCAGACCCTCTTCGACGTGCTCCTGCACATCGGCACGCTCATCGCCGTCGTCTACGTCTATCGCGAGCTCATCGGGCGCATCGTGCGCGCGAGCCTCGGCGCGCTGGCCCGCCCGCTGGCGCTGGCCGAATCCTATCGCAAAAACGAAGACTTTCGTGTCTTCGCGCTGGTCTGCCTCGGCACCGTGCCGACCGGTCTCATCGCGTTCCTGCTCGGCCCGAGCTTCGAGCGTTGGGCCAACGCGGTCGCCTTCGTCGGCGTCGCGCTGCTCGTCAACGCCCTCATCCTGCTCGTGCTCGGCGCGCGGCTCAGGCGACGCCGCCCGGACGAGGGGCTCGGGCTCGGCGAGCTCGGCTGGAAGCACGCGCTCCTCATCGGCACGGCGCAGGGGTTCGCGGTGATCCGCGGGATCTCGCGCTCGGGCTCGACCATCACCGCCGGCGTGCTCGCCAACGTGCGCCAGGACGCGGCGGCGGCGTTCTCGTTTCTCTTGTCGATCCCGGCCATCCTCGGCGCGCTCGTGCTCTCGCTCAAGGACTACCGCGGCTCGACTTCGGAGATCCTCGTGCCCGGGATCATCGGCGCCGTCGTCGCCGCGGTCGTCGGCGTGCTCGCGCTCCGGCTCCTCCTCAAGCTGCTCGAGCGCGGGCGCCTCGGGATCTTCGCCGCGTGGTGCGCCGTCGTCGGCGCGAGCGCGCTCGTCTGGGATCTGGCGCGCTGATGCGGCCCGCCCGTGGGGACGTCAGTCGTTGGAGTAGATGAAGCGATCCTCGCCGTCGGTCACCGTCACGACCACGATGGTGTCGGCGCGCAGGCCCGGGTCGATCCCGTGCCAGGCCTCCTCGACCCGCGCGGCGTGCTCGTCGGCGTAGGCGAACACGGTCAGCACCTGCTTGACCCAGCGGTCCTCCTCGGCGACGGCCGCGCTGCTGCTGTTGATGTCGCCGAGCTTCTTCTCGAGGATCGCACGCGCCTGCTCGACCGTGTAGGGCGCGTCGAACGGGAAGCCGATCGCGCGCGTCGGGTTGGCGCCGACCTTGTGCTCGTCGATCGCGACGATCATGTCGGTGATCTTGGCGGCGACGTCGTAGACGATCTCGTTTTCGGTCTTGAGCAGGGTGGCGCCTTCGCAGCGCGCCAGGAGCTCGAAGGCGAAGACCTCCGAGAGGATCGAGCTGCCCCCGGCGTTGCCGTCCGCGAGGATCTCGCGCGCACCGTCGCTCAGCCGATCGATGTCCTCGTCGTCGTAGGGGTCATCGCCGAAGTCGATACGGTTGTGCCAGAGCGAGGGCTCCGGGTTCGCGAGCTCCGCGGAGATGAAGCCACAAGATCCCGAGATCGATCCGAAACCAGGCAGCGGCTCAGGCGTGGTGTCCGCGCTCGTGTCGTCATCGGCCTCGGGGCTCGCGTCGTCGATCGTGTCGTCGACGTCCACCTCGGGGCTCGCGTCGCCAACCGTGTCGACGTCCGCCTCGGGGCTCGCGTCGTCGACGAGCTCGGGCCCGAGCTCGAGGGTTGTCGTGTCGGCGACGTCGATCTCGCCGCCCTGGTCGAGCTCGCTCGCGTCGACGGCGCGCGCACCCTCGCCGTCGTCGCCGCAGGCCGCCAGGGCGGCGACCAGGCCGACCCCGCACCATGACCAAAGAAGACGTCGAGCGCGCTGCATCGCGGCCGACGATGTCTCCGCGAAGATGGCCCGTCAAGCCTCGCGACGCGCCGGGGTCTTCGCCGCGTCTTCGACCGTCCTTCGGGTCACGGCAGCTCGATGAGCTTGAGGACCAGCTCCTCGAGCTCGCGCGCGAGCTCCGCGTCCGGCAGGCGGGTCTCCGGGTTGTCGAGCGCCGGGTGCGGCGCGCGCAAGGCGGCGACCACTAGGCGGATGGCGAAGCGCACGCGCTTGTCGGAGGCGCCCGTGCGGCGGTACACCTCGTCGCAGACCAGGCGGGTCGCGACCGTCAGGTGGTGCTGGTGACGCGAGGAGATGCGGCGCGAGTCGACCATGGCGCGCGCGAAGACCTGGGTCACGGCGTAGCTCTCGCGGGCCTCGGCGAGCGCCACCGTGAGCCCGTCCGTGAGCGTCGCGCGCGGGTCGGAGCCGATCGGGTGCGCGGCGAAGAACGCGCGGATCCGCTCGATGCGCTCGCTCCAGAAGATCTCCTGGACGTAGTAGAGCAGCTCCTCCTTCGAGGGAAACCGGGCGTGCAGGGTGCCTTGCGCGATCCGCGCGACGTCGGCGACCTCGCGCAACGTGAAGTCACCATCGAGGCTCGTACGGGCGAGCTCGAGGGTGGCTCGCACGATGCGGCGCAGGGTCTCGCGGCTACGTGCCTGGCGGGGTTGGTGGGTCAGCTCGGCCATCGTCATCGCGCATCTCCGTCGTTGTGACATCACCAGGACCGTGAGCGGCGGCGGCGTAAACCCGGGCCGGTGATTTGCCGAGACCCTCGTGGATCCGCGGAGTCGCAAAGTTGCGCGATCGTGTGGAAGGGGTAGTCTGTAGCGGTCCCACAACCCTCGACACCACGGAGCGAAACCCATGTTCGAGAATGTCACCGTCGGGATCCTCGTCCTCGCCGCGACGTTTACCGTCGGCCTCCTGATCGGCTGGCGCTTCTGGGGAGCCGCTGCCAAGCAGGCCGCCGACGACAAGCGCGACCTCGAGCTCGACGTCCAGAACGAGCGCCGCAAGGGGGTGGCGATCCAGCAGCAGCGCGACGACGCCAAGACCGAGCTCGAGCAGAAGGCCAAGCGCCTCGCGGAGCTCGAGGCCGAGGTGTCGGCGCTCAAGGGCAACGCGCCCGCGGCGGCGGACGACACGGCGGGCAAGGCGGCGCTCGAGGCGGCCGAGAAGGCGAAGAACGAGGCCGAGGCGCGCGCGCAGCTCGCCGAGGCGCGCGCGGCCGAGGCCGAGAAGCGGCTCGCCGAGAGCGAGTCGCGCGGCCGGCAGGTGGAGACGCCGGTCAAGGCGTCGAGCCTGAGCCGGGAGATCGAGGAGGCCAAGGCCAAGCGTGAGGCGGAGGCGAAGGCGAAGGCCGACGCCGAAGCGGAGGCGAAGAAGAAGGCCGACGCCGAAGCGGAGGCGAAGAAGAAGGCCGAGGCGGAGGCGAAGGCGAAGGCCGAAGCGGAGGCGAAGAAGAAGGCCGAGGCGGAGGCGAAGGCGAAGGCCGAAGCGGAGGCGAAGAAGAAGGCCGAGG
>WYBB01000201.1 GCA_011526585.1 Deltaproteobacteria bacterium
AGTCGTTGCCCGAGTCCTGCCCGCTCGCGAGCGAGCAGGTGATCGTCCGCCCGGGCGGGGCGGAGCGCGTCATCCTGTCCGAAGCGAGGAGGTGGGACGCGGACCTGCTCTTCGCGGGCACACTGGCGAGCGGTCCCATCTTCTCGGGCGTGCTCGGCTCGGTGGCGCGCCGACTGGCCCGCCATGCGGATCGCACAGTGTACCTCTCCCTCCACAACGGGCGGACGGCGCCCGCCCTCCGAACCCTGGTCATGGCCATGGAGTTCGACGCCGAGTCCAGCGCCTCGGCGGCGGTGGGCGTCGCGCTCGCCCGCCGCGTCGGCACCGGAGCCGTCCACTTCGTGCACGAATACGACCCGCGGGCGCGCGGGGCGATCGAGTCTGTGCTCCGCGGCTCCGAGCAGGTGCGCTACGAGCAGATGCTCGCGGGCACGCAGCGGTTCCAGCTCGCCAACGCGATAGAGGGGCTCGATCTCAGCGGGTTTGAGTCGCGACTGGTCTGCCTCGAGGGCAAGGAGCTGACGGCGACCACCGCGTACGCCCGCGAGGTGAACGCCGACCTTCTCGTGATGCCCGCGCCGCAGCACCGACTCGGCCTGCTCGACCGCTTCTTCGGCGATCCGACCGAAACGGTGCTCCAGCGATTCCCATGCTCGGTTCTGCTCGTCCGCGGCGGCGCGCCAAACCGGGGACAGCGAGCCTGACGCCCGATGGCCCAGCTCTCGCACCACGACGTGACGCTCCTGCTCCTGGCGCTGGCCGTGCTCCTCGGCGCCGCGCGGCTCCTGGGCGAGCTCGCCCGCCGCGTGCGACAGCCCGCGGTCATCGGCGAGATCCTCGCGGGCGTCGTGCTCGGGCCGACCGTTCTCGGCCGGCTGCTCCCCGGCGTGAGCGCCTCCATGTTCCCTCAGGAAGGCGACCTGGCCCTCGTGATGCACGGCCTCACGACCGTCGCGATCACGCTCTTCCTCGTCGTCGCGGGCATGGAGGTGGACCTGGGCACGATCTGGCGCCGGCGGGTCGCCGCCGTCTCGGTCGGGCTCGGCGGCATGCTCGTGCCCTTCCTCATCACCGCGCCGCTCGCCTACGTTGCGCCGCGGCTCTTCGGCGCGGGCGCCGAGCAGTCGCGGGTCGTCTTCTCCCTCTTCCTCGCGACCGCGATGGCGATCTCCGCCCTGCCGGTCGTCGCCAAGATCCTCATCGACCTGCGGCTCTTCCGCACGGATCTCGGCATGACCATCATCGCGGCGGCCGTCTTCAACGACCTCGTCGGGTGGATCGTCTTCGCGCTCGTGCTCGCGCTCATCGGGCACACCACCGGCGCGGGCCTCACCGTCCCGCAGACGGTCGGCGCGACGCTCGGCTTCGTCCTCTTCATGCTCACGGTCGGTCGCTGGGCGATCGACCGGGTGCTCCCGTGGGTGCAGGCGCACCTGAGCTGGCCGGGCGGGGTGCTCGGTTTCGTGCTCGTGCTCGCCATCGCCTCCGCGTCGTTCACCGAGTGGATCGGCGTGCACGCGATCTTCGGGGCGTTCATCTGCGGCGTGGCGCTGGGGGACTCCCGGCACATGCACGCCCGCACGCGCGAGACCATCGATCAGTTCGTCTCCTTCATCTTCGCGCCCCTCTTCTTCGCCTCGATCGGGCTGCGCGTCGACTTCCTCGAGAACTTCGACGTCCTCCTCGTGCTCGCCGTCATCCTCCTCGCGACCGTCGGGAAGATCGCGGGGTGCGTGGCGGCGGCCAGATGGGCGGGTTTCGTGCGCCGCGAGGCCTGGGCGGTCGGCTTCGGCATGAACGCGCGCGGCGCGATGGAGATCATCCTCGGCCTGCTCGCCCTCGACGCCGGGCTCATCTCCGAGCGGCTCTTCGTCGCGCTGGTCGTGATGGCGCTGGTCACCTCGCTGACCAGCGGCCTGCTCATCGAGCGCGTACTCGGCAGGCCCAAGCCCGTCCGCTTCTGGAACTACGCGGGCGCGAGGACGTTCGTGCCCAAGCTCGCCGCCGGCGACCGGTTCGGCGCGATCGAGGAGCTCGCGCGCACGCTCTCCGACACCGGCGTCGACCCGGGCGCCGTCGCCGCGGGCGCCGCCTCGCGCGAGCGGGTCATGGGAACCGGCCTTGGGGGCGGGGTCGCCGTGCCCCACGCCCGCCTGCCGGGCCTGGCTCAGCCCGTCGTGGCGGTCGGGCGCGCGCCCGACGGCATCGACTTCCGCGCCCCCGACGGCACCCCGGCGAGGCTCGTCTTCCTCCTGGTCACCCCGGCGGAAGACCCCGGCGCGCAGCTGCGCCTGCTCGCCAGCGTCGCCGAGATCTGCCAGAGCCCCCAGACCGTGACCAGGCTGCTCGAGGCCGGCTCGTGGACGGAGGTGCTCGCCGCGCTCAACGCGGCGAGCGCCTCCGCCCCGTAGCCGCTCGCACGATCAGCAGCCCGCGTTCCAGGCGTTCAGGAAGCAGATCACGTCGCGCGTATCGACCACGCCGTTGCCGTCGCAGTCCGCCGCGTCGGCGCCCGCCGCCCAGTCGTTGAGGAAC
>WYBB01000202.1 GCA_011526585.1 Deltaproteobacteria bacterium
CTCGGCGGTTCGCTCGGCTCGACCTCTCCTCCGCCGCGCGGCCGTGCGATCATGGTCACGCGATGCGAGCGACGCTCACCGTCGGACGACGCGGCAGGATCACGCTCCCCGCGCGGCTGCGCGCCGCGCTCGGTCTCGCGGCCGGCGACCGGCTCGTCGCGGAGCTCACGCCGGAGGGCATCCTCCTCCGCCCAGCGGTCACGCTGCCGATCGAGATCTACGACGCGGCCCGCATCGCGGAGTTCGACGCCGCCGAAGCCGAGACTGCCGCCGTCCTCGCGTCGAGCGGGCCGGGACAGGCGAAACGCGACGGCCCGAGGTGACTGCATTGCTACACTGAGTGCTGCATGGAGCAGAATCGCCTGGGCGCGGTCTTCGCCGAGCTCGGATCGCTCGTCGCCGAGGGCGTGATCGGCGGTTACGCAATCGTCGGGGCCGTCGGTGCCATCTTCTACACCGAAGCGATTCGGACGTTCGACCTCGACGTCGCCGTGTCGCTTCCCCAGACGAGTGCCCGCGCGATCCTCAGTCTCGCTCCAGTCTATGAACACCTACGGGCGCGGGGCTTTCTTCCCGAGGCCGAGCACGTGCGCATCCATGGGGTTCCCGTGCAGTTTCTTGCTGGCGACCCACCGCTCTGGCGAGATGCTCTCGCCACCGCTCGGACGTTCGACTACGAAGGTGTCGAGGTCCGCGTCGCCAGCCCCGAGCATCTGATCCTGATGGCGCTCGAGGCACCCAGTCCCAGACGACGGGAGCGTGCGGCGCTGCTCTTCGAGTCGGGAACGGTCGACAACGCTTGGCTGCGTGCGCTCGCGTCGCGCTTCGGCATCCGGCTACCGGAGACTTGGAATGTCTGATCGACCGACCGAAGACCGGGGCCGCGCCTTCGAGGCCAAGCGCCGCTGGCACGAGCAGCAGGCTCGCCTCCCGCTCCGAGAGAAGGTGCGCATCCTCCTCGAGCTTCAGCGCCAGGATTACCCGATCCTCGCAGCCCGCGGAGCCCTCGAGCCATGGCAGCGACCCTGGGACGTCGAGCCCTGATCCGGGACACGCTGCTGCCCTAGCGAGAGCGAAGCTCGGCGGCGCGCTCGCCTCAGCAGATGCGCGGCAGCTGTTCGCCGGTCAGGCGGTCGAGGAGGTGTTCGCCGCCGATGCCGCTCCTGAGGACGACGCGCCCCGGGCCGCTCTCGACGACCTCGCCGACGATCGCCGCGCGACGCCCGAGCGGGTGGGCGCGCAGCGTCTCGAGCGCCTCGTCGGCGCGCGCGCGCTCGACCACCGCGACGAACTTCCCCTCGTTGGCGACGTAGAGCGGGTCGAGGCCCAGCAACTCGCAGGCGCCGCGCACCGGCTCGGCGACCGGGATCGCGCGCTCTTCGAGCTTGAGGCCGACGCGCGCCGCGTCGGCGATCTCGAGCGCGACGCTCGCCACCCCGCCGCGCGTGGCGTCGCGCAGCACGTGGACGTCGGCGCCGAGGCGCGCCAAGAGCGCCGCGACCAGGCGGTCGAGCGGCGCCGAGTCGCTCGCGATCGGGATCTCGAACTCGAGCCCCTCGCGCACCGAGAGGATCGCGACACCGTGCTCGGCGATCGCGCCCGACAGCAGCACCCGGTCGCCCGGGCGGGCCCGCCGCGGATCGATCTCGATGCCGGCCGGCACCAGCCCGATCCCGGCGGTATTGACGTAGACGCCGTCCCCCTTGCCCCGGTCGACCACCTTGGTGTCGCCGGTGACGATCGGCACGCCGACCTCGGCCGCCGCCCGGCGCATCGAATCGACCACCTTGGCGAGCGTCGCCATCTCGAGCCCCTCCTCGAGGATGAGCGCCGAGGAGAGCGCCAGCGGCCGCGCGCCGCACATCGCCAGGTCGTTGACCGTGCCGTGCACGGCGAGCGAGCCGATGTCGCCGCCCGGGAAGAAGAGCGGCCGGACGACGAAGGAGTCCGTGGTGAAGGCGAGCCGGGCGGCGCCGACCGCGAGCACCGCGCCGTCGTGCAGGCGGGCGAGCTCGGGGTTCGAGAAGGCGGGGACGAGCAGCCCCTCGATCAGCTGCTGCATCAGCTTGCCGCCGCCGCCGTGCGCCATCTGCACGGTCGGGTAGTCGGCCAGCGGCAGCGGGCAGCTGCCGCCGAAGGCGGGATCCGACCGGGGTTCGTCGCTCAATGCACCCTCGAGTAGCGGAAGTAGGCGGCGCAGGCGCCCTCGGCCGAGACCATCGGCGCGCCGAGCGGCTTCTCCGGCGTGCACTTCGTGCCGAAGGCCGCGCACTCGTGCGGCTTCTTCAGCCCCTGCAGGATCTCGCCGGCGATGCACAGCGGGGACTCCTCGGCGGTCAAGGCCGCGACGTCGAAGCGGCGCTCGGCGTCGAAGCGCGCGTAGGCCTCGCGCAGCCGGTAGCCGGAGGCGGGGATCGGACCGATGCCGCGCCACTTGCGGTCGCAGACCTCGAAGACCTCGGCCAGGATCGCCTGCGCCGGCCGGTTGCCCTCCCGCGTCACCGCCCGCGAGTACTGGTTCTCGACGCCGGTGCGGCCCGCCTCGAGCGCCTCGACGGTCTTGAGAATCCCTTCGAGCAGGTCGAGCGGCTCGAAGCCGGTGACGACGATCGGGATCGCGTGCTCTTCGGCGATCGGCTCGTACTCCCAGTAGCCCATCACCGCGCAGACGTGGCCGGCGGCGAGGAAGCCCTGCACCCGGTTCGCCGGCGAGCCGAGGATCGCCTGCATCGCCGGCGGCACCAGCACGTGGGAGACCAGGACCGAGAAGTTCTTCAGACCGAGCTTCTCCGCCTGCCAGACCGCCATCGCGTTCGGCGGCGCGGTGGTTTCGAAGCCGACGGCGAAGAAGACGACCTCGCGGTCGGGGAGCTTCTCGGCGAGCTTCACCGCGTCGAGCGGCGAGTAGACGATGCGCACGTCGCCGCCCCCGGATTTGACCGCCAGCAGGTCGGTCGCCGAGCCGGGGACGCGCAGCATGTCGCCGAAGGA
>WYBB01000203.1 GCA_011526585.1 Deltaproteobacteria bacterium
GCGACTCCAACTGGCGAGGCGCTCGAGCACGAGGCCGCGCTCGGCGCCGACCAGGTGATCGGCGCCGACCTCGAGCCCGGCGATCAGTGCCTCGGCTCGCCCGCTCTCGCCGGTGACCGCGAGCAGGAACGCCATGCGCCAGAGCTCCTCGACGCTGGTCTCGTCGCCGGGCTCGCTCAGGGTCTTGGGCGTCATGCGTGCGCCGGCCCACGCCCACGCGAGCCACCTGCGCGCGCCGCCGACGTCTCCGCGCCGCAGCATCGCGAGCGCCTCCATCGGCACCGCGGCCTCGCCGGCGAAGCCGACCAGGCGTAGTGCCCGCTTGTCGGCGCCCGGCGCGAAGTAGGCCTTGCCGATCTCGCGCGGCTCCTGTCCGGGCCGCCCCATGACCGGCATCGCGATCGTCGTCTGCCAGCCGATGGCGTCGTCGCCCTCGGTCTTCAAGGTCGCCAGCCCGAAGATCAGATCGTAGAGCGCCCAGCGCGCCTCGGCGCCGTCGCCCAGCAGCTCGGCGACCCCGCGGGGCGCGAGCAGCTCCCGCAACCGCGCCGCCTCGCGTGCGTCGGCCACGCCGCCCGACAGCTTCGCGATGCGCTCGTCGAGGTCCTCGGGGTCGGTCGCGAGCAGCGAATAGAGCGATCGCAACGCCTTGTCCGGTGTCGAGAAGTCGTTCATCGGCGAGAGCTTCTCGACCTTGCCGCTCCACTCCGCGATCGGGTTCTGCGCGCCGCCGAGCGCGTCGGAGAGCGCGTCGAAGACCCGCGAGGCGTCGCCGAAGCGGCGCGACATCATGAAGGTCGTCGTCACGCGCACGAGCCCGGCGCCGATGCGGTGCGGCTCGCCCCACGACTCGATCAGCGCCGCGGCCGCGTCGGGGCCTTCGGCGAGCGCGACCGCGCGGGCCCACGCGCCGTCGATGAACTCGTAGCTCGGCCCCTGCCACGAGGCACAGAGCGCGATGATCTCCGCGTGTCGGCCGATGACGTCGAGCGACTCGAGCGCGCGCTTGAGGCCGTGCTCGCTGCCTTCGCGGGCGGTGGCGATCAGCAGGGCGCGCCCCTCGTCGCCTTCCTTGGTGCGCTTCTTCGCGAGCTCGCCGGCCTCGTCGCGCACCAGGATGTCGGCCAGCTCGTGGCGGGCCCAGGTGCTCTTGGGATCGAGCGCCAGCACGGCGCGCCAGGCAGCGATGGCGCGCTTGCGATCCCAACCGCGCCGATAGACCCGGCCGAAGGTGTCGCGCTCCCACAGGCGCGCACGCGCGATGAGCACGAAGCGCTCGGACGGCGATCCGGCCGCGCGCGCAGCGGCGCGATCGGCCTCCTTGCGCGCCGCCTCGGAGAGCCCCCACTTGTCGAGCTCGAGCGCCCAGCGCGCGCGCAGCTCGGCGTCGTCGGGGCGTTCCGCGAGCTCCTTCCGGAACCAGGCGGCGCGCTCGAGCGGCGCGAGCTTCGCCTGATCCGGCACGAGCTCGACGCGGTAGTCGCGGACCGCGTCACGACGGTCGGCCTGATCGAGGACCTCGGCCACCTCCGACGGTTCCAGCGCGCGCGTCGGGACCTCGTAGCGTCCGAAGACCTCCAACGTGCCGTCGGCGCCCTCGAGGAAGCTCGCCTTCCAGCGCAGCGGACCGAAGGCGATCTCGGCGTCGCTCGGCTTGTCGGCGACGCGGTAGCCGCGCGGCGGCACGACCCGGTAGCGGATGGCGAGGTCGACGGCGCGCGGCATGGTGAAGGGGAAGCGCCGATCGGCCTCGAAGAGCCCATGGCCGAGGCGATCCATCGCCGGCTCCATGTCGATCACCACGCGCTGGGTGCGGCCGTCGGAGTCGAGGCGTCCGACGTCGACGAGCTCGAACGAGAGCGTCACCGGATCGACGGCGTCGTCGAGCCCGCCGACCCGTGTCTCGACGACCCGGCCGTCGAAGCCGCGCGCCACCTGGTGTGTGAATTCCTCGAGCGGGCGGCGGTCCTGCCCTCCGTACTGGCGGCGCGCCTTGTAGCGCTCCTCGCCACCGAAGGTGTAGGTCAGGGTCGCCCGCCCCGGGCCGATCGGCTCGGGGCGATAGACGACCTCGACGTGGTAGAGGTCGGTGCTCTCCGGCGAGCCGCGCGCCGGGGTCGGGGTGAGGCCGCGCGTGTCCGGGGCGATGAGGAGCGCGTTGCGCCCGAGGTCGCTGGTCGGCAGCGAGCCGACGCCGAACTCGGGCGCGGTCGCGTCGAGCCACAGCGCCGGCGCGCCCTCGGCGGCGGGCACGTAGACGATGGCGTGATCGAAGAGGTCGAGGCCCGGCATGCGCTCGTCCACCATGAGCGGGTCGCCCGCGCGCAAGAGCGCCACGTGCGCCTCGACCCCAGCCTCGGCCAGGGCGCTCACGACGAGGACCGCGAGGTCCTTGCAGTCTCCATAGCCGCGCGCCAGCGTCTCCTGCGGCGAGAACGGCACGATGGCCGCGTCGCCGAGGTGGAGCCCGGTATAGCGCAGTTCCCGGGCGACGCGCCCGAGCACGGCACCGACCTTGTCGCGGCGCGTGCCCGTCGCGACCGGCCAGCCGGTGGGCCCGGCGAGCACCGGCGCGATCGTCTCGGCGTAGCGAGCGGCCAGCGCCGCCCAGCCACCCTGGCCGATCGACCAGGCGATCCCGCGCGGCTCGTCGACCCGCGCGAAGCGGGGAGGGGCGTCGTGGATCTCGACGTGGCGCACCACCTCGTCCCCGGTGTCGCGCTTGGAGACGCTCGCGTCGATCGCGCGCGCGCTCAGCTCGAGACCGAGCGCCCGCGGCGCCTCGACGTGCACGATCGTCGCGCGCGCGCCGGCCATGATCGGGTGGAACCCGTTGCGCACCGCCGCGCCATACGGCGGCCGGTGCTCGGTCTTCACCATCACGAGCTCGACGGTGGCGCCGGGCGCGAGGTGCGGCAGCGGCACCGCGAGGTTCTTGCGATCGCTGACGATGAGCTGCGGGTTCTTGGCGGCGGACTCGGCGATGGTGCGCGGATCGAGCTCGATGGCACCCCCGCGCGCCGGGATCACGCGGCCCCGTACCACCGGACGGTCCTCGAACCACGGCGCGTAGGGCACGTCGAAGGTGCCGAGGCCCTCGACCGCTTCGCGCGTGCGATAGCGCATGACGATCTGCCGCATGGAGGTCGCGCGGCCGTCGGCGCCGTAGCGGATCTCGTTGCGGTCGACGATCAGCTCGAGCGGCAGCTCGCGGCCTACCCCTGCGCCGAGGGCGCGCAGGTCGTCCTCGCGCGCGGTGAGCGGCGCGGCCTTCAAGAACGCCGTAAGCGTCGGGTCCTTGTCCGGTTTGGGATCTCTGGCCGCGGCGCCGCCGGGCAGGGCGACGACGAAGGCGAGGAGTGCGAGCAGGCGGGCGGGGTTCATCGTTCCTCTGAGGAGGCGGGGCGGTCGCATTGTGGAGCGCGCGCCTGCAAAGGCCAACGAGATATTTCGTGCACCTGCCTCGCGTCCTGGGGAGGGGGCCGGCGGGGCGTGGGCTCGCTACGGTAGCGCGGGACGATCGCTACGGTAGCGCGGGTCGCCTTCGGTGCCGCCGGGCCGCTGCGCGTGGGTGCGAGGCGCTGGCACGGGGTGTGCTGTGTCGGTGCTCGTAGCGCGCCTTTTTTCGCCCAGGAGCACGCGATGAAGACCCAAGCGACCGCGATCACGACCACCGGACGCCGCAGCAACAACGAGGACGCCTTCGTCGTCGACCACGAGCTCGGGCTCTTCGCGGTGGCCGACGGCATGGGCGGCTACGACGGTGGCGAGATCGCGAGCCGGCTCGCGCTCGACGAGGTGCGCGAGTTCCTGCGCGCGCTGCGCGACGACCCCGAGCAGACCTGGCCGTTCTCGAGCGACCCTGCGCTCGCGCCGGCGGAGAACCTCGTCGATCAGGCGATCCGCCTCGCGCACCGCGCGGTGATCGAGGCGCGCACGCATGCGCGACCCAAGATGGGCACGACGATCGCCACGGTCGTGCGCCCCGACGAGCGGGGGCCATTCGTGGTGGCGCACGTCGGCGACAGCCGCGTCTACCGTTGGCGCGGCGGCGAGCTCACCCAGCTCACGCGCGACCACTCGTTCATCGAGGAGCTGCGCGAGACCGGCGCGATCGCCCCCGAGGAGGAGCTGCCCTACCTCCGCAACTACATCACGCGCGCGCTCGGCGTCGGGGGCTGGTCGCGACCGACGGTGACGCGTGTCGACTCACGGCCGGGCGACCGCTTCCTCATCTGCACCGACGGCCTCACCGTGCTCGACGAGCGAGAGCTCGCCAGGCACCTCGCCGCGCGCTCGTCCCAGGTCGCCGCCGAGCGCCTGGTCGATGCAGCGCTGGCCCGGGGCTCGATGGACAACATCACCGCGCTGGTCATCGACGTCGCCGCGTGAGCGGCTCGTCGTCGACCCACGATCAGGAGGGAAACGCGCGCTCGATCAGCGCCGAGAACGGCGTGCCCGCCGGCAGCGTGCCGAAGGCCTGGCCGTGTGCGTCGCCCAGGCGCGTCGCGACGAAGCTCGCCGCGACCTCGCCCGGTCCGGCGCGCAGGAGCAGTGAAGCCTGCAGCGCCAGCGCGAAGCGCTCGACCACGTAGCGTGAGCGCGTCTCGAGCGTCGCCTGATCGGCGAGCAGCGCCTCGAG
The DNA here is from genome assembly GCA_011526585.1 of Deltaproteobacteria bacterium. GTDB lineage: Bacteria > Myxococcota_A > UBA9042 > PHBI01 > PHBI01 > WYBB01. The sequence continues at coordinate 4,643 of WYBB01000203.1, forward strand.
GCGCCCGAGCTCGGCGTCGAAGATCGCGTGCTCACCGCGGGCTCGGGCGAGCTCGGTGAAGAGCGCCTCGCGCGTTCGCGGCTCGCGCCCGAGCGCGCGCAGCACGTCCAGGCACTGGATGTTGCCGCTGCCTTCCCAGATCGAGTTGAGCGGCGCCTGCCGATACAGGCGCGGCAGGTTCGTCTCCTCGACGTAGCCCGCGCCGCCCAGGCACTCCTGCGCCTCGTTGACGAAGGCCGGCGCGCGCTTGCACACCCAGTATTTGCCGATCGCGGTCGCGATCCGCGAAAACGCCGCCTCGCCCTCGTCGCGCGCGCTGGCGTCGATCGCGCGCGCCACACGCGCCGTCAGCGCGACGTGCGCCTCGCTCTCGAGCGCGAGATCGGCGAGCACGTTCATCATCAGCGGCTGCTCGCACAGGCGGCGCCCGAAGGCCTTGCGGTGGCGCGCGTGGTGGACCGCCTGCACCAGCGCCTGGCGCATCAGCCCGGCCGATCCGATCATGCAGTCCTGCCGGGTCAGCGCCACCATCTCGAGGATCGTGGCGACGCCGCGCCCCTCCTCGCCGACCATCCACGCGACCGCGCCCGCGAGCTCGACCTCCGAGCTGGCGTTGCTCCAGTCGCCGAGCTTGTCCTTCAAACGCTGGATGTGGATCGGGTTCTTCGCCCCGTCGGGCAGGACCTTGGGCATGAGGAAGCAGGTGAGCCCGCCCTCGGCCTGCGCCAGCACGAGCCACGCGTCGCACATCGGCGCCGAGAAGAACCACTTGTGGCCGATGAGCGCGTAGGCCTCGCCCGGCCCGCGCGCGCCGAGCCGCTCGGCCCGCGTCGTGTTCGAGCGCACGTCCGAGCCGCCCTGCTTCTCGGTCATGCCCATGCCGATCGTCACGCCGCGCTTCTGCGCGAGCGGCGCCGGGCGCGGGTCGTAGCTCGCCGAGAGCACCCCTGGCAGCCACTGCTCGGCGATCTCCGGCTGGTGCCTCAGCGTCGGCACGCAGGCGTAGGTCATCGTCAGCGGGCAGCCGCTGCCCTGGTCGGCCTGGTTGTGCAGGTACGCGAGCGCCATGCGCGCGACGTGCGCGCCCACGACCTCGGGCCGCTTCCACGCGAAGCTCGGCAGCTCGTGCGCGATCGCCAGCTCCATGAGCCGATGATAGCTCGGGTGGAACTCGACCTCGTCGATCCGATGGCCGTAGCGATCGAAGGCGCGCAGCTTGGGTCGGTTCTCGTTGGCGAGCCGCCCGAGCTCGATCATCTCGCCGCCGGCGAGCTTGCCGAAGGCCGCGATCGCGTCCGCGGCCCAGCCACCCCCTTCGCGCGCCACCGCCTCGCGCAGCGGCAGATCGGTCGTCCAGGCGTCGTAGTCGACGAGCGGGGGCGCCTGGTTGTCGACCTCGTGGGTCCTGAGCTCCCTGGCCAGCGACAAGAGCGGTGAGTCGTGCGTCGTCATGGCGCCGAGTATGGCGCCGGCGCGCGCGGCGCCGCAAGCTGCTCACGTGCCGCGCGCGGCGTTACAGGTGTGCGCTATCGCTACTGCGACTCGGTCGACATGCCGATCACCAGCACGCCCGCGCCCTTGGCGAGGTCGATCGCGCGCACCATCTGACCGTAGCTCGCGTCGTCGTCGGCCTGTACGAAGATCACCTTGGCCTCGTCGGTGCGCGCGTCCATCTGCTTCTTCAGCGTGGCCACGTACTCCTCGAGCGTGATCTTGCGGTCGTTCAAGGTCAGGTCGCCGTTGCCGAAGAGCCGCACCAGGAGCTGTGTGTCCGGCACGTCCGCGGCGTCTTCGACCTTCTCGGTCTTGGGGATGGCGATCTCGATGTCCTTGTCGAGGAGCGGCGTCACCACCATGAAGATGATGAGCAGCACCAGCACCACGTCGACCATCGGCGTCACGTTGATCGCCGAGCTCGGGCGCGAGAACGGCTGGATCGCCGCCTTGCGGTGGGCCTTCCTCACGGCTCGCCCTCGGGCTTGTCGACGCCGAGGCCGACCATCTTGGCGCCCGCGGTCTGCACTTCCTTCATCACCTCGCGCATGCGCTTCATCTTGAGCCGCTCGTCACCCTTGATCAGCACGAGCTTGCCAGGCGTCTCGGCGATCGTCTGCCGCACCGCCTTCTGTACGTCGGTCATCGCCACCTCGGCGGCGCCGATCCACACCTTGCCGTCGGAGGTGACCGAGATGGTGAACGGGTCCTCCTCGCGCGCGCGCTCGTCGATGTTGTCCGCGCGCGGCAGCACGACGTCCTTGTTCTTCTGCAAGAGCGGCGTGATCACCATGAAGATGATCAGGAGCACCAGCACCACGTCGACCATCGGCGTGATGTTGATCTCGCTCTTGGGGCCGCCCTCGGGCCCGCCGACCTGCATGCCCATCGCGCGGCTCTCAGGCCCCGGCCGCCGCCGGCGCGCTGCTCAGCGCCGGCGCCGAGCCACCACCGGCCGCCGTTGCGCCCGCGCTCCTCATCGCGTCGGCCTTGAGCTCGCTCGAGACCAGGTCGAGGAACTCGTTGGCCGTCTCGGCCATGTCGACCGCGCGCGTGTCCACCCAGCCCGAGGTGTAGTTGTAGAGCGCCAGCGCCGGGATCGCGACGATGAGGCCGAAGGCCGTCGTGATCAGCGCCTCGGCCACGCCGGCCGACACGACCGCCAGACCACCGCTGCCCTTCTCCGCCATCTCGGTGAACGAGTTCACGATGCCGACGGTCGTGCCCATGAGGCCGACGAACGGCGCCAGCGACGACACGCTCGCCAGGGTCGTGAGCCCGCGCTTGAGGCTGTGCACCTCGCGCTGGGTCTGCCGCTCGAGCGCGCGTGTGACCGACTCGTAGGCGACGTCCTCGTGCTCGCGGCGCTTGGCGTTGAACGCCACCAGCCCGGCGCGCAGGACACGCCCGAGGTAGCCGACCTTGTCGGCCTTGGCCATCGCCGTCGCGGTCTCGAAGTCGCGCCGTTCGAGCACCGGGCCGATCTCGCTCACGAGCTTCATCGACTCCTTCTTCGAGCGCATGAACACGATGAAGCGCTCGATCGCGATCGTGAACGACGCCAGTGACATGAACGCCAGGATGTACACCACCATCGTGGCGAAGGCGCCCATCTTCTCCCAGATCCCGGACAGCGTGAAATCCGTTGCGTCCATCCTCTAGCCTCTCCTGCTCGTCCGCGATCGCTTCGTCACTGGGGAGCGACGAGCTTGATGTTGAAGGTGTAGTTCACGCGCTGCGCCCGGCCCTGGAACATCACCGGCGTGTAGCGATGCGTCGCCAGCGCCGAGAGCACCGCCTCCTCCATGTAGGGCAGCGACTTGATCACTTTGCAGCTCTCGAGGCGGCCGTCGGTCTCGATCACGCAGCGCACGATCATCAGGCCCGAGACCTTTGCCGCCAGCGCCTGCGCCGAATACTCGGGGTCGCGCCCCGAGAGCTTCTTCGGCCGCTCCATGCCCGGGCCGAACGGCAGGATCGCGTTCTGCGGCACCACCGTGCCCTCGCCGCCGACCACCCCGTCCTTGACGCCGCCGATCTTGCCGCCGACGACGCCGTCGGGATCGCCGCCGATCACGCCCTCGGGGTGCCCCCCCGCGACCGGCTCGGGCGGCGGCGGGTTCGGGTCGACCGGCGCGGCCACCACCGTGTCCTTCTTGGCCTGGACAGGCTTCTTCGGCTTCTTCGGGACCTTGGGCACCTCGGTCACCGGCGCCGCGGCGGCCGCAGGGGGCGGGGGCGGGGGCGGAGGCGGCGGCAGGTTGGGCTGTTCGGGCGGCGGTGGCGGCGGCTCGGGCGGCGGCTCGGGCATGTCGCGGAAGGTGACCTTCGAGTAGTCGATGTCCTTCTTCTCCGAGCTCTTGCTCGCGCTCGAGGACACCGCCACGATCAGCACGACCACAGCCGCGTGCACGATGATCGAGGTCAGCGCGCCTTCGCCCAGGCGCTGGCCCGAGCGCTTGGCCCGGTTGTGAACCGATTCGAACAAGCCCCACCTCCGTGCGTAGCCGTGGCGCTAGCCGCCTCGGCCTACAGGGGGCTGGCTCACGCTCGAACCGGAGCCAGCCCCAACCTACCTTCAGAAAGGCCCAACCCTCAGTCCGTGGGGGGCCTTTCCTTCAGGACGCACAGCAGTAGCACAGGATCGCACTGGGTCTCGAAGTCCGGGCTGATTCCCGAGCCGAGGACCATGCCCAGCTCGGCGATCGGCTCCGCGCTGCACAAGCCGTCGACCGGGTTACCATCCTCGTCACCGCAGAAGACCGCCGGGTAGAGTCCGACCGCGTCGTACTGCGCGGTGCACCCGTCGACGGTCAGGTCGAGCGTGCCGGTGAAGCGCGTGCCCTGGTTCGCCTCGGAGACCAGGAACTTGAGGCCGCTCCACGCGTACTCGAAGGACATCGCCGGCACCTCGGGCAGGGACTCGTCCTCGTCCGGGGTCTCGGGATCGTCCGGGATCGCCGGCTGCACCGGGATCGACTTGGCCGCCGGGGTCAGGGTCGGCACCTCGCACACGCCCTTGCCGTTCGGCTCGGACGCGGTGAAGTCCCCGGCCGCATAGAGGTTGTTGCCGGGATCGACCGCCTCGCCGAGGCGGCCCTCGGCGTCGCCGACGACGATCCCGAGCTCCTCGGCCTGAATCGCCATCGAGGTGCGGTCGAAGTCCGGCCGCCCGTCCTTCTCGTAGTTGTAGGTCGCCAGCCCGTAGACCCCGCCCGGGCTCTCCGGGCAGGAGTCCGGGTTGCTCCGCACCGTCAGCTTCACGGTGAAGGCCCCGTGCGCGGTCGCACAGCTCGCGCCCTGCTGCTCGCAGCCCGAGAGCCCCGCCATCGCCATGGTCGTGGCCAGCGAGGCCGCGCCGAATCGTCCCAGTGTTCTCTTGATGGTCGACATGTCTGTTGCCTCCAGGATCACAGCGTGCCGCGGATGCCGAAACGGAAGGTGCGCGGCGCCTGATACGCCGTCGTCTTTCCGAAGTTGGGGTTGACCTCGACGGGGTCGCCGTAGAGGTCGAGCATGCCCTCGAGGTCCTTCTCCGTCCCGCCGCGGATCGGATCGACGTCGCTGCTGGTGTAGCGGTCGTCCTTGGCCGTCGTGGCCTGGAAGTTGAAGATGTTGAAGACCTCGACCATGAAGTTGAGCTTGAAGCTCTCGCTGATCTCGACCTCGTAGCCGAGCGAGAGATCGATGCTGGTCACCCACGGCAGGCGCTCACCCGTGCCGCGCGGCAGGATGAAGACCTCGTCGATGCCGTAGAGCGCGTGGGACCCGAGGAAGCCCGTCGGACCGCCCGAGGTCAGGCGCCAGCCGTAGCCGGGCTGCAGGCGGTGGCCCTTGGCGAGCTCGATGTCGTGCGCTCCGAAGAGCTTGAAGGCGTGGCGGCTGTCGCCCGGCAGGTAGCCCGTGCGGTTGGCGGTCAGCGACTTCAGGTCGAAGTCCGAGTTGATGTTCGGGTCGAGCTGGCCGGTCTCCGGGCGGAAGAGGCCGGCGTAGTTGCCCTCGAGCCACGACAGCGTGTAGCTGCCCTGGAGCAGCCAGCAGTTCGAGAACTCCTTCATGAAGTAGAGCGTGAGCGCGTCGTAGTCGCGCTCGGCCTCGGGGAAGTCCTTGGCGATGCCGCTGCCCGGGTTGCCGACGAAGTAGGTCGCCGCCTCGTCGCGCGACATGTCCTCGATGACGTTGTTCATCCAGCGCTTGGTGTAGAGGAGGCCGGTGCGCAGGTCCTGGAAGAGGTTCGAGATGCGGCCGAGGTCGTACTCGGCGCCCGCGACGAACTCCCACGAGGACTGCGCCTGGAGGTCCGGGTCGACCGCGGTGCGGCCGGCGCCGTAGGCGAACCAGATCTGGTCCGGCGACTCGGGCCCGTTGATGACGGCGCGGTTGGCGTCGTCGAGGCAGGCCGTGTTGACCTGCTCGGGGTCGGCGGGATCGCAGAACTTGACCGAGATGATCGTCGGGTCGCCCGAGCCGGCGCGGTCGAGGATGTCGAGCGGGATCGACTCGTAGAAGAGCGCGAGGTTGGCGAAGATCTTGGCGCCGCCGTCGCCGGTCGGGTCCCAGATGAGGCCCAGGCGCGGGGCCCACTGGTTGGCGAGCGCGATGACGGTGTCGCCGTCGTGGTTCTGCATCCACTGCGCGTCCCAGCGCACGCCGAGGTTGGCGGTGAGGCCCTTGGTGAGGGTCCAGCTGTCCTGCAGGAAGACGCCGAGCGAGGTGCTGTAGGTGTCCGAGCCGGCGACGTCCATCGGCACGACGTCGTCGGGACCGGTGAGGAAGCCGTAGGCGCGGTAGTCGGTGAAGGTCGCGCCGTTGACCGCCTCGCGGTAGGCGATGCCGCCGGAGTAGCCCTTCTCGATGTCGAAGCGCAGGTAGTCGAACTCGACGCCGAGCTTGAAGACGTGGGTGCCGAGGCCCTCGGGCAGCCAGGTCAGGACCGTGCGGGCGCCGATGCGCTGGAGCAGCTCGTTGGAGAGGTAGGCCGGGCCGCCGTCGGTGTAGTTCGTCACCGGGCAGGGCAGGGTGCCCTCGGGCGCACCCGCGGGGGCGTCGCAGTCCGTCGGGTTGGGCAGCTCCTCGAAGTCGCGGATGTCGTGGTAGGTCCGGCCCGTCGCCGGGTTGGGCGTGCGGCGGTAGATGATCGCGACCTCGGAGGCGTCGCCGGTCTTCGAGCCGACCTCGGTGCCGTCGGCCGCGACCCAGCCACCGACCTGGTGGTGGATGCCGACCGAGGTCTCGAGGAGCAGCTTGTTGTCGATGAGGTCCGAGTTCCACTTCAACATGGCGTCGAAGGTGAAGCCGTCGTTGATCACCGTGCGCGTCGGGTCGCCGACGAGGTTGATGAGGGCGGCGCCGTCGCGCTCGTCGATGCCGAAGTCGCCGTCGCCGCCCGACCAGCGCGGGCCGGCGAGCAGGGTCAGCGAGAGGCGGTTGTCCTTGTCGAGGCGGTAGGTCAGCTTGCCGAAGACCTGCAGCGTGCGCGACTCGGCGGTGTAGGTCTTGCCGGTGCCGTCGATCTCCTCGGTGACGGTGAAGCCGTCCTCGTCGATCTGCGGGTTGAACTCGGCGTCGAAGAGGGTGCGGCGCAGGCTGCGGCGGTAGTCGCGCGTGACGACGGCGTAGTCGGCGCCGAGGTAGAACCAGAGCTTCTCCTTGATGATCGGGCCGCCGAGGCCGAAGCCGAAATCGAAGATGTTGACGTCTCCGACCTGCACGTCGATCGTCGAGCCCTCGGTGCGGATCGTCTTGCGCGTGCCGTTGAGGGCGCCCGGCGAGTAGAAGCCCCACAGCGAGAGCTCGAACTCGTCGCCGCCGGACTTGGTGACCGCGTTGAGGATGCCGCCGGTCGACTTGCCGTACTCCGGCAGGTAGCCGCCGGTGATGATGTTGAGCTCCTCGACGAACTCGATGTTCATCGGGGTGCCGATCGTGCCGTAGGCCGGGTCGCCGACCGAGAGGCCGTCGATCACGTAGTTGTTCTCGGGTGAGGTGGTGCCGGCGATGGAGACGCCGTACTGGTCGCCCTTGGCCTGCGGCGCGGTCGAGGCGGCCGCCTCGATGCTGCGCGTCTCGGAGCCCTTGCCGCCCGGGCGGATGTTGGGCACGCGGCGCACGAACTCCTTGTCGATCGTCGCGCCGGTGGTCGTCGAGCCGACGTCGACCGTCGGCGCGCGCGCGACGACGACGATGTCGGTCTTGAGGTCCTCCGGCAGGAGCTGGGTGTCGATGCGCAAGGTCACGTCGGCGCGCACCCGCACGCCGGAGCGCGCGTACGGCCGGAAGGTCTCCTTGTCCATGCGCACTTCGTACTCGCCCGGCGGCAGACCGGTGATGCGGAAGTCACCGTTTTTGCCGGTGACCGCGATCTCCTCGCCCTGCAGCGCCGGCGAGGTCACCGTGACGACCACGTCCGCGATCGGCTGCTGGTTCGACGCATCCTTCACGGTGCCGACCAGCGAGCCCGAGCCCACCTGGGCCAGGGCGACCCCGGGCGCCAACACGGACAAGAGCAACAACGCCCATCTGACTCATCTTCGACACCTTGAGGCGGGAGCGAGGCGAGCGTCCTGAGGACTTTCGATCGGTTGGCGTGTGCGCGCATCGCCAAAAGTCGAAAATGTAGTGCCTAAAATCGACCTACCTTGGCA
>WYBB01000204.1 GCA_011526585.1 Deltaproteobacteria bacterium
GCCGTTCGACGCCTTTATCTGGGCGCGCCCGTGGCTGCCCGTGCGGGGGTGGCGGGTGGGCGCGGGGGTTTTAAACCACCCGCGCGCGATCCGCGACCATAGCGAGAAGCTCGCGGTCGCGGAGTTCCCGCAGTACTGCGTGCCGACGCTGGTGACGCGGCTGCCCGGCCAGGTCCACGCCTTCATCGAGGCGCAGGGCGACGTCGTCGTGAAGCCGCTCGACGGCATGGGCGGGGAGGGCGTTTTCCGCGTGACCGATTCGGACGCGAACCGCTACGTGATCGTCGAGACGGTCACGGCGCACGGGCGGCGCACGGTCATGGCGCAGCGCTTCATCCCCGAGATCCGCGAGGGCGACAAGCGCATCCTGCTGATCGGCGGCGAGCCGGTGCCGCATAGCCTGGCGCGCATCCCCAAGCCGGGCGAGACGCGGGGCAACCTCGCGGTCGGCGGCAAGGGCGTGGCGCGTCCGCTCTCCGAACGCGACCGCGAGATCGCGCTGGCGCTCGGCAGGGCGCTCGCCCCGCGCGGGCTGATTCTCGTCGGCCTCGACGTCATCGGCGACTACCTCACCGAGATCAACGTCACGAGCCCGACCTGCTTCCGCGAGATCACCGACCAGACCGGCTTCGACGTCGCCGCGATGTTCGTCGATGCGCTCGAGGCGGCCTGCCGGTCGCCTTCGACGCCGCGCGCTTGAAGCCGGTGCTCGGTGCCCTTCCCAGGGCGTCCGAAAGGGGCTATTTTTGAAGCTGTTTTCACGTGCGGGAGCCTCCCGATGGTCGGCATCCTGATCGTCGCGCACGGCGCCTTCGGCGAAGCGCTGATCCACTGCGCGAGCCACGTGCTCGGCAAGCGCCCGCTCGCCGTGGCGCAACTCGGCGTCACCGTCCACGACGACCCCGATGCCGTCCTGCCGCAAGCCGAGGCGCTGCTGCGCAACCTCGACCGCGGCTACGGCGTGCTGGTGCTGACCGACATGAAGGGCGCAACGCCGTCGAACATCGCGACGCGCCTGCTGCGGCCCGGCCGCGTCGAGGGCGTCGCCGGCGTGAGCCTGCCGATGCTGATCCGCGCCCTCACCTACCGCGGCGAGCCGCTCGTCACCGTGGTGGAGAAGGCGATGAGCGGCGGGCAGGAGGGCGTCGCGCGCCTCGAGCGGGGGCGGTTGGATGCCGCAGCGTGAGGTCGAGATCGTGAACAAGCTCGGCCTGCACGCGCGCGCCTCGGCCAAGCTCACGCAGACGGCGAGCCGCTTCGAGTCCGAGGTGTGGCTGACGCGCAACGGCCGGCGCGTCAACGCGAAGAGCATCATGGGCGTGATGATGCTCGCCGCCGGCAAGGGCAGCCGCATCGGGATCGAGGCCGAGGGCGATGACGCCGACGCGGCGCTCGACGCGCTCGCTGGCCTGATCGCGGACAAGTTCGGCGAAGGCGAATAGCGCGCGACCATGGACCAGGCCCCGCTCGACGTCATCCGCACGGACCCGCAGGCCGCGCGCCATGCGAGTTTCACGCTGCACGGCGCCGGCGTGTCCGGCGGTATCGCGATCGGCTACGCGCATCTCGTCTCGACCGCGCGGCTGGAGGTGCCGCAGTACGAGATCGCGCCCGCGGAGATCGACCAGGAGATCGAGCGCTTCGACAGCGCGGTGGCGCAGGTGCGCGGCGAGCTGGTCGGCCTGCGCGCGAGCGTGCCGGCCTCGGCGCCGGCGGAGATGGGCGCCTTCCTCGACCTGCACCGGATGATCCTGGACGACGCGATGCTGTCGGAGACCCCGCGCGAGCTGATCCGCGCGCGCCGCTGCAACGCCGAGCTCGCCCTGGTGCAGCAGATGGAGATGCTCGTCGCGCGCTTCGACGAGATCGAAGACACGTACCTGCGCGAGCGCAAGGCCGACGTGCGGCAGGTCGTCGAGCGGGTGCTGAAGGCGATGCTCGGCACCGGGCACGCGCCGTCCGCGCCGGCGCACGAGGAGAACGTCGTCGTCGTGGCGCACGACTTCTCGCCGGCCGACATGATCCTCTTCAAGCAGCATCAGTTCGCCGGCTTCGTGACCGACCTCGGCGGGGTGACCTCGCACACCGCGATCGTCGCGCGCAGCCTCGGGCTGCCGGCGATCGTCGGCCTGCACCACGCGCGGCAAATGGTGCGCGAGAACGAGCTCCTGATCGTCGACGGCGGCGAGGGTGTGCTGATCGTCAACCCGGACGAGCGCGTGCTCGCCGAGTACCGCCTCAGACAGTCGGCGCTGCAGATCGAGCGCCAGAAGCTGAAGCGGCTCTCCTCCACGCCGGCCTCGACGCTCGACGGCACCCCGATCGAGCTGCAGGCCAACATCGAGCTGCCCGACGATGTCGAGCCGGCGCTCGAGTCGGGCGCGAGCGGCGTGGGGCTCTTCCGCACCGAGTTCCTGTTCCTGAACCGCGACGACCTGCCGAGCGAGGACGAGCAGTTCGAGGCCTACCGCGCCGCGGTCGAGGCGATGCGCGACCAGCCGGTGA
>WYBB01000205.1 GCA_011526585.1 Deltaproteobacteria bacterium
ATGTCCCGCATCTCCCGCGGGCTGTAGCTCCGTACCGACTTCATGAGCCGTACCCTGAACCACGCCCGCCTCAGGGCGGACATCTACAAGTGTTCTTACCGCGGACATCTACCGTGCTACCTACACGGCGGGCGGCCCTCGCTTGCCCGACCCGCACGGCTTGTCTACCATGACGCCGATGGTCGCGACCAAACCGCTCGGCGCCGAGACGAGGGAGCCCCCCGCTCCCGCGGCCGAGGTCGTCTACCCGGACTCCGATGGGCAGCCGATGTCGGACAACACCCTGCAGTTCCAGTGGATTGTGCTGCTCAAGGAGAACCTCGACGCGCTGCGCGACGACTTCGTCGCCGGCGACCTCTTGTGGTATCCGGTCGAGGGGCGCCCGGAGATCCGCATCGGCCCCGACGTGCTGGTCGCCGTCGGCCGGCCCAAAGGGTACCGCGGCTCGTACAAGACCTGGGTCGAGGGCAAGGCGCCCGAGGTGGTCGTCGAGGTGCTCTCGCCGAGCAACAGCGCGCGCGAGATGATGCGCAAGGGCGCCTTCTACGGCAAGCACGGCGCCCGGGAGCTGATCGTCGTCGACCCGGACGCCCACGAAGGCTGGGCGCTGATCTTCGGCGCCGATGGCATCGAGGCCGAGGTGCCGAGCCTCGACGGCTGGACCTCGCCGACCCTCGGGATCCGCTTCGCGCGCGAGGACGGCGAGCTCCGGGTCTACGGGCCGGGCGGCGAGCGCTTCATCCACCTCGCCGAGGCCAAGGCCCAGGCCGCGCGCGAAGCCGAGCGGGCCGAGCGCCTCGCGCAGCGCCTGCGCGAGCTGGGGGTCGATCCCGACGCCTGATGCGCCGACCTGCTACCATCGCGATCGGGTGGGCCCTCCTCACCGCGTGCTCGGCGAGCCTGCCGCCCGACCCGGTCGAGCGCGCCCTATATAATGATACGCTGACCGTGGTGCGCTCGCAGGATCGGTCCGAGTGGACGGTCGATCGCGTCGCGCTCGCGGAGGTCACACCAGGGGTCGCGTGGAGCGTCTGTCAGGTCGCACCCGAGCGCCGCGCCGGCCTGCTGAGCTGGCTCGACCGGCAGATCGCCGACGAGGAGCGTCGCCTCGGCGGACCGGCCGAGCTCGCCTGGCAGAAGGCGGGCAAGGATCTCGACGCCGTCGAGGAGCTGCTCGAGCTCCAGCGGGTCAAGCTAGCGATCGCCGAGGTGCGTGACGACGACTGCCCGTTCTGGCTCGAGGCCGATCGGGAGTTCCGCGGCATGCAGGGCGACGCCGAGCGCGTCGTGCTCTTCCTCGAGAGCCGCGGCCAGGTCGCGCTCAACCTGCGCGGACACGGCGGGCTCCGCTTCTCCGGCGGAGGCGCCGGCCGCATCCTTGTCGGCTATGGCTTCTCCGATCGCTTCACCATGGCGACGGGCTTCGAGATCGGCGGCTTCGGACGCTTCGACGAGAGCGGCGACGTCACCGGCGTGCTCGGCGGCGCCTTCCCGCTGCTCTTTCGCTTCGCCGACGCGAGCGAGCTCGTCGACCTCGAGCTCGCCGCCGTCACCTTCCTCGGCGGCGCCAACGGCTCGCCGCCCGGCGTGCGCGCGGCGATCGCCTTCGGTTTCCTCACCCCGCGCGTCGGCGGCGCCTTCTCGCCCGCGGCGATGTTCTGGGTCGGCTACGAGTTCCATCCGCGCCGCGGCGCCGACGACCCGTTCCACGTCATCGCGCTCGGCACGCGCATCGGCGTCGACATCGATCCCTGAACGACGCCCCCCTTGCGCGGGGAACCGCCGTCGAGCAACACTGCCCCTCATGCGCATCCATCACCTGAGCTGCGGCACCATGCACCCGGTCGGCTTCGGCAAGGACCACATGATCTGCCACTGCCTGCTCGTCGAGACCGACGCGCACGGGCTCGTGCTGATCGACGCGGGCTTCGGCAAGCAGGACCTCGAGGATCCCAAGGCTCGGCTCGGCGGCGCCTTCGCCCGCTTCGTCAGGCCCGAGCGCGACGTGAGCCACGCGGCGATCTCGCAGGTCGAGGCGCGCGGCTTCTCTGCCCGCGACGTGCGCCACGTCGTGCTCACCCACATGGACCTCGACCACGTCGGCGGTCTCGTCGACTTCCCCGGGGCGCGCGTGCACGTGCACGCCGTCGAGCACGCCGACGCGATGGCGCAGAAGACCGCCAAGCACCGCCAGCGCTATCGGCCGGCGATGTGGGCGCACGCGCCGGAGTTCCGCACCTACAGCGACCTCGGCGAGCCGTGGCACGGCTTCGACGCAGTGCGCCAGCTCGACGGCCTGCCGCCGGAGATCCTCCTCATCCCGCTCGCCGGTCATACCCGTGGTCATACCGCGGTCGCGGTGCAGGACGGCGCGGGCTGGCTCCTGCACGCCGGTGACGCCTACTTCTCGCGCGGCGAGGTGCACGCCGAAAAGCGCCAGTGCCCCGCGCTCCTGCGCGCCTTCCAGACGCTCATGGAGGTCGATCGCAAGGCGCGCCTCGGCAACCAGAAGCGCCTGCGCGAGCTGGCCAGCGGCTCGCCCGCGGTGCGCATCTTCAGCGCGCACGACCCGCGAGAGTTATCTTGATGAACGACCAGGACGACATCGATCTCTACCGTGCGTGGGTCGGCGGCGACCGCAAGGCCGGCTCCGCCCTCACCGAGCGGCACTTCCCTGCCATCGAGCGCTTCTTCGCCAGCAAGACCCAGGGCGGCGCCGCCGACGATCTCGTGCAGCAGACCTTCCTGCGCTGCGTGCAGGCGCCGCGTGACAGCTTCCGCGCCGAGGGCAGCTTTCGTGCCTTCCTCTTCGGGATCGCCAAGAACGTGCTCTTCGAGCACATCCGCGCGCGCACCCGTGGCCAGCGCGAGGTGCCCGACTTCGCCGTCAGTACGATCGTCGATCTGATGCCGGGCGCCTCGACGCTGCTCGCGCGCCAGTCCGAGACGCGCCTGCTCGTGATGGCGCTGCAGCGGATCCCGCTCGAGCTGCAGCTCCTGCTCGAGCTCTACTACTGGGAGGAGATGCCGCTGTCCGAGCTGGCCGAGGTGTTCGAGGTGCCGGCGGGTACGATCAAGAGCCGCCTCTTCCGCGCGCGCAATCTCGTGCGCGAGGCGATGGAGGCGCTGCCCGGCAGCGAAGACGAGCAGCGCGGCGCCCGCACCCTCCTGCAGAGCTGGCTCGCGCGCGACAAGGGCTGAGCGCTACCGCTCGGCCGCGTCCGGTCGGTCTGCCTGGCGGGCCAGGTAGTCGAGCACACCGCGACGCTCGAAGATCCAGCCGCCGCCGACGCGCCGCAGGAGCCCGCGATCGACCGCGCGATCGAGCCAGGGCACCAACCTCAGCGGCACACCCTCACCGAGGCGCAGCATGACCCGCACGGTCCAGTGCAGGACGACCGCCGTCCAGCCGTAGATGAACGTCGTCGTCAGCAACACGAAGACCGCCGACGACCAGAAGAGGCTGGCGCTCGGATCGGCCATGCGCACGAACTCCGACTCGCTCGAGACCCATGGGATCATCGCGGGCACCGCGAGATAGCCGACCGCGATCCCGGTCAGCAGTCCCGCCGCCGCGCCGACCTCGAGCCCGGTCTGCGCCGAGCGCCACAGGCCCTGCCCCGGCCGCGCCTTCTGATCGACGTCGCGCGGCTCGAGCCCGACGACGAGCGTCATCACCAGCGCCACGGTCGCCGCCAGCACCAGGTTGACCCACAGGACGAAGAACGCCCCGAAGAGCAGCCCGACCGCGAGCCCGAGGACCAGCATCAGCGGCAGGCGCCGCACGCTCACGCGCCACGACCAGCGCAGCGCGTCGCGCGTGTGGATCGCCAGGCCGCGGTTGAACCCGAGCACGACCGCCGTGCCCACCCCGCCGAGCAGGAGCCCGACGAAGAGCGGCCGCTCGGCGAGGACGTTGCCGAGCAGGTTGCCCGCGGTAACGATGGCGGCGATCGCGATGACACCGACGAGCGCGGCGACCTTGCGCCAGGGACCGCTGAGCCAGTCGAGCTGCAGCCGCTCGAGCCACAGGTCTGAGTGACCCTTGCGCTGCAGCGTCGCCGCGAGCCACCGCAAGACCCCGACCAGGCGCTCCCTGTCGCGCGCGGTGAGGGCCGGCTCGCGCGCGAGCGCCCGATCGACCAACCCGCGCGCCGCCTCCTCGTCGTCCTCTCCGGCGCCGCCGACCACGCGCAGCGCCCGCTCGAACCCGAGCTTCGTGTCCAGGGCGAGATAGCTCTGCTCGCGGCAGGTCAGCACCACCGTCAGCGCGTGCTCGTGCGCGAGCGTGTCGATCGCGGCCGCGACCGCCCCGCGCCGATCGAGCGGCACCTCGTCGAGCCCGTCGAGCATCAGCGCCAGCGCCTCGTCCTCCAGGAGCATCCGTGCGCGCCGCCGCGACAGCCCGTACTTCAGCGCGAGCTCCTCGACCAGCCACGCCTCGAGCCCTCCCCGCGCCTGCGCCAGCGACGTCAGGCTCAGGATCACCGGGACCGGCGCGTCCGGATCCTCGAGCGCCCGCGCGTGCAGCGCTCGGGTGCGATCCCGAAGCGCACGCGTCTTGCCCGCTCCGGGGGCGCCGACGATCAGCGTCGTGTCGCCTCCGACGTGTCCGCTCGGCTCGACCAGGCCGTCGGCCGCCTGCAGCTCCGAACGCGGCTCGCTCGCGCCCTCCTCGAGCCACATCGCCTGCACCTTGTCGAGCAGCAGACGGCGCCGCCGGTCTGCCCGTTGGTCGTCGAGCAGCGCCTCGAGCTCGCCGACCGCCTCCTTCATCGACGAGAAGCGCGCGCCCGGATCCTCGGCTGCGCCGTGCTCGACGATCGCCGTCAGCGCCCTCGGAACCCGCGTCGTCCCGTCCGCCGCCAACATCTCGCGCAGCGCCACGAAGAAGCTGTACTGATCTCCCAGCGGTCCACGCGCCGCCCCACGCAGCACCTCGGGCGGCAGGTACAGCGGCGTGCCCGCCAGCTTGTAGCGCGGGTGGGTGCGCACACCGGGGGCGCCCGCGCTGCGCGCCTCGAGCCCGGCCAGGCCGAAGTCGACCACGCGCACGCGCCCGTCCGACGCTCCGACGAGCACGTTGTCCGGCTTGAAGTCGCGATGGATCACCCCGGCCTCGTGCGCCGCCACGAGCCCATGCCCCGCCTCGACGAAGCACCGCACGATCTCGCGCCACCCGCCTTCGGGCTTGCGTTCGCAGTACGCGCGCAGTGTCTGGCCCTCGACCAGCTCCATCGCCACCCAGAGCTGCCCATCGCGCGTGCCGACGTCGTGCACGGTGACCACGTTGGGGTGACTCAACCGCGCCAGCGCACGCGCCTCTCGCGCGAGGAGCTCGTGCGCCTCGGCGCCGACCTCCGGGTGCAGGATCTTGATCGCCACCTTGCGCTCGAGCTCGGGATCGCGGGCCCGAAAGACCGTGCCCATGCCGCCTTCGCCCAACCGCGCTTCGATCACGTAGCGCCCGACGCGCGGCTCGTCCCCGAGGCCCAGCGCCGCCTGCATCAGCTCCCTCGAGAGCACCCGCCCCAAACCCGCCGCGCCCTCGACGCGCGTCGCGCGCATCAGCGCTCCAAAGCCGTCGGCGCCCGCCTCCTCGTCGCCCTGATCCTTCAAGCCCCTCGATGCTGGCCGCGCGCCCCGATCGTGTCAACAAAGGTCATGCGGCGTGAGTTCTCACATCCCAGGAGCACACGCTCCTCACGACACCTTGAGGTCGCTCTCGATCGCGATCTCATAGGCCGCGAGCTTGTTGTAGAGCGTGCGCCGGTCGATACCGAGGAGCTCGGCGGTGCGCTTCTTGTTGCCCTTGTTGTCCTTGAGCGCCTGCACGATCGCCAGGCGCTCGAGCTCGGCCAGCGTACGTCCGCCGAGCGCGAGCAGGCCTTTGTCCGACAGCGCGCCGAGGCCCGCGCTCCCGCCCGGGGCCACGATGTCGGGGAAGCTCTCGAAGTCGCGCGGCGTGAGCGTCGGGCCGTCGCAGAAGACGCTGGCGTTCTTCAGCACCGTCTCGAGCTGGCGCACGTTGCCCGGCCACGGATAACGCGACAAGAGCGCCAGCGCCTCCTTGGAGATCCCGCCGACCTCACCGAGCCCGGCCTTGCGGTTGGCCTCGATGAAGTGCTGCACCAGGAGCGGGATGTCCTCGCGTCGCTCGCGCAAGGGCGGCACCACCAGCGGGATCACCGACAGGCGATAGAAGAGGTCCTCGCGGAAGCGCCCGGCCTGGACCTCCTCCTCCAGCTTGCGGTTCGTCGCCGCGACGATGCGCACGTCGACCACGACCTGCCGGGTCGCGCCGACCTTCTGGATCTCGCCCGACTGCAACACCCGCAGGAGCTTGACCTGCATCTCCAGCGGCATCTCCCCGATCTCGTCGAGGAAGAGCGTGCCGGTGTGCGCCACCTCGAAGAGGCCCTTCTTGTCCGAGGTCGCGTTGGTGAACGCGCCGCGCACGTGGCCGAAGAGCTCGCTCTCGAGGAGCGTCGCCGGGATCGCCCCGCAGTTGACCGCGACGAACGGCCGCTCCCGTCGCTGCCCCGCGAAGTGGATCGCGCGCGCGACCAGCTCCTTGCCGGTGCCCGACTCGCCCTCGATCAGGACCGCGACGTCGGCGCTCTTCAGCCTGTCGATCATCTGGAAGAGCTTGCGCATCGCCGGCGCCGACCCGATGATGTTCTCGAAGCGGTGCTCGCTCGCCAGCTGTCGTCGCTCGGCGATCATCTGCACCTTGGTGTCCTCGAGCTCGCGCGTGCGTCGCTCGAGCTCCTGCGCCAGCCGCTGGTTCAGCGACTCCACCTCGCGCCGCGCCGCGTCCGTCGCCCGCTTCTGCGCCTCCAGCGACTCGACCAGGCGCGCGTTGTCGAGCGCCACCGCCGCCATGTCGCAGAAGGCCTCCATGAAGCGCATGTCCTCGCCGGCGAACGCCGACGCGCGGAAGCGGTTGTCGAGGTAGATCGCGCCGAGCACGCGCCCGCGAAACGCCATCGGCAGGCACATGATCGAGCGCAGCCGCAGATCGACCACCGAGAGCTGCTCCCTGTAGCGCTCGTCCTCCATCGCGTCGACGGTCACGATCGGCTCGCCCGCCTGGATCACCCGCCGCGCGATCCCGCGGCTGATCTTGAGGTGCTTGTTGCGGATGTTCTCCTGGTCGAGGTTGCGCGCGACGCGCACCTCCAGCCCCTCCCTGTGCGACTCGTCGTCGAGCAGCAGGAAGCCGCGCTCGGCCCCGGTCAAGAGGATCGCCGAGTCCATGATGTACTCGAGCAGCCGCTGCACGTTGTGCTCGCCGGCGAGGCGCTTGTGCACCTCGAGCAGCCGGCCCCAGCCGAGGCCCTGACCCGCGCTCGCCTCGCGCGCCTCGGCCGACAGAGCCGCCGTCTCGCGATAGGCCGCGCGCCGATCGCGCCGCGCCATGAACGCCTCGCGGAAGGCCGCCGGCACCGAGTCGAGCTGCGCCTGCAGCACCTTGCGCACCTCGCGCGCAAACCCCTGCGCCGCCGCGACGTCCTCGCGATCACGTGCGCACAGCGCCGCCTCGAGATAGATCGGCCAGCGCCCGTCCGGGTTCTTCACGACCTCGACCTCGGCGATCGCCTGCTCTATCGCCGCGCGCGCCGCCGCCAGTCCCGACCTGCCGTCCCCGCCGTCGTGCCCGACGCGCCTGATCCCGGCCTCCAGCGCGAGCGCGCCCACGCGCATCGCCCTGGCCTGCCGCGCCTCCGCCATCGCGGCCGCCCGCTCGGCGCACTGCCGCGCGGTCGCGAGCTCGAAGCGCTCGAGCGCCAGGCGCCCCAGGTTCAGCGTCGCCTCCAGCGCCTCCGGTTCGCAGCGGGCCTCGTCGGCGATGGCGACGGCCTCGCGGAAGCGCGCCTCGGCCTGCGCGAGCTCGCCGCGATCCGAGGCGACGTCGCCGAGCAGGTTGACGATCACCGCGGCCAGGTGGCGGTTCCCGTCGGCGCGCGCGATCTCGAGCCCCCGCTCCAGGACGATCTGCGCGCGCTCGGTCTCCCCGAGATAACGCCATAGATTTCCAAGATTTCCGGCGATCTGCGCGATCCGCGCGCGCGCGTCGAGCTGCTCGGCGCGCGCCATCGCCTCGCGATAGGTGTCGAGCGCCTCGGTCCACTCACCGCGCTCGTGCTGCACCACGCCGAGGTTCTGCAGCGCCGTCAGCACGCGCGCCTCGTCACGCGCCGCCTCGCCGAGCTTCATCGCCTCGCCGTACGCCAGCGCCGCGCGTGCCAGCTCACCGCGCCGATGCGCCACCAGCCCCTGCGCGGTGACGATCGCCGCCTCCTCCTTGCGCGCGCTCGCGCTCGCCTCACCGCTCTCGCGCAGCGTCGTGAGCGCCGCCTCGAGCCGCGCCTCCGCCTCGTCGAGGCGCCCCTGGTACCACGCCGAGAGCCCTCGCGAGTAGAGCAGCGAGGCCCGCTCGAGCGGCGTCTCGGCCAGCGCGATCCCCCGCTCGCTCACCGCCTCGGCGAGCTCGAGCTCGCCCGAGAGCACCGCCGCGCGCGCCTGTCCACTCAGGAGCGCCACCGTCAAGGACACATCGCCGTCGACCCACGGCTCGGCCTGCCGATAGGCTTCGAGCGCCTGCGCGTAACGCGCGCCGGCCGCCTCGAGCCGGCCGATCCCCAGCCACGCGCGCGCGATCTCCGCCTCCTCTTCGCTCGCACGCGCCAGCGCCTCGGCGCGCCTGAACGCCACCGCCGCCTCGCGCGCCTGTCCCCAGCCCTCCGCCAGCTCGCCCACACGCCGAGCGACCTCGGCGCGCGCCGGCCACGCCTCCCGCGCCACCAGCGCCCGCAGGAGCCCGATCCCCGCCTCGCGCGCACAGCCCGGCGCGAGCAGCGCCGCCTCCGCGTCGGCGACGACCTCCTCGCCGAGCCTCAGCCGCTCGCCGAGCGCCAGCGCCCGCTCGCCCGCCGCCTCGTAACAGGCGGCGAGGTCCCGCCTCGCCTCCTCGGCCGTGAGCCCGCCGCGCGCCGCCCGTGCCAGCGCCTCCGACATCAGGCGCACCCCGCGTGTCTCGTGCACCGCGAGCCCGTGCTCGACCAGCTCGGCCACCGCCGCGCCGCCCATCGGCACCGCGCGCTCGGCCCAGGCGATCACCGCCGCGGTCCGCCGCGCCTCGACGGAGCGCGCCGCCAGCGCCCCCTCCGCGCCGGCTTCCAGCGACGGTGGCACCAGCGCACCCAGCCGCTCGACGTCGCAGATCACCTGACTGTGATCGACGCGCATCACGCCGCTGTCTCTCGCCGCCTCGATGAGCGTCCGCACGAGCCCTGCCTGCCCGCGCGCCGCGTCCGCCAGCGCCGCCGCGTCTCCCGCCTGCACGCGCCGCCCGGGGAAGCGCAGCGCGAGCGTCGTGGCGACGTCCTCGCCACCCCAGCGCGCCATCTCCAGGCTCGGCCCGACGCCGAGGCCGACCGTCAGGAGGATGAGGCCGCGGTAGTGCTCCGGGATCGTCTCGAGCGATCGCGCGAGCCGCTCGAGCATGCGCCGCACCGCCGGCGCCCGCTCGAGGTCGTCGACCGCCAGCGCCAGCGGGCCGCCGCTCTGACCCACCGCGCGCACCAGCGCGCCGAGGCTCGGCTCCTGCCGTTCGTGCCCGAGCGCGGCCAGCGCGTCACCTAGGAACGCGTGCTCGTCGTCGTCGCGGATCGCGATCGGCACCCCCGGCACGCCCGCCACCGCCAGGCGCTCGCGCAGCTCGACCAGCGCGCGCGAGCGGCCGCTGCCCAGCGCGCCTCGCAGATCCAGGCTGGTCGCTCGCCCGGCCCGCGCCGCCCGCACGAGCTCCTCGGCCGCGTGCGCGATCCGCTGCCCGGCGTCGACGAACGCGGGCTCGACCGCCGCCGCGCCGCCCTGCGCGAGCTCGGGTCTCGCTGCCGCGAGCTCGGCCAGCGCCGCCGTCGCACTCGGGTGGCGCGCGGCCGGATCCACGCTCAGCAGGCGCAGGATCATGGGATCGAGCGCGTGCGGCGCGAGCCCGTCCAGGAGCGGCTTCGCCCCGCGCGTCGCAGGATAGCCGGGCCACGGGTGGCGCCCGTGCACGACGCCGAAGAGCAGCGCGCCCGCCGACCAGAGGTCACCCGCCGGCTCGAGCCCCGCGCCCTCGAGCCGCTCGGGGGCCGCGTAGGCGAGCACGCCCGAGGTCCGCCCGGCGCGCGCCCCGCGCTCGCCTCCCGCGCCGAGGTCGAGCACGGTCAGGCGCCGGCGCGCCGAATCCCAGAGCACGTTGTCCGGCGCGAGGTCGCCGTGCACGATCCCCGAGCGGTGCAGGTGATCGAGCGCCTCGAGCAGCGCCCAGGCGATCGCCCAGACCTCGGCGGCGGCGACCTGACCGGGCGCCAGCGGCTGACCGGTCGCGCGCTCCATCAGCGCCACGAGCTGGGGTCGCGGCGCGCCCGCCGTAAGCGCCACCGGCAGCGCCAGGAGCTCGACCACGTGCGCGAAGCCGGGGTGGGCCAGTCGCCGCAATAGTTTGATTTCGTTGACGAAATCATCCTGTAGTGGCGCCCGCTCGAGCACCTTGCAGGCGAGCTGGCGCGCCGGCCGTCCCGCTGGCACGGCTCCTGCTGCATGTGCACGCGGCGCCTCCTCGACGAGGAGCACGCGGCCCATGCTGCCGCGTCCCAGCTCGGCCCGGACCGCCCATCGGCCGGCGATGTGCTCAGTGCCCGTCATCGTGTGCCTCGATTCAGATTGACGCTTACGTTCTCAGTTGTGTAGGATTTCACCACTCCGCGCAAGACGCCCGAAGGCAAATCGCCATGACCACGCTCGCGACCTCCATATTGCTCGGCTTGACGCTCGGCTTGACGCTCGTCCTCGGGCTCGCGTGCGACTCGAACCCGACCCCGCACCCCGGACAACCCGATGTCTATCGGGCCGACGTGATCCAGCCCGACGCCGCCTACGGGGACGTCACCGGCAACGCCCCGCCGGGGCGCGAGGACCCGGACGACAACGACGGCGACCCGAACGCGACCCCGAACACCGACGGCGCGACCGGCGGCGCCGAGCAGTGCCCGCCCGACGCGCACGCGCCCGACGTGCACGATGACGACGCCGCGCCGGCCGAGCAGGACGACGCCGACGAGGCCGACGACGGCGGGCACGCCTTCGGGCCCGATGACGTGCGCATCCTCCAGCAGGAGGCCGACTGCGGCCCGGGCGAAGACGACGAAGAAGAGGAAGGCGAAGCCGACGACGCGAGCGCCGAGCCCGGCGCCGCCTCCAACGACGACTACGGCCGGGTCGAGTAGGCGCTCAAGCCGGGAACTGGATGAGCTCGCAGGCGCCGTCGATCTCGGCGCCGAGCCCGCGCGGCAGCTCCTCCCAAGCGACCTCGGCCGGGGTGCGGTCGCCGATCACCAGCGCGCGCAGGTGATCGTGGCGCGGCAGACGCCCGGGCCGCGCGGCGTCTCCGGTGCCGCGGAAGCGCGCGATCCAGATCGGGCGCCCGATCGCCATGATGAAGAGGTTGCCGTTGACGTGCAGCGTCGCCAGGAGGCTCACGCGCTCATGCGCTTCGGCCAGCCGCCTGAGGTCCTCGGCGGCGGCGCCGATCGCCCGCTGGATCGCGCGCGTCGTGAGGTCGCGCGTGTCGCGCGCGTTCATGCGCTCGAGCGCGGCCATCATGAGCATCATGACCGCCTCGTCGTGGCTCGGGTGGCGCTTGTGGGAAAAGGCGTAGGTCGGCAGCTCGGCCTGCACGCGCTCGGCGAAGCCCGCGCCCAGCGTCGCCGCGCCGGTCGTCGCGAAGAGCCAGTCGCGGTAGCGCAAGGGCGAGCAGTCCTCGAGCTTCTTTCCCGCCTCGTGCTGCTCGGCGACGAGCACCAGGTGGCGCGCGCGCACGTCGCGCAGCTGCGCGATGAGCCCCTCCGCGGTCAGCGTGCGCAGCGGCCCCTTGCGCACCAGCATCTCGCCGTGCGCGTGGAAGCCGAGACCCCACACGCCGTGGCGCGCACCCTGGAGATCCCAGCCGGCGTGCAGCTCGAGGACCTCGTGGTGGGTCTCGGCGAACGCCTTGAGGAGCGACGCGTCGCTGACCGCCAACCCGATCAACGCTTGCCTGCTCACCGCCGCTGTCATCCGCACCTCCTGCACGAGACCGTACCAGAATCCCCGCACCTCCGCACGACGTTCGCCGGTTCGTCGGGGTGCAGCATTGTCAACCCGCCGCCGCTCGTGCACGTTCCGCGGATGCAGAGCGAGACCGTCAAGCCGCCGCACTCGCTGGACGCCGAACGCGAGGTCCTCTCGGCGGTGTTCATCGATCCCAACGCGATGGACACCCTGTCGGAGTCGCTGCGCGCCGAGGACTTCTACTTCGAGCGCCACCAGATCCTCTACACGGTGCTCGCCGACCTGCACGAGCGCGCCACCGCCATCGACCTCGTCACCGTGCAGCAGGCGCTCAAGGACCGCGGCCAGTACGACAAGATCGGCGGCGCGCGCACGCTCGGCGAGCTGCTCGACCGCGCCGGCACCGTCTCCAACCTCGAGCACTACTGCGAGATCGTCCGCCAGAAGGCGGTCCTGCGCCGCATGGTCGAGGCCGCGCGCCAGATCGAGACCGCCGGCCTGCAGGACGTCGCCGACGTCGAGGAGTTCCTCGACGAGGCGGAGCGCAGCGTCTTCTCGGTGCTCGAGAACCGCGCCAACACCAACCTGCGCCCGATCAAGGAGGTCGTGCAGTCGGCGCTCGATCAGATCCAGGCCGCCTTCGACGCCGAAGGCGACGTCACCGGGATCGGCACCGGCTTTCGCGACTGGGACCGCCTCACCCACGGCCTCCAGCGCGGCGACCTCGTCATCCTCGCCGCGCGCCCCGCCATGGGCAAGACCTCGTTCGCGCTCAACGTCGCGGTCAACGCCGCCGCGCGGCATGCCGCCTCGGTCGCGATCTTCTCGCTCGAGATGCCAGCCGAGCAGCTCGCCCAGCGCCTGCTCTCCTGCGAGGCGCGCATCGATCTCTCGTCCTTGCGCGGCGGCTACCTGCAGGAGGACGAGTGGCCGCGTCTCGTGCAGGCCTCCGACGACATCGCGCGCACCAAGATCTTCCTCGACGACCTGCCCGGCGCCTCGCCGACCCAGATCCGCGCCAAGTGCCGCCGCCTCAAGCGCCGCGAAGGGCTCGACCTCGTCGTCATCGACTACCTCCAGCTGATGAATGCCGGCATGCGCATGGGCTCGCGCGAGCAGGAGATCAGCTACATCTCGCGCTCGCTCAAGGGCCTGGCCAAGGACCTGCAGTGCCCGGTGATCGCGCTCTCGCAGCTCAACCGCGGCCTCGAGTCGCGCACCGACAAGCGCCCGATGATGAGCGATCTGCGCGAGTCCGGCGCCATCGAGCAGGACGCCGACATGATCTGCTTCATCTACCGCGAGGAGGTCTACAACAAGGAGTGCCCGCCCGAGGTGCAGGGCGTCGCCGAGCTCATCGTCGGCAAGCACCGAAACGGCCCGACCGGCACCGTCAAGCTCAAGTTCTGGAAGAGCTGGACCCGCTTCGACAACCTCGCCCTCGAGCAGCGCCCGTGACTCACCGTCAGCGGCGCCGATTGAGCGCGTCGAGCGCGTCGCGGCGCGCCTGCTCGGCGCAGGCCGCCACGCCGGTACAGCCCTTGCCGACCCGGCTCAGCGACTCGAAGTAGGCGTCGACCGATCGATTGATCGCCTCGACCCCGTCGCTCGGAGCTTGCGCCGGCGCGCTCGGCGGGCGCGGCTCGGACAAGGCCCGGCCGCGCTGGGCCAGCTCGTGCACGCCCAGACGCTCGAGCGCCTCGCCGTACGCGCGTAGCGCCGCCATGTCGGCGGTGCCGCCGGCTTGGGCGAGCGTGATCATCGCGTCGATCAGCGCCAGCTCCCGGCCGAGCGGCGCGGGGTCGGCGATCCTGGCGCGGTGGGAGCCAAAGCTATAGATCCCCGGCCAGCCCTCCGCGGCGCGGCGCGCGTACCAGGCCTCGGCGAAGGCGAGCTGCTCGTCGCGGGTGCCGCTGCACGCGTGCGGGTAGCCGGGCCCGTCGAAGCGCGCAATCTGCGCGATGAGCGCACGACAATTCGGTTGGCCTGCAGCGCGCTTGGGCGGTGCGCGCTTGCGCTCGGCGGCGCGCGCTCGCTCGGCGGGGCTCTCGACGAGCTCGTTGAAGCGATCGACCTCGACGAGGCGGGCGGGGCGGTCGGGCACGGTCCCGTGCAAGGTGCTCGCGCGCTTGTCGAGCACGTCGGCGGCCGCGCCGGCGACGGCGCCGCGCAGCACCGCGTGCAGGAGAGGTACGAGCGCGACGCTGTTCTGGACGTAGGAGGACACCTCGCCGGCCTGGCGGCCGAGGAGCGAGACGCCGACCCACACGCTGCCCGGCGCGACCGGCAGGCAGAGCTCGAGGCTCAGCTTCGAGCCGGTGAAGACCGAGGGCGCCACGACGCTCACCGCGTCCTCGTAGGGCGGGTCCAGCAGGTAGCCCAGATCGGACCAGCTCTCGCGATCGGACCTGGGGATCGACGCCGGACACGGTGTGCTCGCCGCGGTCAGCGCGACCACGGCGGCGGCGCTCTCGACCTGTAGAACATCCCGGATTTCATAGGCATTGCGTCGCGCGATCACCCAGGCGCGGCTGCCGGCTTCGTCCCAGCGGGTGATGGCGTAGTGGCTGCCGGACTTCCCCTCTCGCGGATCGGCCGGCAACACGACCTGCCACCCGAGCCCTGGCAAGACCACGTCGGCCGGCGCGCGCAGCTCGTTGATCGCGTCGGCCGCCATGACCCGTGGCGAACCGGCCGCCGCCGCGGGCTCGAGGCTCACCGCGTTGACCGCCGCCAGGCGCGAGACGAGCTCGGCGTCGATCATCACCCCGGTGACGGTCACGACCGGCACCCAATCAGAGAGGCTCCCCGGCACGGGGATCGCGCGCTTCTGGGTGAGGCGTCGCGCGACCGCCCCGTCCGAGCACACGAGGCTCTCCACCGCCGTGTGGATCTCGTCCCGCTTCTTGGGGCGCTTGCAGATCCGCGCGAGCCAGCGCTCGGGCTTGGCGCCGGGATCGTTGACGACGATCTGCACCACCGCCTGCGCCGGGCCCTTCGCCTCGTACGCGCCGGCGGCGAGCCGGTGCAGCGCCCACCCTTCCGGCATCCACAGCACGCGCGCGCCGTCGGAAAACGGCGTCAGGGTCGGGATCGGCGGCGGGTAGGAGGTCGGCGCGGAGAGCTGGCCGGCGCGATCGAGGTAGCGGTAAGGACCCTCGGCGGCGCGCGCGCTCTCGGCGCCGAGTCCCAGCGCGACGAGGACGACGACGACGAACATCGGCATGGGGTCTCCCTTGTCGCGTCAGGGCGACGGCGCGCCGCGCGCGGGCTCGGCCCGGGGTTGGATCGCGACCGCGTCGTGGATGATGGCCTCGCGAAAGCCCTCGCTCAGCCGATGCCAGTCGACGACGTCGACGCGAAAGGGCAGCGTCGAGGTCTCGAACGCTTCCTTGAGGAGCGCGATGCGCTCGAAGGGCAGGCGTCGGTCGCCGATCACCGCGAGGTCGAGATCGGAGTAGGCGCGAGCACCGCCGCGGACCCGCGAGCCGAACGCGAGCACGCGCTGCCCGGGCACGTGGCGCTGGAGGATCTCGCGGATGAGCGAGAGGTGCTCGGCTCGGCACTCAATCATTACGGGCCTCGAGTCGTGCGAGCAGGTCGGTGGCGAGCGGCAGGAAGCCCACGGCCTTCTCGTAGGCTTCCTGTGCCGTGTCCTCGTCGTAGGTGTGCGAGGTCAGGTTGCGCGTGAAGTGAAAGAGCATCCACGCTTCGACATCGTCGATCAATCGCTCCTCGGCGGCACGCCGGAAGAGCTCCCGGCGCGTGACGCCGTCGACGCTCTCGCTGCCGACGTTGGTCTCGATCCAACGGCGCATCATCTTCCAGCTCTGCTCGTAGGCGATCTCGAAGCTCTGGATGACGCCGGCGCGCAAGGTCTCTCGCATGTCCTGGCCGAGCGTGTCGAAGTCCGGCGAGCGTGCCGTGACGATGAGCGAACGATCGAGCGCGTCGATCGCCTTACGCAATGAGCCGAGATCGAGCATGACCCGAGCATGCCGCATGCGAAGGGCGGAAGGCAACGCGCGTCACCATCGTGCGCGCCGATCGCGTCACGACCTGTCGTTGCCGTCGCCGGGAGCGGCCGGCAGGCTGAGCCGCCCCTTGAGCAGGAGCAGGAGCGCGGGGGTCAGGTAGAGCTCGGCGAGGAGCGCGAGGCCCATGGTGATCGCCGAGAGCACGCCGAACTCGACGATCGCCTTGAAGTCGGAGAGCGCGTTGACCAGGAAGCCGCAGACCAGGATCATCGAGGTGAGCACGATCGGTCGGCCGGTCGCGAGCACGGTCCTGCGGATGGCGGCCTCGCCCTCGCCGAGGCGCGCGACCTCCTCGCGGTAGCGGTGCACGAAGTGGGTGGTATCGTCGACGGCGATCCCGAGCGCGACCGAGAACACGATGATCGTCGAGGCGCGCACCGGGATCTCGAGGAAGCCCATCATGCCGAGCGTGATGAGCAGCGGCCACAGGTTCGGGATCATCGCCAGGAGCCCGAGGCGGAAGCTCCGCACCAGGCCGACGATGAACGCGAGGATCAAGAGGAAGTCGTAGAGCACCGAGTCGACGAGGCTCGTGCCGATCCCGGAGATCGCCTTTTCCGCCAGCGTCGCGCCGCCCGAGAGCACCACCGACACGCGCCCCTCCAGGTCGTGATGCGCGACGAGGCGCGAGATCTCGCGCTCGAGTATCGGCTCGAAGTCACGCCAGGCCTTGAGGCCGATGTCGTTGGCGCGCAGCACGAGCTGGGTGCGCGTGTGGTCGGGCGTGAGGTAGCGCCCGGTGAGCTCGGGCGCGCCGCTCTCGAGAAGCCCGATGCGCTCGGCGATGACGCCCGGGTCGCGCGGCGGGGAGGCGCCGCGACCGAGGTCGATCAGCAGGTCGACCAGGCTCGCGGTGCTCGCGATGAGCACCGGCTCGCCGCCGGCGGTCGCGCTCGCGCGCTGCGCGGCGATGAAGGCTTCGAGATCGGCGATGAAGCCGATCACGTCGGGCGTGGCGACGCTCTCGCTGCACACGCCGTGGGGCGGCAGATCGTCAGCGGTGAGCGCCTGCTCGAGCTCGAAGAAGAGCGGGTCGCCGGCGACGCCGGTGAGATCGGCCACCGCGCCCTGGAGGTGCGCGCTCGCGCGGAAGGCGAGGTCGACGCGCTTGCACAGCGGCTGGCTGCGCGGGCCACGCGGCGCGCACTCGGCGTCGCTCGTGCAGGTGCCGCCGTCGCGGCCCGAGATCGCCACCGCGTGCACGAGCACGCCGGACAGGCGCGCCTCCATCATCGCGAGCCCGCGCGCGACCGGATGGTCCGCCTGCAGCTCGCCGGCGGCGCGCGCGTCGGCCTCGACGTTCAGCGCGCCGACCAGCGCGATCACGCCGCTGGCGAGCCCGATGATCGCGTAGCGGTGGGGGCGCGCGATGACCCGCGCGGCCTGACGATCGAGCCAGCGGGCGAAGCGGCCGTCGCCGAGCGGGTCGATGCCGACGGCCGCGGGCGTGGCGCCTCGCCCGGCGAGCACGTCGTGGGTCGGCACGAACGACAGCACGATCGGCATGAGCACCATCTGGATCGCCCAGGCCATCATCACGCCCGCGGCGAGCACCAGGCCGAAGGACACGATCGCCGGTAGCGTCGCCGCCGCCAGGGAGCCGAAGCCGACGGCGGTCGTGGCCGAGGTCACGAAGCAGGCCGGCGCCATGCGGTCCATCGTCGCGAGGATGGCCGCCTCGCGCGTACCGGTCGGCCCGAGGCGCAGGCACTCCTCGCGGTGACGCGCCACGATGTGCGCGCCCTCGGCGACGCCGACGACGAGGATCACGACCCCGGTCACCGAGTTGACCATGTCGAAGGGCAGCCCCAGCGCCTGGATGAGCCCGAGCGTCCAGATCGTCGCCAGGCCGACCCCGGCGAGCGGCCCGACCACGGCGTAGACCCGGCGGAAGGTGAGCCCGAGCAGGATCGCGATGACGACGATCGTGATCGGCACGAGCAGGATGATGTCGCGCAGCACGACCTCGGCGTAGGTCGCCTGCACGAGCGGCACGCCGACGACGTGCACCTCGGCGCCTGGTCCGAGCGCGCGCTCGAGCCCGGCGCGCTCGCGCTCGAGGCGCTCGAAGAGCGGCTTTCTCAGATCGCTGGTGTGGTGCAGGAACGGCGCGACGACGATGGTGGCGCGCGCGTCGGCGGACACGAGCGAGCCGACGAAGCTGCGGTGCGCGAGCAGCGCCTGCCCGCGGCGGGCGGTGTCGGCGCCGTCGGCGAGGGCGCGGGTGAGCGCCTCGGGCACGATCTCGTCGCCGCGCAGGTCGGGCAGGTCGCCGAGCGAGACGACGCGCTCGCCGTCGATCTCGGGCTGCGCCGCGAGCCAGTCGGCGAAGCCCTCGATCGTCGCGAGCACCGGTGCGTCGAAGACCGTGCCCGGCCCCGCGGGCGGGAGCGCGACCACGACGCCGACCACGCCGACGTCGTCGCCGAAGTCGCGATGCAGCGCGTCGAGATCGGCGCGCGCGGCGGCGTCGGGTACGAGCAGCGCCTCGAGCGAGAAGTCGACGAGCAGGCGCGACGGGTCGACCAGGTAGCGCCCGAGCGCGACGGTCACCGCCAGGAGCGCGCCGAGCGCGAGCAGGCGATGGCGGAGCAGGGCTCGGAAGAAGCGGTGCATCGGCCCGCGGTCATAGAGGGGTGCGCGCGGGCGGGCAAGCCGGGCCTCGGCGTTCCGTGAAAAAGGAACGCGCTCGGGGTTTGCCCCGCTCTCCTCACCCTGCTATGACGCGCCGCTTCCGCTTGGCGGGGCGCCCCCCAGCGCGGGGTGATGACAAGGAGCAGCTCGTCATGATGAACGTCGCCGTGGTCGGAACCGGATATGTCGGGCTCGTCGCGGGCACCTGTTTTGCCGAGCTCGGACACCGCGTGGTCTGCGTCGACAACGACCAGCACAAGCTCGCGATCCTGCGCGCCGGCAAGCTGCCGATCTACGAGCCCGGGCTCGAGGAGATGGTGCCGAAGAACGTGCAGCGCGGGCGCCTCGTCTTCACCGACGACCTCGCCAGGGCGGTGCGCGACTCGGAGGTCGTCTTCATCGCCGTCGGCACGCCGCCGGGCGAGGACGGCTCGGCCGACCTGCGCTACGTCATCGCGGTCGCCGAGGCGATCGCCGACGCGCTCAACGGCTTCAAGGTGATCGTGATGAAGTCGACGGTGCCGATCGGCACCTGCGACCGCGTGCGCGCCATCATCGCCAGCCGCAGCAAGGAGCACTTCGCGGTCGTGTCCAACCCGGAGTTCCTGCGCGAGGGCGTCGCGGTGCCGGACTTCATGCGGCCCGACCGCATCATCGTCGGCGCCTCCGACGAGCGCGCGGTCGAGGTCATGCGTCGCCTCTATCGGCCGCTGACCGCCGACGGCGCGAAGTTCCTGCTGATGGACGTGCGCAGCTCGGAGATGACCAAGTATGCGTCGAACTCGATGCTGGCGACGCGCATCTCGTTCATGAACGAGATCGCCACGCTGTGCGAGCGGGTCGGCGCCGACGTCGAGAACGTGCGCCGCGGCATGGGCGCGGATGCGCGTATCGGGCCGCACTTCCTCAAGGCCGGCGTCGGCTACGGCGGCAGCTGCTTCCCCAAGGACGTCGCGGCGCTCCTCAAGACCGCCGAGGAGTACACGACGCCCTTGCGCATCCTCGAGGCGACTACCGCGGCCAACGTCGTGCAGAAGGTGCGCCTGGCCGAGCTCGTCAAGAACGATCTCGGCGACGACCTGAGCGGCAAGCGCATCGGCCTGTGGGGGCTCGCGTTCAAGCCGCAGACCGACGACATGCGCGAGGCGCCGTCGGTGCCGATGTCGCAGGTGCTGGTCGAGGCCGGCGCCGAGGTCGTCGCCTACGACCCCGCCGCGCGCCACACCGCGCACCAGGTGCTCGGCGACCGCATCCGCTACGCCGAAGACCCCTATCAGGCGATCGAGGGCGCCGACGCGCTCTGCCTCGTCACCGAGTGGTCCGAGTTCACCGCGCCCGACTGGGAGCGGGTCTGGGCGCTCATGCGCGACCACTTCCTCTACGACGGCCGCAACCTGTGGGAGCCGCGCGAGCTGATCACGCAAGGCTTCAAGTACCGCGGCATCGGCCGCCGTTGATGCGAAGCTTATAGAATTAGAAGTGTTTCAGTCGATCGTCGGCGAGCGCCACGCGCGGACTGACAGCAGCGCCGGGGTCAGTTACACTCCCGGCTCGCGCGAGCGAAGACAGCGCGACTCTCCCAGTCTGGTCACGATGCCTCCAAAGACCGAAAAGGACGTGATGATCGGCGAGCTCACGCCGCTGGTCAAAACGATCGCGCAGCGGATCGCGAGCCGCATGCCGCCGCACATCGAGGTCGACGATCTCATCGGCGCCGGCATGATCGGGCTCCTCGACGCCTTCGAGAAGTTCGATCAGGCCAAGTCGAATAACTTCAAGAAATACGCCGAGGTGCGCATCAAGGGCGCCATCCTCGACGAGGTGCGCTCGATGGACCCGATGGGCCGCGGCTTCCGCCGCAAGGCCAACAAGCTCGGCAAGTCGACGCACGAGCTCGAGCAGCGCCTGGGCCGCGCGCCGACCGCCCAGGAGGTCGCCGAGCACCTCGGCATCGAGGTCGACGGCTACCACGCCCTGATGACCCAGCTCCAGCCGATCCTGGTCGTCTCGGTCGAGGAGCTCTCCGACGAGGGGCGTGACTTCTCCGCGTGGCTGACCGACCGGCTGCCGACCGATCCCTATGCCCTCCTCGAGGCCAAGCGCGTGCGCGACTTCCTCGACCGCATGATCGGCGACCTCAAGGAAAAGCAGAGCCTCTGCCTGCGCTTCTACTTCTACGATGGCATGGCGCTGCGCGAGATCGCCAAGATCCTCGGCGTCTCGGAGAGCCGCTGCTCACAGCTCATGGACGAGGCGCTCGAGGTCTTCGGCAAGCGCCTGCGCCTCGCGCTCCAGCGCCACGGCAGCGTCGACATCGGCGCCGGCGTGCGCACCACGCGCCACCCCTAAAAACGTCGCGGGTCGGGTCGCGTCGCCCGTCGAGTCGGGCTATGATCGTGCGTGATGAATCCGTCACGCCTCGGCTCGCCGTTCATCCGCGCTCGTCTCCCCGCTGCGTCGCTCGCGCTCCTGCTCGCGCTCGTCCTCACGAGTGCCGCGGCCGTCGCGCGCGTCGGCCCGCCCGAGCCCGACGTGCTCGACGCCGACGACCCGAGCATCAAGGACGAGGACGCCGTGCCCGACAAGGACCTCGTCAGCGCCGGGCCGTCGGATGAGGACCTGGTCATCGCCGCGCAGAAGGTGCGCACGACGATCCAGGAGGCGCCCTCGATCATCACCGTCGTCACCGCCAAGCAGATGCGCGAGCGCGGCTTCCGCACGATCAACGACGTCCTGCGCACGGTGCCGGGCTTCGAGGCGGACCGCTGGGAGGGCAACGGCTGGACCAAGGAGATCTTCGCGCGCGGCAACGCCCAGACCGTGCTGGTGCTCTTCAACGGCGTCAACATCGTCGAGCCGGTGCGCAACAACATCTCGCTCGACCGCAAGATCCCGCTCGAGATGATCGAGCGCATCGAGGTCACCTCCGGCCCGGGCGGCGTGCTCTGGGGTAGCAACGCCCTCCTCGGCGTCGTCAACATCGTCACCCGGAAGCCCGACGAGTCCGGCCTCATCGTCGCGCTCGGCGCCGGCGACGGCCCGGGCGAGCGCCTCGCGCTCAAGGGCAGCCTCGGCTACTCGCACCGCTTCTCCGAGGACTTCGGCCTCTATCTGCACGTCGACATGTTCAGCTCCAACGGCGCCGAGCTGACGATGGACGTGCAGAAGGTCATCGGCGCCCTGCCCGAGCCGGCGCCCGACTCGCCGACCCTCTACCTGCCCGAGGCGGCGACGGTCAGCCCCGGCGAGCGCTCGTGGTGGTTCAACTTCTCGGGAGAGCTGTCGGCCGGCCCGCTCGCCTTCCACTGGATGCTGCCCTACGAGGCGGAGTACCGCGCCATCGCCACCGGCGGCTCGCACATCACCCACGACTACCTGACCGACCTCGACGGCACCGGTGTCGTCTCGCGCGGCCGCGACGCGGTGCGCGTCGGTGTGCTCACCTTCAGCGACCGCTTCGCCCGGGACGCCGTCGGCGTCAACGCGCGCGCCTACCTCGTGAGTTGGCAGATCGACGAGGATCCGTTCGGCGTCTACGCGGCGAGCCCGCTGATCCTCGCCAACCTCGGCCACACCCAGGACATCCGCATCAAGCTCGTCGCCGAGGAGGTGCTTCGCCCCGGCGGAGCGGTCGACGTCGACTGGCGCATCACCGACACCCTGACCCTCATCGCCGGCGCGGAGGTCTTCAGCGACATCCTCGATGGGCTCAATCAGACCTCCTGGGCCAAGGACGTGCTCGGTGCCTGCCCCGACGGCTACACCTTCGACGCGCTCGACCCCTACCTGCGCTGCAGCATCGTCGAGCCGCAGGTCAACGACGCCACACGCACCACCGGCGGCGGCTTCGTGCAGGCCGACTGGAAGCTCGACCCGCGGGTGGCGCTCAACGGAGGCCTGCGCCTCCAGGTCTCGAGCCAGTTCGGCGCCTCGCTCCTCTACTCGGGCGGCGCGGTCTTCAAGCTCGGAGAGGCGACGCACATCAAGCTCTTCGCCAGCTCCGGCCTGCGCCCGCCGGCGATCGTCGCGACCAACGTCAACCCGCAGACCGCCTCGGGCGTGTCGTTCCTGCCGAACCCCGACCTCGAGGCCGAGACCTCGCAGAGCTTCGAGCTCGAGGTCAACACCACGCTCTTCAAGGACGAGGGCCTCATCCGCGACCTCTACCTGCGCGCCAACGGCGCCTACACCCTGATGAACAACGTCGTCGGGCGCCCGGCCGGCGTCTACCAGAACTCGGAGTCGCGCGACATCATCACCGCCGAGGCCGCCGCGCGCCTGCGCTTCGACGCCGGCCACGAGCTCTGGGCCAACTACGCCTTCACCCGCGTCAACGACGACGGCGCGCCGAGCGGCGTGCTGCGCAACTTCGCCGAGCACGTCATCAACGCCGGCGGCAAGCTCGTCTTCCTCGACGACCGCATCGAGCTCGGCGCGGTCTTCACCTTCAAGGGCGGCATGGAGGACCCGAACCGCCCGGCGATCTTCGACCCGTCGCGGCCCGACTATTCGTTGTCGTGCGAGGCGATCCTCGCCGGCGCGCTGCCGCCCGAGCACCAGCTCCGCCGCGCCTGTCAGTTCCCGACGCTCTCGGACGGGATCTGGGTCTTCCCCGGCTGGACGGTCAACGAGCAGATCCAGCCGCTGGCGCTGCTCGACGTCGGCGTGCGCTTCAAGAACATCTGGCGCGACCTGACGGTCGCCTTCTGGTTCAACAACGTGCTCGACCACCGCTATTACGAGCCGGATATCTTCAATGATCCTCGGGTGATCTCCCGACCGCAGCCCAAGCCCGGCATGTCCTTCTTCGGCCAGGTGTCGCTCGGCCTGTGAGCCGGCGGCGGGTTTCAGTCAGCAGAAATCCCAATGGTTTCAAGGTGTTTCCCCGGAATTTCCGCGTTGACACGAGAGGGTCTTCGCGCTAGGTTCCCGCGTCCGTCGATCGGGCTCTCGGCCGCTTGAAAAGCGGCTCGGAAGACCTCCGACAGCATGACGCCCGACGACGCGAACCGGAGACTCCATGGACACCCCTTCGACCCCTACGACCCCGCCAGGCGACGGCGGCGGCAACCGCGTGCAGGTCGACATCGCGCAGGAGATGCGCGGCAGCTATCTCGCCTACGCCATGAGCGTCATCGTCGGCCGCGCCCTGCCCGACGTGCGCGACGGCCTCAAGCCCGTGCACCGGCGCGCGCTCTACGCGATGCACGAGCAGCGCAACGTCTGGAACGGCCCCTACAAGAAGTCGGCGCGCATCGTCGGCGACGTCATCGGTAAGTATCACCCGCACGGCGACCAGTCAGTCTACGACACCATCGTGCGCATGGCGCAGGACTTCTCGCTGCGCTACCTGCTCGTCGACGGGCAGGGCAACTTCGGCTCGGTCGACGGCGACCCGCCCGCGGCCATGCGTTACACCGAAGTGCGCATGACGCGCCTGGCGGCCGAGCTGCTCGCCGACATCGAGAAGGAGACCGTCGACTGGCAGCCGAACTACGACGGCCAGGAGCAGGAGCCCTCGGTGCTGCCGGCGGCGTTCCCGAACCTGCTCGTCAACGGCTCGGGCGGCATCGCGGTCGGCATGGCGACCAACATGCCGCCGCACAACCTGCGCGAGGTGATCGACGCGACCATCGCCGTCATCGAGCGGCCGGAGATCTCGGTGCGCGAGCTCCTGCGCATCATGCCCGGCCCTGACTTCCCGACGCGCGGCACGATCTACGGGCGCGCCGGGATCGCGCAGGCCTACGAGAGCGGGCGCGGCAAGATCACCGTGCGCGCCAAGGCGGAGATCGAGCTCGACGACAAGGGCGACGAGCGCGCGATCATCGTGACCGAGCTGCCCTACCAGGTGAACAAGGCGCAGCTCCTCGTGCACATGGCCGACCTCGTGCGCGACAAGAAGATCGACGGGATCCGCGATCTCAGGGACGAGTCGGACCGCGACGGCATGCGCGTCGTCATCGAGCTCAAGCGTGGGGCGATCGGCCAGATCGTGCTCAACCAGCTCTACAAGATGACGGCGATGCAGACGACCTTCGGCATCATCAACCTGGCGATCGTGCGCGGTCAGCCCAGGATCCTGAGCCTGAAGGAGCTGATCACCGAGTTCGTGCACCACCGGCGCGACGTGGTCACGCGCCGCTGCCGCTACGACCTGGCGCGGGCCGAGGAGCGCGCGCACCTGGTCGAAGGGTTCTTGCGCGCCATCGACATGATCGACGAGATCGTCGCGCTGATCAAAGCGTCGGCGGGCCCGCCGGAGGCCAAGGAGGGCTTGGTCACGCGCTTCGGCTTCTCCGAGCTGCAGGCGCAGGCGATCCTCGACATGCGCCTGGCGCGCCTGACCGGTCTCGAGCGCGACAAGCTCGTCGACGAGCTCGCCGAGCTGCAGAAGACCATCGCCGAGCTCAAGGCGATCCTCGCCGACGACGGCAAGCTGATGGAGGTCATCGTCGGCGAGCTCAAGCGCATCCAGGAGCAGCATGGCGACGCGCGCCGAACCGAGATCGTCGACGCCTCGGGCGAGATCTCGATGGAGGACCTGATCGCCGACGAGGACATGGTCGTGACGGTGACGACGACCGGCTACGTCAAGCGCACGCCGCTGTCGGAGTACCGTACGCAGAAGCGCGGCGGCAAGGGCCGCTCCGGCATGAACACCAAGGACGAGGACAACGTCAGCCAGCTCTTCGTCGCCACCGCGCACGCGCAGCTCATGATCTTCACCGACCGCGGGCAGGCCTACCCGCTCAAGGTGTGGGAGGTGCCGGCCTCGGGGATCGCCGGGACCGGCAAGGCGATCGTCAACCTGGTGCCGTTCGAGGAGGGCGAGAAGCTGCGCTCGATCGTGGCGCTGGAGAGCCTCGACGAGGCGGGCAAGTACCTCGTGTTCGCGACGCGCGCCGGGCAGGTCAAGCGCACCGCGCTCGACCAGTTCAAGAACATCCGCACCAACGGGATCCGCGCGATCAACCTGGCCGACGACGACGACCTCGTCGCCGTGAAGGTCGCGACCGACGACAGCTACATCATGCTGGCGACGGCGCGCGGGCAGGTGATCGTCTTCTCGGTCGCCGACGCGCGGCCGATGGGGCGCGCGACGCAGGGCACGCGCGGGATCCGCTTGCGCGGTGACGACACGCTGGTGGCGATGGACGTGCTCGGGCCGGGCGGCCTGCAGTCCGAGACGCCGGCCGAGATCGCCGGCGAGGGCGACGACGACGAGGACGAGGGCGGCGAGGAGGCCGAGGGCGTCGAGGCGGGGGCCGAGGGCGAGGACGCCGACGAGGAGCTCGAGGACGACGAGGACACGCTGATCCTGGTGACGGCCAACGGCTACGGCAAGCGCGTGCCGATCCGCCAGTTCCGCATCCAGCGGCGCGGCGGGCTCGGGTTGAGGGGGCTGCCGTACGTCGAGCGCAACGGGCCGCTGGTCTCGATGGAGGTCGTCGGCGGCGAGGACGACCTGATGGTCGTGACCGACCAGGGCATGATCATCCGGTTGCCGGTCGCCGAGGTGCGCGCGATGAGCCGCGCCGCCAAGGGCGTGCGCATCATCAAGCTCGACGACGACGACGATCAGGTCGTGGTGGCGAGCTACGCGGTGCCGAGCTCGGAGCCCGAGGCGACCGACAAGGGTGCCGTGGGCGAGGGTGGGGCCGAGGCGGAGGGCACGGCGAAGTCGTCGCCGCAGGAGCCGCCCGAGGACCTCGATGATCTGATGGGCGACATGTCCGACGGCGAGGACGCGTGATGAAGGGCACGCACAAGCGGGGCGGCGGCGGACGGCGCGGCGAAGGCCGGGCGCGGATCGAGACCGGCCCTTCGGCCGACGGGCGGGTGACGGTGACGCTGGCCAAGGGCAAGTCCAAGCCGTTCTGGATCGGGCACCCGTGGGTCTTCTCGGGGGCGATCGCCAGGGTCGCCGGCGAGGTCGGGCAGGGCGCGCCCTGCGTCGTCGAGGACGAGCGGAAAAACCCATTGGGAATGGGCTATTACAGCCCAGAGGCGCAGATCGCCGTCAGGCTCTGGTGGCATCGGCGCACGACCGATCTGCCGTTCGAGCCGCCGGACTTCCCGGCGACCGTGCGCGAGCGCATCGGCGACGCGGTGCGCCTGCGCGAGGCGCTGGGGCTGCCGTCGCAGCGGACCGACGTGTATCGGCTCATCAACGCCGAGGGCGATCTCCTGCCGGGGCTGATCGTCGATCGGCTGGGCCCGGTGGCGTCGGTGCAGATCGGCTCGCGCCAGATGCTGGCCGAGCGCGACCTGATCGTGCGCGCCGTGCGCGAGGCGCTGGGCTCGGAGCGGGTGGCGGTGACGGTGAGCGAGACCGCGTCCAGGCTCGAGCAGATCGCGGTGATGCACGAGCTCGAGCCCGAGCTGCAAAAGGGCGAGCGCGCGCTGGTCGAGGTCAAGGAGGACGGGCTGCGCTATCGGGTCGACCTCGGCGCGATGCAGAAGACCGGCTTCTACGCCGACCAGCGCGACAACCGCGCGCGCTTCGCCGGGTATTGCGGCGGCAAGAGCGTGCTGGACGCGTACTGCCACTACGGCGGCTTCGGGTTGCAGGCGGCGCGCGCGGGTGCGGCGAGCGTGATCCAGGTCGACACGTCGAACCCCGCGCTGGAGGGCGCGCGCGAGGCGGCGCGGCTCAACGGGCTCGAGCAGGCGATCGAGGCGCTCAACGCCGACGTGATCGTGTACCTGAAGGAGCAGCAGGCGGCCGGCCGCAGCTGGGAGCGGATCGTGATCGACCCGCCCAAGTTCGCGCAGGGGCGCGGGCACATCGAGGACGCGCTGCAGAAGTACGCGCGGCTCAACACGCTGGCGATGGCGACCCTGGCGCCGGGCGGGCTGATGCTGACCTGCTCGTGCTCGCGCCACGTGAGCGAAGAGGAGTTCGGGCGCATGCTGACCGAGTCGGGCCATCGCCTGCGCAAGAGCGTGCGCGTGCTCGAGCGCTGGGGTCAGCCCGCCGATCACCCGACGGTCTCGGTGGCGCCCGAGGGGCGCTACCTCAAGGCGTGGCTCATCGCGCTGGGGTAATGCGATACTCGCGGCGCGGGTTGCGCTGCGCGCGCTGGAGGCCGGGTTCGATACGTTTCGCCCCTTCTGGTGCCGTCCGACGTGGGTGGCGGCTCG
>WYBB01000206.1 GCA_011526585.1 Deltaproteobacteria bacterium
CCTCCAGGTGGCTGGTGTCGAATAGCGAGCCGCGATGGATGCAAGGAGCCGCGCCCCCGACGAGTGAGGTGTACGTTCGGTACTCCGCAGCGAGGAGGGGGCGCGGCGACGCCGCAGACGCGCGGCGCAGCATTCGACACCAGTCACCTGCGCTCACGACGCCAGCACGACTGCCGGGTCCAGCCGCGCGGCGCGCTGTGACGGGATGAAGGCGCCGAGCAGGCAGAAGAGGCATGCGAACGCCACGCCGCCGACGACCACGCGCCAGTCGTAGGCGAAGAACTCGTCGGGCTTGAACGGGATCCCGGCGAGGTAGGTCTCGGCGAGCCAGTCGACCACGCGGCTCGCGCCGAACGAGACGAGGTTGCCGAGGACGCCGCCGAAGAGGCCGAGCATCAGCGCCTCGGTCATGAAGAGGCGGCGGATGTCGCGGCGCGTCGCGCCGACAGCGCGCATGATCCCGATCTCGTGGCGGCGCTCGGTCACGAGCGTCAGGAAGGTGTGCATGATGTTGACGCCGGCGACGAAGAGGATCACCAGGCTGATGAAGCTGAAGACCACCGTGAGGATGAAGAGCAGGTCGCCCGCCTTCTGCGCATCCTCCGAGCGCCGGGCGAGCGTGAGCCCGTAGTCGTCGACGGCGCCGATGAGCTCGGAGACGTCCTCGTTGCCCTCGGTCTCGAGGATGAAGGTGTCGTAGATCTCGGAGGCCTCGCGCCCCTTGTAGCGGGCGTTGAGCGCCTCGACGTAGGGCAGCGGCAGCGTGACGCCGAAGTCCATCGCCTTTTGCGAGAAGCCGACGATCTCGGCGCGCTTGGTCGCCTGGCGCTCCTTGGGCAGGTCGGCGGCGAAGTACGAGTCGCCGAGGTGGAGCTGGAAGCGCACACCGAGCATGGCGCCGAGCCCGTCGATCTTCTGCATGTTGAGCGAGGTCGCCGCGGCGTTGTTGAAGAGCTCGATCAGCACCGGCGAGAGCACGACCGGCACCGGGTGCTCGCAGTGGCCCGCCGCGGTCATGAGGCTCGTCGGCGCGCAGTAGCTCACTCCCGGGCACGGCAGCGGCTCGCACACGGGGCTCGCCGGGTCGACGCCGTTGGCGCAGCGCGTGGTGAGCCGGCCCTTGGCACGGACCGGGTCCTCGGCGAGCTGGTCCTCGGGGATCTCGAGGGTGCAGGCCAGCCGCCGGCAGACCCCGGAGGTCCCGGTGGGCGCGAGCTCGCAGCCCTCGCCGACCCGGCACTCGCGGTCGCTCGCGCAGGTCTGAAGACACACGCGCGCCTCGTCCGATCCGACGCACGCCTCGCCCTCGCCGCACGCGGACGCCGCGCACGCGCGCTGGCAGAAGCCGGCCACGCAGGTCAGCCCGTGCGCGCACGCGTCGTCGTCCGCGCACGGCATCGCCATGCCGTGATCGCGGAACGCCTTCCAGTACTGGATGTCGCCGCAGGTCGAGGTCGTCTGATCGCAGACCTCGCCGAGGCGGCACTCCTCGTCCTGGCGGCAGGGCTCGGGGCGGCGGAGCCGGCCGTCGCCGTGCGCGCGCGTGTCGCGCTCCGCGTTCGCGAGCTCGCCGGCGATGAGGCTCGCGTCGAGGCCGTCGAAGAAGGCCTCGGTGCGCGCGGCGTAGCCGAAGAGCGCCTGGCCACCCCAGAGGCGCGCCTGGAACTTGCTGCGCAGCTTGGGGAAGACGTGCGTCACGTCGGGCAGCGCCTTGAGCTCGGAGACGAGCGCGGCGCCGAGACGCGAGCGATCGACGACGTCCTCGCGCAGGCCGACGATGCCGACGGTCTTCGGCTCGATCTCGATCTGGTTCACCGGGAAGATGCGGTTGAGCACGCCCGCCTGGATCCCCATGCCGAGGTGCACGAAGAAGGTCAGCGTGGCGACGCCGATCACCAGCCCGACGCTGGAGAGCACGAAGGCGCGGCGGTTGCGCGCGATGTTAGAGAAGACCGCCGCCAGCACCGCGTGGAGGCTCATGAGCCGGCCTCCCCCGCGGCGGCGACGCCGAGGCTCTCGTCGCCCGGCGGGTCGCGCTCGTCGCTGTGCACGTGCCCGTCGACGATGTGCACGCGCCGCGGACAGCGGCGCGCGATGTCACGCTCGTGGGTGACGACGAGCACCGTCAGGCCGTCCTTCTTGTTGAGGTCGACGATCAGATCGAAGACCGTCTGGGTCGTCTGCGAGTCGAGCGCGCCCGTCGGCTCGTCGCAGAGCAGGATCTCGGGATGGTTGAAGAGCGCGCGCGCGATGGCGACGCGCTGACGCTCGCCGCCGGAGAGGTGGTTCGGGCGCGAGGCGGCCTTGTGCGCGATGCCGACGCGGTCGAGCACGCGCGTCGCCGCGGCGCGCAGATCGGCGCGCGACTTCTTCTCGTCGGGACGAAACCAGCTCGGCAGGCAGACGTTGTCGACGACGGCGAGGTGCGGCAGGAGGTGGAACTGCTGGAAGATGAAGCCGATGGTTCGGTTGCGGAAGCGCGAGAGCTCGCGATCCGTGAGTCCGACGACGCGCCTTCCCGCGACCTCGACCTGCCCGCGATAGCGCTGGTCGAGCCCGCCGATGATGTTGAGGAGCGTCGACTTGCCCGAGCCCGAGGCCCCGGTGATCGCGACCATCTCGCCTCGCGCGACCTCGAGCGAGAGCCCGCGCAGCACGTGGTTCTCGTGGCCGTCCTCCCCGTACCACTTGTCGAGGTCGGTGAGGTGGATGAGCGGCGCGGCGGCCGGCGCTTCCGGGACGCTGCCGCTCACAGCGCGATCTCCAGCGCGAGCTCGAGGCGATCGGCGCCGAGATCGACGCTCGCGGCCAGGAGGCGCACATCGTTGATGATCTTGAGGAAATATGGCGGCAGCCCGCGCGCCGAGAGCTCGCGCGTGAGCCTGAGCGGCGAGGCGGTGAGACCGAAAGGCGTCGCGCTCGGCGTGTCCGCGCCGGGTGTCGCCGTGCGGGGCCCCAGGCCCAGCGCGTCGGCGATCGGACCGCTCGCGCCCTCGGCGAAGGAGGCGAGCGAGAGCGCACGCCCCGCCTTGACGGCGAGGAAGTCGTCGACCTCGCCGGCGCCGAGGATGAAGACGATGAGCTCGTCGTCGATCAAGACGGCGTAGTGCTTGCCGTCGCGCGCGAGCGACCAGCCGCGCCAGGCGCCACCGCGTCCGGCGATCTCGGCGGCGGGCTGCGCGATCGGCGCCACCGCCCAGCCGCTGGTCTCGAGCTGGCTGGCGATCCCGGAGAAGGTGCGCGTGACGAGGCCGAGGTCGCGGTGACGCGCCGCCAGCGCGACGTGGAAGACCGAGAGCAGGCGCCGGGTGTCACCGACGGCGTAGGCGAGGTGGGCGAGGTTGGCGCCGGCGTCGAGGCCGAGCAGCGCCACCGCGACGTCGCCTTCGATCATGTCGATCAGATCGGAGAGCGCCGGCAGCGGCGCGGTCTCGAGCCCGGGCAGGCGGTCCGGCAGCACGCTGTCGCGCACGAAGCCCGGCAGGGCGCGCACCTTGTCGAGCGCGACGCGCGCGCGCACAAAAGCGGTGGTCGTCTTCGGGAAGGCGCGGGCCAGCGGCTCGGGGCTGCCCGGCGGGGTGAACCAGGCGACCGGCAGGGCGCCCGATCCAGCTTCGCCTTTCGCGGGGCGGGCCCCTTCACCGACGCGCGCGGCCGAGAGGCGCAGCGCCAGCGACTCGACCCCGCGCTCGCCGAGCGGCAGCGCGAGCCCGCCGACGAAGACCGGCAGCGCGTCGAGCTGCGCCTGCACGATCCCGCGGGCGAGCCCGAGCGAGCGCGGCGCCGGCGGCAGGAGCTCATCGACGACGAGCAGGAGCGCAGCGTCGGGACCGGCGGTGGCGCGCGCCCTGGCGGCGGCGTCGGAGGTGGCGAAGCTCGTCTCGAGGCGCCCGCCGGAGAAGGTGTCGAAGCGCGCGAGCACGTCGAGCGGCGGCGCGTCGGCAGCCTGCGCCGCGAGGACGAGGAGCCCGACGCCATCGGTCGTGACGCCGAGGGCCGCGTGCCAGCGCGGCGGCGTGCCCGGTCCGTGGAAGAGCCAGGCGCGCCCCTCGGGCAGGGTGTCGCCGGCGGTGGCGAGCCGGGCGCCGGCGCCTTTTTCGAGGCGGGCGCGCGCGCCCTCGAGGAATCGATCGCGGTCGGCGACCGAAGCCGCGCCGACCAGGACGCGCTCGTCGCCGTGCACGAAGAGGGCGAGCGCCTTGTCCGCGTCGAGCCCGAGCGCGGCCGGTCCTTCGGGCGTGCGCAGGTCGAGCGCGAAGCGATCGGCGATGAGGTCGAGCACGCCGCTGGAGCCCTCGACGCCGGCGAGGAAGGAGCTCACGCGCGCCTGCAGGAGCACGAGCGAGGGCGCGATCACCGCGGCCCTGACGTCGGTCGGCACGACGCGCATCGGGTCGCCGCCGGCGGCGCGACCGCAGGCGAGCAAGCACACGAAGAGGA
The DNA here is from genome assembly GCA_011526585.1 of Deltaproteobacteria bacterium. Lineage (GTDB taxonomy): Bacteria > Myxococcota_A > UBA9042 > PHBI01 > PHBI01 > WYBB01. The sequence continues at coordinate 4,441 of WYBB01000206.1, forward strand.
GCGGGAGCGCGCGCGACATCCGGCGCATCTAATGATGCGCGGCCGATCCCCGTCAAGCGTGGTCCTGGCCGGCGCGCACGTGTCCCGAGTGTCCCGCGAGTGTGCCGCGGATGGGACACCCGGGACACGGCGCGGCGTGATTCCTCCAGTGATTCCAAGACCCGAGACCGGGCACGCGGATTGCGTGGGAGGTGTGGCGGAGGCCGCATGGAGGGCCTCGCCTGGACGACGATGGGGAGGATCGCAGCGATGGGTGAGAGCGCAGGGGACCGGGTGGGTGGCGTGTGGAGCATCGGCCGCGTGCAGGTGGGCAGCGACCGTGAGCCGTGGGTGATCGACGTCGTGCTCGACGAGGCGCGGCGCGTGCGGGCGCTCTCGCGCTGGCGCCCCACGCGCGGTCGCGGTCACGGCCTGGGCGATCTGATCGATCGCGCCATCACGAGCCCGCTGGTCGGGCGGGTGGAGCTGCCGGCGCGCGTGCGGGTCGGGTCGGTCGGGCTCATGCTCGAGCTCGCCGAGCACCCGGTGGCGCTCGAGGTCGAGCTCGCGCCGACGCCCGAGATCGACCGCGCTGCGCAAGCGCTGGCGCCGCGCTACCTGCCGCCCGAGGAGCGCTGGTCCTGGCTCGGCGCGGGCGTGAGCGTCGCCAGCGCGCGTGCGCTCTTCGAGCAGCTCTACCTCTTCGCGACGACCTTCGCGTGGTTCACGCTCTGTGGTCGCGAGCCGATCCGCGTGCACCTGCCGGGCGCGCGACTGATGCACCTGCGCCTCGAAGCGACCCGGCGGATCGACGGCGAGCTCGACCTCGCGCTGCACGTCGCGCCGGACGCGGACACGCTGGCCGCGTGGAGCGAGGGCCTCCGGGGCGAGCGCCAGATCACCATCGCCGCGCTCGAGCCCGACGAGCTGCCGCGCCAGGCGCTCGAGGAGCTGGAGCGGATCTGCGGACGCCGGCGGGATCTCTACCCGCGCGTCATCGTCGGGATCGAGCGCCGCGCGCCGAGCGCCGATGAGGTCGCCACCGCGCTCGTCGCCCTCGAGGCGTTCAACGCGCTGCACGACCACGGCGGCCCCACCGAGGGGCTGCAGGTGCGCACGCTCGCCAGCGGGGCGACGGCGGAGATCGAGGTCCTCGAGCCGGTGCTGAGCGCGTTCCCGGACAACGACGACGGCATCACCATCGAGGCGCACACCGCCGAGAGCCGAGCGCGAATGCTCTTCCTCGACCGCTACCTGAGCGGCGCGTTCGACCGCAAGGCGGGCGCGGCGCTCACATGCTGAGCGAGGACGCTCACGTAGGGGAGGCGCGTACGAGCTTGCGGTTGCGGGCGCGGTGACATACCCACTGCAAGGCTGCCGCTTGCCGGCGCTCCATTCCCCGATCGAGGCCCTGCATGTCCCCATCCGACAACCCGACGCACCGCCCCGCCACGCGCGCCATCCACGCCGGTCAGGAGCCGGACCCGACGACCGGCGCGATCATGACGCCGGTCTACCTGACCTCGACCTACGTCCAGTCCGCGCCCGGCGTGCACAAGGGCTTCGAGTACAGCCGCACCCACAACCCGACGCGCAACGCCCTCGAGGCGTGCATCGCCTCGCTCGAGGGTGGCCGCTTCGGGCTCGCCTACGCCTCGGGCTGCGCTGCGACCTCCAACGTCATGCACCTGCTCAAGGCGGGCGATCACGTCATCTCGGGCGACGACGTCTACGGCGGCACCTATCGCCTCTTCAGCCGGGTGTGGTCCGAGGCGGGGCTCAGCTTCAGCTTCGTCGACCTCACCGATCCGGACGCGGTCTTGGCGGCGCGCCGCGACAACACCAAGCTCGTGTGGCTCGAGACGCCGACCAACCCGCTGCTCAAGCTCTTCGACATCGCCGCCATCGCCGAGCGCACGAAGAAGCACGGGCTCCTGCTCGCGGTCGACAACACCTTCGCCACGCCGCTGTCCCAGCGCCCGCTCGAGCTCGGCGCCGACCTGGTCGTGCACTCGACGACCAAGTACCTCAACGGCCACTCGGACGTGGTCGGCGGCGCCATCGCCACCGACGACCCGACGCTGCACGAGCGGCTGCGCTACCTGCAGAACGCCATCGGCGCCGTGCCCGGGCCGCTCGACTGCTTCCTCGTGCTGCGCGGGCTCAAGACGCTGCACCTGCGCATGCAGCGCCACAGCGACAACGCGCTCCACCTCGCGCGCTGGCTCGAAGCCCACCCGGCCGTATCCCGTGTCATCTATCCCGGGCTCGAGTCACATCCGCAGCACGACCTGGCTCGACGTCAGATGGAGCTATCCGGGGGCATGATCACCTGTATTCTCAAGGGCGGCCTCGAGGCGGCCACCCAGATGCTCGCGCGCACGCGCCTCTTCGCCTGCGCCGAGAGCCTCGGCGGCGTCGAGTCGCTGATCGAGCACCCGGCGATCATGACCCACGCGAGCATCCCCCCCGAGAACCGCGCCGCGCTCGGGATCGACGACGGGCTCGTGCGCCTCTCGGTCGGGGTCGAGGACGTTCGCGACCTCGAGGCCGACCTCGCCCACGCGCTCGCCAGCCTCTGAGCCCCGTGCCCGCGCCGCGCCCGTGCCCGCGCCCGCGCCCGCCGTCATTCACACTCGACGGGCCGATGTGACCCCGGGCTTGACCGCTGGCGGGCGCCGACCTACTTACGCGCGCCCTCGACAACCCCGGCGGAGACCAGCGCAACGATGAGACGAGACGAACGCAGAAGAGGCCTCCGTACCCCCGTCGACTTCTTCGTGCAGGTGCGCGAAGGCGAGCACATCGCCTTGCACCCCGCGACCGACCTCTCAACCACCGGCCTCTATCTGCTCGCCTCGGACGACCACGGCGCCATCGACCCGGGGCGCGCGCTCGACCTCGAGCTCACGCTGCCGACCGGCGCCACCGTGCGCACGCGCGGCCACGTCGCCTACATCGACGATCGCCTGGGGCAGCGTGGGCTCGGCGTCGAGTTCTCCGAGCTCGGCAGCGCCGACCACCAGGCGATCGAGCGCTTCGTCGACGCCTCGATGCGCGCGCGCCCGGCGATCTGAACGAACGGCAGCGTCAGGCCTGCAAGACGCTGATCGTCGGCGATCGCTCGCCGTCGGGATCGGCGTTCCACACGAGCAGCACGTGCTGGCCCGGCTCGGCGAAGCCGAAGCGCAGGGCGAGCATGCGCGCGAGCCGCGTCGGGCGCAGCAGATCGGCGCCCGGCACGTGCTCGGGCCTCACCCCCCAGCAGAGCGCGAGGCGCCGGCAGAGCGGCGGCGACTCACAGGCGGCGAGCACCGGCGCCGCCGGACGCTGGCTCGACACGACGTGCACCGTGCGGCCCGAGCGCGCGGGCGCGATGATCGCCCGCACCGAGAGGTCGCGCGAGATCTGCGCCGCCGCCTTGGCGAGCGCGACACCTTCGTCGCCCGGCCGAGCGGCGAGCTCGTCGTCGTCGACACGACCGAACTGGCCGTGCACGAACTGGTAGCCCTCGACCTGGCGCAGCACGCGATCGAGGGTCTCGACCGCCTCGATCGGGTAGCGCCCCGAGGCGGTCTCGGCCGAGAGCATCACCGCGTCGGCGCTGGCGAAGGCGGCCGAGGCCACGTCGGTCACCTCGGCGCGCGTCGGCCGCGGGTTGTCGATCATCGACTCGAGCATCTGCGTCGCGACGATCACCGGACGCGCCATGCGCCGCGCCATGCGCACGAGCTCCTGCTGGATGATCGGCACCTCCTCGGCGGGTACCTCGACGCCGAGGTCGCCGCGCGCGACCATGATCCCGTCGGCCACGTCGAGGATCGAGGCGATGGCGTCGAGCGCCTCGGGCTTCTCGATCTTGGCGATGATCGCCGTGTCGTGGCCGGCGGCGCGCACGAGCTCGCGCAGCTCGGTGACGTCGCTCGCCGCGCGCACGAACGAGAGCGCGAGGTAGTCGACGCCGAGCCCGACGGCGAAGGCGGCGTCGACCTTGTCCTTGTCGGTGAGCGCCGGCGCCGAGACCGCGACCCCGGGCAGGTTCATGCCCTTCCTGTCCTTCAGGCGCCCGCCGACGACGACCTCGCAGCTCACGTCACGGCCGTCGCTCTCGACGACGCGCAGCTCGAGCTTGCCGTCGTCGAGCAGGATGCGATCGCCGGGCTCGACGTCGCGCGCGAGCGCCTCGTACTCCGACGGGATGAGATCCGGAGCGCCGGCGGCGCCGGGCTCCACCGTGACGACGACGCGGTGGCCCGCGACCAGATCGATGCCCCCGCCGGCGAAGCGCCCGACGCGGATCTTGGGCCCGCAGAGATCGGCGAGGATGGCGACGTGACGCCCGACCTTGTCCGCCGCCTCGCGCGCCGCGTTGTAGGTCGCCGCGTGCGCCGCGTGCGTGCCGTGCGAGAAGTTGAGGCGAAAGACGTCGACACCGGCGCGCACCAGGCGCTCGAGCACCGCCGGATCGCTCGAGCTCGGCCCGAGCGTCGCGACGATGCGCGTGCGGCGCTCGCGCAGGGCCACGCGCCGCAGATCGAGGTCGGCCTCGGCCTGCGCGACCTCGGGCCTTGCGCTCGAGGCCTCGGGTGACGCTTGCGAGGGCACGCCCGGCAGCGGCGCGCCGCCGGGCTTGAGCCACGGGAACGAAAGGGCTGCCGTCTGGAAGCGCGTCGCCATGCCTACCTCCTGGAGCTCTGGATCCGGTTCAGCCCTCGATGCGCGAGAAGACGCGATCGAGCCCCTCGCCCTCCACCGCGACCCGACCGTTGGCCGCGGCGTGGCGGAGCACGTGGAAGACATCCCTGGGATCGGCGTCGGCCAGCGCCGCGAGGTCGTCGGCCGTGCCGGACTCGCCGTCCGCGATGAGCTCCACGAGCCGCTTCTGCAGGCCCAGCACCTCGGCGGCGGCGCGCTTGCCGGCCTCGACGCCCGGCTGGTGGTAGGCGTTGACGTTGACGAGCGAGGCGTAGATCGAGACGGTGCGCTCGAAGAGCGCGATGAGGCCGCCGAGCACCGAGGCGTCGAGCCACGGCACCGTCAGCGTGAGCGAGCGGCGGCCCGCGTCGGCGAGCGCCTGGCGCGTGCCGGCGAGGAAGCCCGAGAGGTAGTCGCCCGAGGTGACGCCCGGCTCGACCGCGAAGCTCGTCGCCAGCGCGTCGGGCGGCCCGTCTTCGAGGACCTCGACGAAGGTCGCGAAGAAGTCGTCGCGGCCGTCGCGCAGCTGCTGCACGTAGGCGTGCTGGTCGGTCGATCCCTTGTTGCCGTAGACCGTGAGGCCCTGATTGACCAACGTGCCGGCGCGGTCGAAGGCCTTGCCGAGCGACTCCATCACCAGCTGCTGCAGGTAGCGCGAGAGCAACATCAGCCGGTCCTTGTAGGGCAGGACGACCATCGCCTTGTCGCCGCGCCCGTGCCCCGCCGCGTGCCACGCGAGCGCCATCAGCGCCGCCGGGTTCTCGGCGACGTCGGGGCGCCGCGTCGCCTCGTCCATCCGGCGCGCGCCCTCGATGAGCGCCTCGCCGTCGATCCCCTGCAGCGCCGCCGGCAGGAGCCCGACGACCGAGGTCACCGAGGTGCGCCCGCCGACCCAGTCCCACATCGGCAAGCGCGCCAGCCACTTGCTCGACTCGCCGGAGAGCACCGAGCCCTCCTGGGTGACGGCGATGGCGTGCTCGGCGAAGGCGAGCCCGGCGGCCTTGAACGCCTCGCGCACGACCAGATAGCCGTTGCGCGTCTCGGGGGTGCCGCCCGACTTCGAGATGACGACGACCAGCACCTCGGACAGCGGCGCCACCTCGCGCAGCACGCGCGTCATGCCGTCGGGATCGGTGTTGTCCATGAAGAAGACGCGGCGCGCGTCGCCGGGGTGGCCGAGCGCGTCGGAGAGCAGCTGCGGGCCGAGCGCCGAGCCGCCGATGCCGACGACCAGCACGCGCTCGAAGCGCCCCGCCAGCCGCAGGACCAGGCGCTCGACGTCGCGCCAGGCGTCGCGGATCTGCCTCTCGATCGCGCCCGCCCCGCCCTGCTCACCCTCCGCGGCGCGCGGCGCCAGCTCGGGCGCACGCAGCCAGTAGTGACCCACCATTCGCCCTTCGTCGGCGTTGGCGATCGCGCCGCCCTCCAGCGCCGCGAGCTCGCTCAGGGCGCGCCCGAGCGGGCCGGCCAGGCGCTCGTCGAGATCGGGCTCGAGCCCCATCCAGCGCAGGTCGAGCGCCACCGTAACCCCCCGTCCCAACGAGACTTCCAGATAATCCGGGACCACGCTCCGCCCTCCTCGTCTTTTGACCCCCGACCGGTTGTGCACTACCTTCCGTGAGCGTCGGGGCCCTGCGCGGATCCTCCGTGCGCTCCGACGCTATCACACATTTATGCCCCCAGCGCCCTGCGGCGCTGCCCCCCGGCTGCCCGCCCTGGCGGGCCCCGAGGGGGAATCTCCAATGCTCTCCCCGCTCCCGAGGTCCCATGGGCTCGCTCGTCGCCAGAATCGCCGATCTGCAGGACAGGAAGCTCTACGCAGAGCTCAACTGGACCGGCAGCTTCGATGATTATCTCGAAGTGATTCGAGAGACCCCCGAGGTCACGCGCACGTCGTGGCAGCGCCTCTACGACATGATCGTGAGCCACGGGGTCAGCGAATACACCGACACCAAGAAGAAGGTCACCCACTACACCTTCTTCGACGACCCCTTCACCCAGGGCCGCGACGCCGTCTTCGGGCTCGACGTGACCTTGATGAAGCTCGTCAACGTCATCAAGTCGGCCGCCTACGGCTACGGCACCGAGAAGCGCGTCATCCTCCTGCACGGGCCGGTCGGCTCCTCGAAGTCGACCATCGCCCGCCTCCTCAAGAAGGGGCTCGAGGACTACACCCGCACCCCGGCCGGCGCGATCTACACGTTCGACTGGAACATGGGCGACCCCGGCGACGCCGCCGAGTGGATCCCCTGCCCGATGAACGAGGACCCGCTCCACCTGATCCCGCTCGAGTGGCGCGCGCGCGCCGTCAAGGAGCTCGGCCTGACCGAGCGCTGCCGGAACTACTCGATCCCGATCAAGGGCGAGCTCAACCCCGCCTGCCGCTACCGCTTCAACATGCTGCTCGCCCGCTACAAAGGCGACTGGGCGCGCGTGATGGACCACATCCGCGTGCGCCGCTTCGTCTTCTCCGAGCAGGACCGCATCGGCATCGGCACCTTCCAGCCCAAGGACGAGAAGAACCAGGACTCGACCGAGCTCACCGGCGACATCAACTACCGCGGCATCGCCGAGTACGGCTCCGACTCCGACCCGCGCGCTTTCAACTTCGACGGCGAGTTCTGCGTCGCCAACCGCGGCATCATCGAGTTCGTCGAGATGCTCAAGCTCGACGTCGCCTTCCTCTACGACCTCCTCGGCGCCACCCAGGAGCACAAGGTCAAGCCGAAGAAGTTCCCGCAGACCGACATCGACGAGGTCATCATCGGCCACACCAACGAGGCCGAGTACCAGCGCCTGCTCTCCAACGAGTTCATGGAGGCGCTGCGCGACCGCACCGTCAAGATCGACGTGCCCTACATCACCAAGGTCTCCGAGGAGGTGAAGATCTACGCCAAGGACTTCGGGCCGAGCTCCGACCGCGTGCGCGGCATCCACGTCGCGCCGCACACCCTCGAGGTCGCGGCGATGTGGGCGGTGATGACGCGGCTGACGCCGCCGAAGAAGCACGACCTCAGCGTGCTCCAGAAGATGAAGCTCTACGATGGCAAGTCGCTGCCCGGCTACACCCCGGACAACGTCAAGGAGCTGCGCAAGGAGGCCGAGAACGAAGGCCACGAGGGGATCTCGCCGCGCTACGTGCAGGACAAGGTCAGTAACGCCCTGGCCAGCGAGAAGGGCGGCCGCTACGTCAACCCCTTCATCGTGATGAACGAGCTCGAGAGCGGCCTCAAGCACCATGGCCTCATCACCAACGACGAGCAGCGCGCGCGCTTCCACGCGCTCTTGAACGAGGTAAAGCGCGAGTACGAGGACATCGTGAAGAACGAGGTGCAGCGCGCCATCTCGGCGGACGAGGACGCCATCGCGCGCCTGTGCGCCAACTACATCGACAACGTCAAGGCCTACACCCAGAAGGAGCGCGTCAAGAACCGCTTCACCGGCCAGGACGAGGAGCCGGACGAGCGGCTCATGCGCTCGATCGAAGAGAAGATCGACATCTCCGAGAGCCGCAAGGACGACTTCCGCCGCGAGATCATGAACTACATCGGCGCGCTGGCGATCGAGGGCAAGCAGTTCGACTACCGGACCAACCCGCGGCTGCACAAGGCGCTCGAGGCCAAGCTCTTCGACGACCAGAAGGACACGATCAAGCTCTCGACCCTGGTCTCCAACGTCGTCGACCGCGAGACCCAGGAGAAGATCGACATCGTCAAGCAGCGCCTCATCCAGAACTACGGCTACAACGACGAGTCGGCGACCGACGTGTTGAACTACGTCGCGTCGATCTTCGCGCGCGGCGAGACCAAGGAGAAGCGTTGATGCCGGACGCGCGGCCGCACGCGGCGGGCGGGCACGAGACCCGCCCCTACGGCGGACGTAGTGGCCGCCCTCGTGGTCGGGTTCCAGATGTAGGGGCGGCCCTCGTGGCCGCCCGGAGGTCGATGGAGTGTGTCGCAGGTGTAGGGGCGGCCCTCGTGGCGGCCCGGAGGTGCGATGGAAAGGATTGACGGGGACCGGGCGCGCTTCAAGGAGATCGTGCGCGGCAGGATTCGCAAGAACCTCAAGCGCTACATCTCGCAGGGCGAGCTCATCGGCAAGCAGGGCAAGGACATCGTCTCCGTGCCCGTGCCCCAGGTCGACCTGCCGCGCTTCAAGTTCGGCCGCCGCGATAACGGTGGGCTCGGCCAGGGCGACGGCGAGCCGGGCGATCCGATCGGTCAGGACGGCGAAGGCCAGGGCTCGGGCAAGGGGCAGGCCGGCGACTCACCGGGCGAGCACGCGCTCGAGGTCGAGGTCACCCTCGAGGACCTCGCGCGCATCCTCGGCGAGGAGCTCGAGCTCCCCAAGATCCAGCCCAAGGGCAAGAAGAAGTTCGAGTCCTTCGACCGGAAGTACACCGGGATCCGCCCGGTCGGGCCCGACTCGCTCCGGAGCTTCAAGCGCACGTACCGGCAGGCGCTGCGCCGCCAGATCGTCTCGGGCACCTACAACCCCGAGCGCCCGGTCATCATCCCCATCCGCGACGACATGCGCTTCCGCTCCTACAAGGAGATGGTCCGCCCGCACCACAACGCGGTCATCATCTACATGATGGACGTGTCGGGCTCGATGGGCGACGAGCAGAAGGAGATCGTGCGCATCGAGAGCTTCTGGATCGATACCTGGCTCAGGAGCCAATACAAAGGCATCGAGAGCCGCTACATCATCCACGACGCCAGCGCGCGCGAGGTCGACCGCGACACCTTCTTCAAGACCAAGGAGTCGGGCGGCACGATGATCTCGTCGGCCTACCGCAAGTGCATCGAGATCATGCACAAGGACTACCCGGCCGGCGAGTGGAACATCTACCCGTTCCACTTCTCCGACGGCGACAACTGGTCGGCCGACGACACCATGCAGTGCGTCAAGCTCCTGCGCGAGGACGTGATCCCCCACTGCAACGTCTTCTGCTACGGCCAGGTCGAGAGCCCCTACGGCTCGGGTCAGTTCATCAAGGACCTGCGCGTGCACTTCAAGGGTGACGAGCAGGTCATCACCAGCGAGATCAAGAACAAGGACGCCATCGTCCGCTCGATCAAGGACTTCCTCGGGAAGGGCAAATAGCCATGAGCGCGATCCCCATACCCGACGAAGTGAAGCAGTGGGCGGTGGACATCGAGAAGATCGCGCGCGGCTGCGGCCTCGACTTCTTCCCGACGATCTTCGAGATGGTCACCTACGAGCAGATGAACATGCTCGCGAGCTACGACGGCTTCCCCATCCGCTACAAGCACTGGAAGTGGGGCGCCGAGTACGAGCACATCTCCAAGTCGTATGCCTACGGGCTCTCGAAGATCTACGAGCTCGTGATCAACACCGACCCCTGCTACGCCTACCTGCTCGAGACCAACTCGCTGCTCGAGCACAAGCTCGTCATCGCACACGTCTTCGGCCACAGCGATTTCTTCAAGAACAACGACTGGTTCTCGCACACCGACCGCAAGATGCTCGATCAGATGGCCAACCACGCCGCCAAGATCGCGCGCATCTCCGAGCGCTACGGCGAAGAGCGCGTCGAGAACTTCATCGACGTCTGCCTGACGATCGACAACCTCATCGATCCCTACGCCTCGTTCATCGTGCGCAAGCGCGAGCTGCCCGAGGAGGACGCGCTGCCGCCGGAGCCGGCCAAGCTGCCGGCGCGCTCCTACATGGACCGCTACATCAACCCCGCCGAGGAGATCGCGCGGCGCCGCGAGGAGCTCAAGAAGAAGCACGAGGAGCAGAAGAAGCGCTTCCCCGCCGAGCCGGAGCGCGACGTCGTGCACTTCCTGCTCGAGCACGCGCCGCTCGAGCGCTGGCAGCGGCAGATCCTCGCGATGATCCGCGAGGAGGCGATGTACTTCGTGCCGCAGCGCATGACCAAGATCATGAACGAGGGCTGGGCCAGCTACTGGCACTCGCAGATGCTGACGCGCTGCGGCGTGTGCAACGACGGCGACATCACCGACTTCTGCACCGTGCACTCGGGCACGATGCAGATGCAGCCGACCAGCATCAACCCGTACAAGATCGGCCTCGAGCTCTTCCGCGACATCGAGGACCGCTGGAACAAGGGGCGCTTCGGCCTCGAGTGGGAGCGCTGCGAGGACATGGACCAGAAGCTCGCCTGGGACATGCAGCTCGGCCTCGGGCGCCAGAAGATCTTCCAGGTCCGTAAAATCTATAACGATTTGATGTTCGTCGACGAGTTCCTCACGCCGGAGTTCGCCGAGAAGCTCAAGCTCTTCAGCTACGCCTACAACCGCAAGAACGAGCGGTGGGAGGTGAAGACGCGCGAGTTCCTCGACGTGAAGGCGATGCTCTTGAAGCAGCTCACCAACTTCGGCCAGCCGATGATCTACGTCGAAGACGCCAACTTCAAGAACCGCGGCGAGCTCCTGCTCTGGCACAAGCACGACGGCCAGGATCTCAAGCTCGACTACGCCCGCGAGACGCTCTCGAACCTGGTCTCCCTGTGGAGCCGCCCGGTGCACATCCGCACCACTTCTGACGGCAAGAGCGTCATCTGGAGCCACGACGGCAACCGCTTCGAAGAGGCGCGCACCTGAGACGAGACGGAGATCCTCCCTTGCATCGCACCGGCAGCTACGCGAGCTTTCCCCAACTCACCCCCGACGAGGCGCTGCAGCGCCTCATCGACGGCAACAACCGCTTCGCCTCGAACGTGCGCAGCGTCGACTCGATGGTGAGCCACCTCCGGCGCGCCGAGCTCGTCGCCGGCCAGCGGCCGTTCGCGGTGATCGTCGGCTGCTCCGACTCGCGCGCGCCCGCCGAGATCGTCTTCGACCAGGGGCTCGGCGACCTCTTCGTGATCCGCGTCGCCGGACCGGTGATCGGGGCCTCGCAGATCGGCAGCGTCGAGTTCGCGTGCGAGCGCTTCGGCGTGCCGCTGGTGATGGTGCTCGGCCACAGCCAGTGCGGCGCCATCGCGGCGACGATCTCCGAGATCCTGCAGCCCGACGAGCGCGCCTCGCGCCACGTGCTCTCGATCGTCAACCGCATCCGCCCGGCGGTGGACGAGCTGGTGCTGCGCCACCGCCACGACCCGACGCCCGAGCTCTTCGAGGTCGCGGTCAAGGCCAACGTGCGCGCGTGCATGACGCAGATCCTGGAGGGCTCGAAGCTGCTCGACGCCAAGATCGCCGCCGGCGAGCTCAAGCTCGTCGGCGCCGAGTACGAGATCGAGACCGGTCGCATCGACTTCGTCGACGTCTGACTCATCTTCGACACCTTGAGGCGGGAGCGAGGCGAGCGTCCTGAGGACTTTCGATCGGTTGGCGTGTGCGCGCATCGCCAAAAGTCGAAAATGTAGTGCCTAAAATCGACCTACCTTGGCA
>WYBB01000001.1 GCA_011526585.1 Deltaproteobacteria bacterium
AGCCGATCGCCTGGTTCATGTAGATCTTGCCGAGCCCGGGGAGCTGCTCGACGCCGGTGTAGTTGGCGTTCTCCCAGGCGATACGGTCGATGAGCGAGGAGAGCGGCGGATTCACCGTGAGGTCTCCACCGATGTCCTCCTCCAGGAGATCTTCGAGCGCCGTGCCGCTGAAGATCCAGGGATCCCAGCCCGACACCAGGTTCGCCGGACCCTGGTTGCCGTCGCCGGAGGTCGGATCCCAGCGGAAGACGAGCCCGACGTAGCGCGAGAGCCACTCGCCCGTGAAGCCGGGTTCGATCCCGCAGGTGATGATCGTCGGCATCGTGTGGAGCTGCGTCGTGTCGCCCGGGCTCGAGGTGCAGGCGCGGCCGATGACGATGGTCTCGCGCCGCTCTCCGGTGTCGGGGTCGAAGAGCAACCGGATCGGGGTCGCCTCCTCGCCGCTGTCATAGACGCAATCGACCTTGCCCGAGCAGAACACGTCCTCGAAGTTCACCGCAATGTCGAAGAAGCCCTGGTTGGCGTCGCGCATCACGGTGAGGTTGAACACGACCGCGACGTCGGCGTTCTCCTCGCACTCGAGCGCCAGCTGGCAGGGCCCATGGCCGTCGCCGTTGGGCGAGACCTGGGTGCCGTCGGCAAGAAACGAGCAGGGATTGTCCCACTCGTCGTCGGCCACCACGAGGGTGGCGTCCGGATCGTTCGGGTCGGCCGTGTAGATGTTCTCGATCGTGAGCGTGACGGTGTTGAGGGCCTGTCCGGCGTCGGTGTCGACGTTGTCGCTGGCGTCACACGGGCCGACATAGGTGATCGCCGTCTCGAAGCCGTACTGGTTGCCGCAGATCCCCGACTCGGCCCACACGGTCTCGCCGAGGTCGTTGTCGACCTCGAGCGTGTAGCAGGCGTCGACCGCGCTCGGCAGGGTCAAGGGCGCCACCTCGATCTCGAAGCGCGAGCCCTCGGGCGCGCCAGGCTCACCGCCGGCGCAGGCTCCGAACGTTGCGAAGGCGAGCGTACCCGCGACGAAGATGCACTTCCCGTTCATGATCACCCCCCGCAAAGGTGGTTCGGTGTGACGTGCAGTCTCGACTGCAGAGCGACTTTCGACCGGACTATCCGGCAGGTCAAGGACCAATCCGATTTGCACACCGCTCTCCGACGCCGCGGCGACGTGATGGCACCGCGCGCGCGCCGGCAGTATGCTGCCGCGCATGGTCACAACCCACCACCGCAACTGCCACCTGTGCGAGGCGATGTGCGGCGTCGTCATCACGACCGAGGGCGATCGCATCCTCTCGATCGCCGGTGACGACGACGACCCCTTCAGCCGCGGGCACGTCTGTCCCAAGGCGCCGGCGCTGGCCGAGATCCACACCGATCCCGATCGCCTGAAGACGCCACTCAAGCGCGTCGGGCACGACTTCGTGCCGGTCTCGTGGGACGAGGCGCTCGACGAGGTCGCCGATCGCCTGAGCGCGATCCAACGCGAGCACGGCAAGAACGCCGTCGCGACCTACCTCGGCAACCCGACCGTGCACAACCACGGCAGCTCGTTGCTCGCGCCGATCTTCCTGCACACCCTCGGCACCAAGAGCCGCTACTCGGCGACCTCGGTCGATCAGCTCCCGCACCAGCTCGCGAGCTGGGCGATGCTCGGCCACCAGCTCCTCCTGCCGGTGCCCGACATCGACCGCACGCAGTACATGCTGATGATCGGCGCCAACCCGCTGGCGTCCAACGGCAGCCTCATGACCGCGCCCGACGTCAAGGGCCGCCTGCGCGCCTTGCGCGAGCGCGGCGGCCGGCTCGTCGTCGTCGACCCCCGGCGCACCGAGACCGCGAAGATCGCCGACGAGCACGTCTTCATCCGCCCGGGCAGCGACGCCCTCTTCCTGCTCGCGCTGGCGCACGTGCTCACCACCGAGCACGAGCCGCGCCTGCGCGAGCTCGCCCCCTACGTGCAGGGCCTGCAGACCTTCCGCGACGCGGTGCGCCCCTTCACCCCCGAGCGCGTCGCCGGCGTGACCGGGATCCCCGCCAACGCCATCCGCCGCCTCGCGCACGAGCTCCACGCAGCCGAGCGCGGCGTCGTCTACGCGCGCCTCGGTGCCTCCACCCAGGCCTTCGGTGGCCTCTGCCAGTGGCTCGTGCCCGCGCTCAACATCCTCACCGGCAACTTCGATCGCGAGGGCGGCGCGATGTTCACCCACCCCGCGGTCGACGTGATCGCCGCCGCGCGCTTCGCCGGGATCGGGCGCGGCAGCCTCGGCCGCTGGAAGAGCCGCGTGCGCCAGCTCCCCGAGGCCAACGGCGAGCTGCCCGTCGCCACGCTGGCCGAGGACATCCTCGCGCCCGGCCCCGACCGCCTGCGCGCGCTCGTCGTCATGGCCGGCAACCCCGTGCTCTCGACCCCCAACGGCCGCCAGCTCGAGCGCGCGCTCGGCGAGCTCGAGCTCATGGTCAGCATCGACTGCTACCTCAACGAGACCTCGCGCCACGCCGACTTCATCCTGCCGCCGGTCTCGCCGCTGTGCCGCAGCCAGTACGACGTCGCGCTCTCGCTCCTGGCGGTGCGCGACGTCGCCAAGTGGTCACCGCCCGTCTTCGCGCCGCCCGCCGACGGACGCGACGACTGGCAGATCCTGATCGGTCTCGCCGAACGGATCCAGAAGAAGCGCCCCCTCGACCTGCGTCGCCGCCTGGAGCTCGCCGCCTGGAAGCGCCTCGGGCCCGACGGCGTGCTCGATCTCCTCCTTCGCGCGGGTCCCTACGGTCGCCTGCGCCGGGGCCTCCTGCGCGAGGGCATGTCGCTGCGCTATCTGAAGAAGCACCGCCACGGCGTCGACCTCGGGCCGCTCCGGCGCGCGCTGCCATCGCGTCTACCCAAGGAGCGGCGCTACGTCGACCTCGCCCCGCCGATCTACATCGAAGACCTGGCGCGCGTGCGCCGTCTGCTCGACGCCTCTGCGCTCGGCGCCGATCCCAGCGATGACGGCACCGCCGAGCTGCTGCTCATCGGGCGCCGCCACCTGCGCAGCAACAACTCGTGGATGCACAACGCCCCGCGCCTCGCCGCGGGCAAGCCGCGCTGCACCCTGATCATGCACCCGCGGGACGCCGAGGCGCGCGGGCTCGGCGACGGCGCACGCGCGCGCGTGAGCTCGCGCCGCGGCGAGGTCGAGGTCCCGGTCGAGGTGAGCGACGCGATCATGCCGGGCGTCGTGAGCCTGCCACACGGCTTCGGCCACGGCGGTCCGGGCGTGCGCCTCGGCGTCGCGACCCGTAGCGAGCACGCCGGCGTGAGCATCAACGACCTCACCGACGAGCGTGAGGTCGACGCCCTCTGCGGCACCGCGGTCCTCAGCGGCGTGCCCGTGCGCGTTGCCTCCGCGTGAGGTCGACGAGAGCGCCCGGCTCGTCGATAATCCGACGCCATGAGTGAGCCCCCCGAGTCGCGCTCCGAGCGCGAGATCGATCCGCGCGCCGTCGACGTCGATCCCGCCGCCATCGAGGCGATCTGGTCCGCCGTGCGCGGCCTCTACCGGACACGAACGCAGCCCGCCATCGCGCTGGCGATCCGCCGCCGCGGCGAGCTAGTGCTCGAGCGCGCCATCGGCCACCTGCGCGACGACGTGCCCGTCACGCCGCGCCACGCCTTCTGCACCTTCTCGGTGTCCAAGGCGGTGACCGCGGTGCTCATGCACCTGCTCGACCAGGACGACCGCCTGCGCCTCGACGATCCCGTCGCCGAGTACGTCCCCGAGTTCGCCCGTCACGGCAAGGACTGGGTCACGCTGCGCCACGTGCTCACGCATCGCGCCGGGATCCCGTCGATCGCCGGCGGCCGCGCCACGCTCGACCTGCTCGCGGACAGGTCGGGGATCGTCGCCGCGCTCTGCGACGCGCGCCCCGTCGGTCTCGCGCGCCGGCGCCTCGCCTATCACGCCATCACCGGTGGCTACGTGTTCGACGAGGTCGTGCGGCGGGTGACCGGCGCCGGCATCGAGGTCCTGCTGCGCGATCGCATCACCGCGCCGCTCGGCTTCGAGTTCCTCTCGTACGGCGTACCACCCGAGCGCTCCGGCGACGTCGCCCGCAACGCGATCACCGGCCGCCGCGTGCCGTTTCCGCTCTCGCGCTTCATCCAGCGCGCGCTCGGCATGCCCCTCGAACAGGCGGTCGAAGCCTCCAACGATGCGCGCTGGCTCGAGGCCGTCGTGCCGTCGGGCAACGTCATGGCGACCGCCGACGATCTCGCGCGCTTCTTCCACATGCTGCTCGACGGCGGCGAGCTCGGCGGCGTGCGCGTGATGGAGCCGCGCACCGTGCGTCGCCTGCTCGTCGAGAGCGCCTACCTCGAGCCCGACCTCACCCTCGGGCTCGCGGTCCGCTACGGCCAGGGCGTGATGCTCGGCTCGTACCCCGTCAGCCTCTTCGGCCCCGACAGCGATCGCGCCTTCGGCCACTACGGTCTCGTCACCGTCGTCGGCTACGCCGATCCCGCGCGCGACATCTCGGTCGGGCTCCTCACCAGCGGCAAGAGCTTCATCGCCAACCAGTTCCCCGCGTTCTATCGCCTGTTGCGCGCGATCTCCCGCGGCTTCAGCGCGTACTGAGGAGCGTCGATGGTCCCGCCCCCGCACCTCGGCCGTCGCGCGATGAGCGCGCTCGCGCTGCTCGTGCTCGCCCAGGCCCCGCTCCGCGCCGGCAACCAGAACTCGTTCCTGCTCGGCAACCTCGCCGCGCTCTGCGGCGGCGCCGTCGCGGTGGTCGGCGACGACGGGGCCTCGCTCTGGTACAACCCGGCCGGGCTCGTCGCCGTCGACCGCGACGCGCTCGACCTCTCGGGCAGCGCCTACATGCTGCGCCTGCGTGACTACCCGGGGATCCTGCGCGGCGACATGCCGGATCGCCCCATCGAGGCCGATCCGCTGCTCGATCTCGGCGAGACCGGGATCTTCATCGTGCCGTCGGCGGTCGCCTACGTGCGCCAGCTCTCCGACGACGTGAGCCTCGGCTTCGGGATCTTCGTGCCGATGCACGACGCCTTCTCGGCGAGCAGCGAGCTCGCGGTGCGCGACCCGACGCTCGCGCTCGACGGCGCCCTCGCGCTGCGCGCCGAGTCCACCGTCTACACCGCCTCGCTCGGCCTCGGCTGGCGTGCGCTGCCGACGTTGCGTCTCGGCGCGAGCCTCGGCACCTTCTACCAGACCCTCGACGTCGAGCAGCAGCTCCTCTTCGGCTACGACGCGCCCGCCGGTGGCGAGATCTTCCGTGGCAACGGCGCGATCGTGCAGGAGGAGGACGTCGAGCGCATCGGCCTCAACGTCTCGCTAGGGCTGCAGTGGCAGCTCGCTCCCGCGTGGGCGCTCGGCCTGGTGGTGCGCTCCCCGCTCGTCGAGATCCACGAGTCGCTCGAGCGCCGGCGCGTCGACGTGCTCGCCGAGGTCCGCGGCGACGGCGCCGGTGCGGTGCTCACGAGCTTCCTGCCCTTTCGCCAGAGCGGCTTCTCGACGACGGTGCACGTGAACTTCTCGACCGTGCTCGCGCTCGCCTGGACCCCGGCGCCCAGGAGCTTCCTCTCGCTCGAGCTCGACCTCCAGCCCGGCTCGCGTGACGGCGATCGCGAGCGCGACTTCCTTTGGAACGTGCGCCTGGGCGGCGCGCTGCCGGTCGTCGACGACGTGGAGATCGGGCTCGGCGTCTTCAGCGACCGCAGCTGGGAGCCCCGCCCCACGCGCATCTGGACCGATCGGGTGCACTACGCCGACCCCGCCATGACGCACATCGATCTCACCTTCCACGAGATCTCGCTGCACGTCGGCTCGGGTCTGCACTTCTGATCACCGTCGCCGGTTGCGCGGGGGGCGCGCGCGCACCTTCTCGCCGAGCAGCGCCAGGCGGAGGGGCTGCTCGTTGCCGGCGAGGTCGGCCAGGGTGTAGCGATCGAGCGCCTGGTAGAGCGCCGCGAAACCTTCGGCCAGGGCGCCGCGCAGGCGGCAGACCGGCGCGATGCGGCATCCCGGCGCGCCCGGCTCGGGCGAGAAGCACTCGACGATCGGCGCCTCACCCTCGCAGCGGCGCACGAGCGCCCCGAGGCGGAGCTCTTCGGGGGGGCGTGCGAGGCGTAGGCCCCCGCCTTTGCCACGCAACGACTGGACGTCACCGCTCCTGGCGAGCGCGTGCACGACCTTCATGAGGTGGTTACGCGAGATGCCGTAGGCGTTGGCGATCTCGGGGATGGTCACCCATCGCTCGCGGTGGAGCGCGAGGTAGATGAGGACGCGCAGGCTGTAGTCGGAGAAGGTCGTCAGGCGCATGAACAGAAGATGTTTGCGAGGCTCGCTCAAAAGATGTATCGACCATACATCTAAAGCCCCGACCCTACCAGGAGACATCTCATGGGCGCGCACTTCCACCTCTCCCCCGACCGCATCTACCCCTTCGACGCGCGCGGCATCGCCAAGCGCTTCCGCCACGCCGCGATCTTCGGCGCCCTCGATGCGCTCACGCCGGGCGAGACCATGCTCTTCGCCAACGACCACGATCCGCTGCCGCTGCTCGAGCAGCTGCGGGCGCGCTACGGCGACAGCGTCACCATCGCCTACCAGAAGCGCGAGCCCGGCGAGATCATCATCTCCTTCGCCAGGCAATGAGCTCACCCCGGGGCGCGCTCTACGCCATGCTGGCGGACGATCACGCGCGCCTCGACGCGCTGCTCGCCCGCGCGCTGGCCGATCCCGACCACGTCGATCGCGACGCCTACGACGCGTTCCGCGCCGGCCTCCTGCGGCACATCGCCATGGAGGAGAAGGTCCTCCTGCCGGAGGCGCGGTGGCTGCGCGGCGGCGATCCGTTGCCGATCGCCGGGCGCCTCCGCGCCGACCACGCGGCCCTGAGCTCGCTGCTCGTGGCGTCGCCGACGCCCGCCATCGCGCTGGCTGTCAGCCGCATCCTCTTGCAGCACAACCCGCTCGAGGAGGGGCCGGGCGGCGTCTACGAGGCGTGCGAGGCGCTGGTGGGCGCACAGCTCCCGGAGCTCCTCGTCCGCTTGCGGGCCCTCCCGGAGGTGCGGGTGGCCGCATATCGGGACTCGCCCCCCGTGCTGGCGCACATCGCCAGGATCATGCGCGAGCGCGGTCTGTAGGAGACGGCCCGAGCTCCGGAGCCAAGCTCGAAGGACGTCGAAGACTTCCGAGAGGCTTTGCGGAGGGCGCAGGGTCGGGACCGATACGGCGCGCTCACGTGTCCAGGGGCTGGCGTCCCCGCGCCCGGTCGCGGAAGCGCTCCGCGCCGGCGACGCTCTCGCCGCTGGCCAGCGTGCCCATGCCGTGCGCGAGCTCGAGCTCCAGCGCGCGCTCGAGCGGCTCGCTCAGCGCGTCGTAGACCGACGCCCGATCGGAGCAGAGGCAGTTCCACGGCAGCGCCGCCAGCTCACGTGCGAGGCCCTGCGCCTCGGTGAGCGCCGTGCCGTCGGCCACCACGCGCGTGGCGAGCCCGATCGCCAGCGCCTCGTCGGCGTGCACCGGCCGGCCGGTGAGGATGAGATCGAGCGCGCGCCCGAGCCCGACGATGCGCGGCAGTCGCACGGTGCCGCCGTCGATGAGCGGCACGCCGAAGCGCCGACAGAAGACGCCCATCACCGCCGAGCGCTCGACGATCCTGAGGTCGCACCACAACGCCAGCTCGAGCCCGCCCGCGACCGCGTAGCCATCGACGGCCGCGATCACCGGCTTGCCCAGCCGCATGCGCGTCGGTCCCAGCGGCCCCTGGCCGGGCCACCCGACGCGGTTGACGCGCGCCGGATCGCCGCTGGCGACCGCCTCGAGATCGGCGCCGGCACAGAAGGTCCCGCCCGCCCCGGCGAGCACGGCGACCCGGGCGTCGGGGTCCTCGTCGAAGCTCTCGAACGCGGCCGTGAGCTGCTCGGCCGTCGGACGGTCGACGGCGTTGCGCTTGGCCGGGCGGTCGATCACCACCGTCCAGATCGGGGTCTCCTTGTGGATCACCACCATCTGCATGGTGTCTCCTTCAGCGGCTCGTCACGTCGGCGCCGAGCTCGGCATCGTAGGCGTAGATGTCCGGGTGGAAGCGCACGACGCCGTCATCGTCGACCGAGGCGGTGTAGTACTCGAGGAAGACCGGCACCGGCGCCGCGAGGTTGTAGATGATCGGGCCCTTGCCGCCGATCCACAGGCGCGCCTTCGCCTCGTCGAAGCTCGCGTCGTCGTGCGCGAGGAGCCGCATGCCGAAGTCGACGGCGTTGGCGACGCGTACACAACCATGCGAGAGCGCGCGCACCGCCTGTGTGAACGGACCCTTCTTCGGGGTGTCGTGCAGGTAGATGCTCTCCTGGTTGGGGAAGAGGATCTTGATGACGCCGAGCGCGTTGTCCTCGCCGGGCTCCTGCACGTAGGTCTTGCGGCCGTTGCGCTCGACGACGCGGATCCGCTTCTTCTCGAGGTAGCTCGGGTCCTTGGCGAGCTCGCGGTCGATCTCGTTTCGGGCGATGCGCGAGGGCACCGTCCAGATCGGGTTCAGGACGATGCGCGAGATCCGATCGGCGAGGACCGGCGTGGCGCGCACGTTGATGCGCCGCTGCAGGTCGTCGTCGAAGTACCAGCGAGGCGAGCCGACGATGGTGCGTTGGCTCATCTCGAGCCGGCCGTCGCGCACGTAGCGCAGCTCCTGCGCGGCGATGTTGACCTCGACGAAGGTCGCTTCGCCCCGATAGGCGCTGACGCGCCAGCGGCGAACGTTGAGGAGCAGGGTCGCGAGGCGGGTCTCGCAGGGCACCGCCAGCGCCTCGATCAGCGCCGGGTGATCGAGGCCCTTGCGCGGGATCTGGCGCGCCGCGCGGAAGACGTCGAGCGCGCGGCTCGTCGCCTCGTCCCAGACGCCGCTGGGTTCTTCGCCCGGCGGCGGGTAGAGGCCTTCGAGCTGCATGCGCGCCTGGTATTCGCGCGCGATCGCCGGCGGCGGCACCCAATCGCGGCGCTTCTTCGTGCGCGGCGGGGCGATCGGCTGCCAACCGCCCGCCGCGCAGATGGCAGCGTAGCGCTCGGCGGCGGCGACCAGGCGGCGATATTGCGGGTGCGCGGGCAGGAGCGCGTCGAGGTGCTGATCGAGGTGGCCGTGCAGCGCGGCCTCGCGCGCGGCGGCGAGCGCTTCGGGCGCGGGGTCGGGCCGCGCACGGTCGCGCCACAGGGAGTCGGGGCTCGCGTAGAAGCGCGTTTGCGGATCGGTGACGATCGGCACCTCGCGCGGCGCGGCCGGCAGCTCGGCGACGAGGCGCCCGAGCGCACGCTCGAGCTGGCGTTCGACGTCGAGCTGTCGAGCGCGGTCACGCGGGTCGGCCTGGGTGGCCCAGTCCACCGTGGGCGGATCGAGCGTCAGGTCGATGCCGTGAAAACGCGCGCGCTCGATCCAGGCGACGAGCGTCTTGCCCGCGCCCGACAACCCGTCGTGGCGCGTGAAGACGAGCTCGTGCGCGCTTCGGGCGGAGGCGGGGCCGACCGCGAAGCACGCCACGCAGACCGCGGCGGCGACGATCTGGATCAGGCGCTCACGCATGAGGGCGCGATAGCAGCGCCGACGATCGGGGGCAAGCGCGTTGTCACGTCACCATCAGAGGCGCGCGATCGCCACCGTCGGATCGTGCGTGAAGAAGAGGCTGCCGCCGCGACGCCGGAGGTCGCCGAGCAGCGCGGTCTTCTCGTCGACGAGGAGCTCGGGGTAGCGGTCGTAGCCCATGGTGACCGGCAGGTGCACCCAGGGCGCGCCGGGCACCAGGTCGCTCGCGAAGACGAGCGGGCCGTCGGCGGTCGCGACCTCGGTGAGCATGAGGCCGGGGGTGTGACCGTCCGAGAAGTGAAGACGGTAGTGGGGGCCGAGCGTCGCGCTCCGCGTGTCGCCCGTCGGATCGGGCACGACCCGCTCGAGGTGGCCGGTCTGGGCGAGGAGCGGTTGCAGCGCCGGGATGTAGCTCGCGCGGTCGCGCGGGTGCGGGGCGAGCGCGCGCTGCCAGGCCGGCTCGCTCACGACGTAGTGGGCGTTGGGGAAGACGAGGTGCGGCGCGGTGTCGGGGGCCCAGGCCGAGAGCAGGCCGCCGGCGTGATCGAAGTGCAGGTGGGAGAGCGCGACGACATCGACCTCTTCGGGGGCGACGCCCAGCGCCGCGAGTGAGGCGAGGAGCACGTGCTCGCGCTCGACGACGCCGTAGCGGTCGGCGAGCCTCGGCTCGAAGAAGGCCCCGATCCCCGCCTCGCACAGGACGCGCCGGCCGCTGTCCTCGGTGACGAGGAGCGCGCGGCAGGCGAGCGGGATCCGATGGCGCTCGTCGGGCTCGATCCAGCGCGACCACAGCGCGCGCGGCACGTTGCCGAACATCGCGCCGCCGTCGAGGCGCTGGCTGTTGCCGACCACGGCGTCGACCCGGAGCGGTCGGCCGGGGCTCGGCAGGGTGCGCAGGTCGGAGACGTCTCTCATCACGCAGATGATACCCGAGCCGGACCTTGCATTGGCAGGTAATTGCGTGTATCTCCCGATCATTGCGTACGCAGACCGGGTCGGTCCCACGCCATTCGAGCCGAGGTCCCCATGGCTGAGATCGCCGCCACGCCCACGCAAGAGACGACGAAGACCACGTCCACCCCGAGTCCTTCGGGGGCGACCGGCGGTGGGGTCTCGCCGGGGCGCGTGCAGATGAAGAGCGCGCTCGCCCGCGCGAACGGGTTCGACGCGCAGGTGCAGATGCTGGCGCCTGTGCAGCGTCACGGCGGCGGCGAGGACAGCGGCCAGGTGCACGAGGCGGCGGCGCGCGGGATCTCCGGCGGCGGCTCAGCCATGCCGTTCGCGTCGCAGATCCAGAAGAGCTTCGGCGGCCACGACATCTCCGGCGTCAAGGCGCACACCGACGGCAACGCGGTGCAGGCGAGCGCCGACATGGGCGCGGCGGCCTACGCGACCGGCGATCACGTCGCGTTCGGGCAGTCGCCGGACCTGCACACGGCGGCCCACGAGGCGGCGCACGTGGTGCAGCAGCGCGCCGGGGTCTCGCTCTCGGGCGGCGTCGGGCAGAGCGGCGACGCCTACGAGCAGCACGCCGATCGCGTGGCCGACGCGGTCGTGCAGGGCAAGAGCGCCGAGGGGCTGCTCAGCGAGATGTCCGGCGGCGGCGGTGGCGCGGGCGTGCAGCACAAGGCCGTGCAGCGCGAAGATGCGCCGCCGAGCGGGGCGGCACCCGAGGTGGATCGCAGCATGCAGATCCACAACGACGGCAAGGTCGAGGGCGGCAAGAACCCGGGGACCGAAGACGTCGAGCGCTACAAGACCGCGTTCAAGGCGCGCGTCAAGAAGGCCTTCGACGACGGCAAGATGTCGGACAAGCTCGACCCGGACACCAAGGCCGAGCAGGTGTGGAACCAGATCTACGGCGCGCTGCAGGGCGACGCGGGCATCGGCGCGATGACCGGAGAGAACGGCCGCGTCGACATGGCGAGCGAGGCGTATCAGAAGGCGATCCTGCAGATCTCCGGGATCGCGGCCGAGCTCGCCAAGATGAGCTCGGCGCAGTTCCTCAAGGCGAAGTCGTTCGGCTTCTGGTCGAAGGGGGAGGGGCGTCAGCTCGCCGAGCAGATCTCCGAGCTCACGCTCGAGACCTCGGGGATCGGCGGCGTCTTCGACGGGATCCCGACGCTCAACAAGAGCGGCATGAGCTGGGACCCCGAGCTCTGGGGCGGGCTCTCGCAAGCCTACGGTCAGGCGGTCGCGGAGCAGGTCGTGCAGGGCGGCAAGTCGATCAACGTCTGCGTCGGCGCCGGCGCCGACAAGGCGAACAACATCTGGACCGAGGTCGAGAAGACGCGCGTCGAGAACGTGCTCAAGGACGGCGGCATGACGCTCGCCAGCGTGGTGCACTACTGGGCGGCCGGCGCCGACAACCAGAAGGATCGCAACCTGCGCGCCAACCTCGGCGAGTTCCCGAGCCGCGACGACGCGATCACTGCGGCCGACGAGGACTTCAAGAAGATCCCGGCGGACAAGGGCGCTCCGGCCGCCCCCGCGAACCCCTCCACGCCCGCGTAGCGTTCGATGAGCACCATGCTGGATGACCTGCGGCGTTCGTTCGGCGCGCCACCTGCCGAGCGAGACACCGGCGAGACGTATGACCTCGCGCTCGTGCGCGCGCTCGACCCGCTCGAGCGCGACGAGCTCGCGCGCGAGCTGGCGGCGCGGGTGCCGCTCGGCGACACACGCGCGATGATGACGCTGGCCGAGATCGGCGGACCGATCGCCGTGGCCGCGCTCGAGCCGGCGGCGCTGCAGCCGAACGCGAACGGCGTGACGGCGCGGCGCGCGTTGGCCTTTGCGGCGGGCACGGGCGGGATCGCGCCGAGCTCGCCGGTGGTCCCGCTCCTGGTCGCCGACCTGCGCGGCGGCACGATGGTCGAGCGCTTCGGCGCGGCGATGGCGGTGGCGCGTACGGGGCTCGCCACGCCGGAGGTGATCGAGGCGCTCCTCGACGCGATGGATCACGACGACGCGGCGCTGCGCGCCAAGGCCTTCGAGGTCTGGGTGCAGGTCCTGGGTCTCGCACGCTTCTGCCGCACGGCCGACGACTCCGACGTCGAGCTGCGCGCGCCGCTGATGGTGTACGAGGCGCAGGTGCGATCGCGCCTTCGGGCCCTGCGCGCGCCAGCGCTCGCCGACCTGCGCAGGCTGGCGTCCGCGCTGGCGAGCGCACAGTCGCCCGACGCGCTCGCGATCGGCTATGTGCCCGCGACGGCGGCGGCGGCGCCCGCGGACCTGTCGGGGCTCGGTCGTACGCTCTTCGACAACCCCCGGCCGATCCCCGTCGACGCGGTGCGCGCGGCGAGCGGGGCCGATCGCCGCTGGGCCGAGGTGTTGATCGCCAAGTCGCTGGAGCGACACCTGCCGAAGGCGGCGGCCGCGCTCGCCGATCTGGGGGCGCGCTGGGCGGTGCCGGTGATGCAGGAGGCCGCGGCCGAGGCGCAGGCCGGCGACGCCTTCGCGCAGGCGGTGGCGGACGCGGTCGCGCGCCTGTAGGGGGGCGGTGCACTAGCCGTTCGAGGTTCGTGCGAGCAAGGCCAGCACCTCGCGCGTGAGCGCGGTCGTCTCGTCGAGGTTCTTGGTCGCGGCGCGCGCCACCGGCACGAGCGCCTCGCGCAGCACCTCGTTCTGGTGCGCGAAGAAGCCGGCGAAGTCGGGCGTGGGCGCGTCGAGGTGCACGTCGAGCCTGGGGCGCTGGAGGGCCTGGAGCGCGCGCAGGAGCTTGTCGAGCAGCGGGGCCAGGTCGGGGAGCGCGGGGGGCGGAGGCAGCGGAGGCGCCGGGGTCGTGGGCGCCTCGGCGGCCGGGCCGGCGTCCGGCGCGGCTCGTTCGGCCAGCGCCTTGGAGGCGGCGAGGAGGGCGTCGCGGATCTGGCCGAGCTCGCGCGAGACGAGCGAGAGCTGGGAGGTCACGCGCGTGGCCGGATCGTCCTCGGCGCCGCCGAGCTGGTTGCGCCGCACGAACTCGCCTTTGATCGCGGCCCAGCGCGCGGCTTCGTCCGGGGTCAGGCGGCCGCGCAGCTCCTTGAGCTTGAGCAGGTTCGACTCGGCGCCGGTCGTCAGCGTCTGCGCCTCGCCCTGGTAGTGGTCGTCGATGAGGCGCTCGAGCTCGTCGGCGGTCAGCGCGGCGACGACCTTCTCGGCGAGCTTGTTCATGTTGCGGTAGCTGCCTTGCAGCTTGAAAGGCGGCTCGGTGCGGTAGGCGTCGGCCGTGGCGGCCGAGGCGATGTATTGCAGGTTCACCGCCAGGAGCACCTCCTGGCAGCGGAAGAGGTGCCGGAAGACCTGGAGGATCTCGGCGAGCTCGGCGGCGGAGTAGCCGTGCGCGAGATCGCTGGTCGCCACCTGCTCGCCGCGCGCCATGCGGATGAGCTTGGGGATGTCGCGCGCGTCGCGCGTCGCCAGCGGCGCGAGCACCGCGTTCGAGGTCAGCGAGTTCTCGAGGTAGGAGAGCGCGAAGGCCTCGCGCCGGCCCTCGAGGATGTCGCCGAGGTTGTAGATGTCGGCGCGATTCGCGAGCATATCCGGGATCTTGAAGGCTTCGCCCGACTCGGTGTAGGGGTTGCCCGCCATGACCACGCAGAACTTACGGCCGCGCATGTCGTAGGTGCGGGTGCGCCCGCTCCACACGCCCTCGATGCGGCGCGTCGCGTCGCAGAGGGAGATGAACTTCTGCAGGAGCTCGGGGTGGGTGTGCTGGATGTCGTCGACCAGCAGCATGACGTTGTTGCCCATCTCCAGCGCGAAGTTGAGCTTGTCGATCTCCTGGCGCGCGGTCGCGTTCGGGGCCTCTTGGGGGTCGAGCGACTTGACGTCGTGGCCGAGCGAGGGGCCGTTGACCTTGACGAAGACCAGCCCGAGGCGGCTCGCCACGTACTCCATCAGCGTCGTCTTGCCGTAGCCCGGCGGCGAGATGAGGAGCAGGAGCCCCATCAGATCGGTGCGCTTGGCGTCGCCGGCGGCGCCGATCTGCTTGGCGAGGTTGGCGCCGACGAGCGGCAGGTAGACCTCGTCGAGGAGCTGGTTGCGCACGAAGGAGGTGAGCACGCGCGGCCTGAGCTCGTCGATGCGCAGGCGCGCGCGCTTCTCCTCGATGAGCGCCGCGAGCTGCGCGCGGAACGCGAGGTAGCCGGGCACGCGCTCGCGCCGGAAGCGATCGATGCGCGCCAGGAGCTCGTCGAGGCGCACCTCGAGCTTGCGATCGCGCACGCGCGCGTGCTGACCGAGCAATCCGTCGACGACGACGCTCACGCGGGTCTGGCTCGTCGCGCGCGCCAAGGACGAGGTCAGGCACAGCACCGCCGTCTCCAGGCGATACGGTGAGAAGCGCTGCGGCTCGGCGACGAGCAGCGCGTCGACCCAGGCCAGCGCAAGGTGGAGCTGCCCGTCGTGATCGCCGCCCAGCGCGCGCAGCTCGTCGTCGAGGCGCGCGTGACGCTCGCGGATCCGCGCCGCCAGCACGGCGGCTTCGCCGCTCGTCGTGAAGGCGAGCGACTCGCGCCCGAGCTCGGCGACGAGGTAGCGCGCCGCCTCGGCGATCGCCTCGGGCATGATCGGCATCGTCATGCGGTCGAGGTCCTGGTGCATGAGCCGCGCGAACTCGCCGGCGAGCGTCGCCACCCCGGCCGCGTGCGCCGCGAGCGCGCCGGGCGCGGTCGAGTGCCCCAGCGCCCACAGGCTTCGCGCCCGCCGTTGCGCGCGCTGTGCCTCGGGCAGCTCGCCGTGGTGCGCCCACCACAGGGCCGCCACCGCGCGCGCGTCCGGCGCGAAGCGCATGAGCCCGGCGGTCTTCTTCATGTCGAGCAGCGCGCGCAGGATCAGCGTCGCGTCGTGGTCGTGCAGACCGCGCTCGTAGCCCTCCGCGTAGCGCTCGCTCGCCGCCTTCTTCACGAGCTCGAGGAGCCCGTCGCCCGCGCCCTTCTCGAGCCCGGCCGCCTGCAGCGCCTCGAGCGCGTGAACGTCGCCCGCGGCCTCGGCGTCGAGCAGGAGCGAGGCCGCCAGGTACTCGCCGCGGTAGACCTCGGCGGTCTCCGAGACCAGGGTCTGGTCCCAGTAGGCCCTGGACTCGGCGATGCGCGCGTCGTCGATCGGCTCGTAGAAATCCGTCGCGGTCAGGTGCAGCGCCAACCCGCCGTCGCGCGGCACCACCGTCAGGTCGAAGCTCTGCGTGTTCACCAGGAAGCGGTGCTTGCCGAGCTTGATGACGTCGGCGCCCTCCTCGAAGAGCTCGAGCTTGTCGCGCAGCCCGCGCAGCCCCTCCTGCCGCGCCGCCTTGAGCCGCCCCTCCAGCTCGTCGGCCTTGACCGAGTCGCCGAGCGCCAACAGATCCGCAGCGAGCTGCCGCAGCTTGAGCACCATCGGATCGGCGGCGAAGTAGGCGTTGAGCTCGTCTTCGCCCTTGAAGGCGCGCGCGCGCCGCTGCACGCCCTCGAGGATGCGCTTGCCCGCCTCGACGAGGTTGCCGATCTTCTTCTGCTTCTGGTCGAGCAGCGCCTGCTTCTTGCCGGCGAAGGCCTCGTAGACCTCCTCGCGCTTCTGCTGCAGCTCGGCGACGAAGCCGTCGTGCTCGGAAAAGCGCGACTCCAGCTCCTCGAGCTGCACCATCAGGCGCGAGAGCCCCGCGTCGCACGCCTCGGGCGCGTCGGCCATCGCTAGCGCCGTCCCGGTCGCCTGCCCGAAGAGCCGGAACTGCGCCGCGAACTCCGCCTTGTCCTCGCCCTCGGCGAGCTGGCGCTTCTTGTTCTCGAGCTCGGCGCGCACGCGGTTCATGTGCGCGAAGGTCTCCGACAGGCCCTCGAGGATCTGCGTGCGCACCGTCGGGTCGTCGACCTGCAGCGTCGCGATCGTCTCCGCCAGCACCTCGAGCCCCCGGGACAGCTCCTCGATGCTCTTGCGCGTCGGCTCGAGGTCCGCGACCTTCACCGCCTTGTGGCCGAGGGCGAGCACCTCGTCGAGCCGCCGCGCAAACGGCGCCAGGGCGTCGTTCTTCGCCAGGAAGCGCACCGCCCCCTTCGACACCTCGTCGAAGAGCGCGACCACCCCGGCTTCGAGCTTCTCCAGCGCCGCGACGTCGATGTAGCGCACCTCGCGCAGCGAGATCAGGTGCCCGCGCTCCGCCCTCAGCTGCCCCATGCCGAGCATGAAGCGGTCGACGTCCTTCCAGTGCGCATGATCCATGCGCTTGGCGATCTCGGCGACGCGCCGCTTCGCCTCGGTCAGGGCCTCGTCCGCGCGCCGCCGCAGCGCCAGGACCTTCTCGAACTCGTCGATGATCTGCTCGACGTTCTGGCGGATCTGCACGAGCGTCGGCAACAGCGCCTCGCACTCGGCGTGCCCGAGCCAGTGGAACTGGTCGGCCATGCGCGTGACGTGCTGCACGATGTCCTCGTAGCGCTGCCGCGTCGCCTCGGGGTGTCGCACGCGCGCCACCAGCGCCAGCGCTTCGGAGATCCCGCGCACCAGATCGGCGTTGCCGACCTTCGACAGGTAGCTGCCGTCGCCCTTCTGCCGCGCCGCGAACTCAGGCGAGAAGAACGGCGTCTTCCAGACCTGCACCGGGTGCACGCGCGTCGGCTCGCCCGCCTGGCGCAGCACGACCATGCGCCCGTCGGGGAAGAGGCTGTAGCCGTCGCAGGCGATCGGGTTCTGCACCTCGCGCCGGATCAGGTTGTACGGGAAGAGCAGATAGTCCCCGCGCGCCCGGTGCAGAAAGACGTAGAGCACGTCCTCGCCGTTGGGCGAGTGCACCTGGCGCTCGAGCTCGAGGTCGCTCACGTCGAGGTCGAAGAGCTTGTGCTCGCCGGTCTGCAGGTAGTAGCCGCCGGGGAAGAGGATCCCCTGGTCCTCGGGCAGCGCCACGCACGCCTGCCCGATCGCGTCGATGCGCAGCGCCGAGTGCGCGCGCGTGTTGAAGACGATGTGGCGGTAGGCGTTCTCGCGGAAGGGCTTGATCCGCAACAGGATCAGCGCACCGACCTCGGCGTACCAGTACTCGCCGTCGTCGAGCGACTGGTTCTTGTCGTCGACGGGCTCGCTGTAGATCCCGCGCCCGCTCTCGGTGTTGTCCTCGATCTTCAGCGTCAGGTCGCCGTGCGTGGTCTCGACGAAGACCTTGTCGCGGATGGCGATGTGCGGATAGCGACCGCGGCGCTGGTCCTCGCGGGTCGTGCGCTGCCACGCGAACGAGTGCGAGCTCGGGCGGATGTCGTCCCGCTCGCCGCGGTTGTCGACGTAGCTCGCCTGCCCGTCGGGGGTGAGCTGCCAGCGCATCACCTTGACGTCGCGGAAGGTCGCGCCGACCTGGAAGACCGCCAGCAGCTTGTCGAGCTTGCGCAGCTGGATGAGGTGCGCGTCCTTGTAGTACTTGCGCAGCTCGTCGAACTCGCGCTGGAACGCCTCGCTCGAGAAGAGCCCGGGGTTGTGCTCGCGCCACGGGATCTCGGCGAAGTCGAAGCCGCCCTCGACCTCGGCGAAGCGGTGCAGGCTGAAGACGTCCTCGAGCTGGAACTCCGGCCGCAGCCCCAGGAAGACGTTGTAGCCGACGAGCAGGAGCTCACCCAGCGCCACCACGTCGGCCGGCACGCAGTTGTTCTCGGTGCGGATGCGCTCGTTGCCGATCACCACGAGCTCGGTGCCCCCGAAGACCGCCTTGCGCCGCTCGTTGAGGCGGTTCGCGCGCTCGGCGAGCGTCGCCGCCAGCGCCCCGAGCCGCCGCTTGAGCACCTCGTAGTTGCCGGTGGCGAGCGCCTCGTCCCCGCCCTCGCGCGCCTTCTGGGCCTTCGCTTCGGCCATGCCTTACTCGGACGACCCGCTGTCTCCGAGCTTGGTCTCGTCGAGGCCGAGCGAGCGCAGGTCCGCCACGATGCGGTCGAGCTTCTTCTTCGTCGG
>WYBB01000037.1 GCA_011526585.1 Deltaproteobacteria bacterium
GATGGACCAGCGCATCCTCATCCTGGATGGCGCGATGGGCTCGATGCTGCAGCGCTACCAGCTCGGCGAGGCCGACTTCCGCGGTGAGCGCTTCGCCTCGCACGCCAAGGACCTGCGCGGCAACTCCGACCTCCTGAGCCTGACCCGCCCCGATGTCGTCGCCGCGATCCACGAGCAGTACCTCGCGGCCGGCGTCGACATGATCGAGACCAACACCTTCACCGCCACCGCGATCGCGCAGGAGGACTACGGCCTCTCGCACCTCGCCTACGAGCTCAACCTCGCCGGCGCCAGGCTCGCGCGCGAGGCCGCCGACCGCTTCACCGCCAAGGACCCGAGCCACCCGCGCTACGCGCTCGGCTCGATCGGCCCGCTCAACCGCACGCTCTCGCTCTCGCCCGACGTCAACGATCCCGGCTACCGCGCCGTCACCTTCGCGCAGGTCAAGGCGGCCTACGCCGAGCAGATCCGCGGCCTCATCGACGGCGGCGTCGAGGCGCTGCTCTTCGAGACGATCATCGACACCCTCAACTGCAAGGCCGGCCTCGTCGCCGCCGAGGAGGTCTTCGCCGAGAAGGGCAAGCGCCTGCCGCTGATGATCAGCGTCACCATCACCGATCAGTCGGGCCGCACCCTCTCGGGCCAGACCCTCGAGGCCTTCCTGATCTCGGTCGAGCACGCGCGCCCGCTGACGATCGGCATCAACTGCGCGCTCGGTGGGCGCGAGATGCGCCCCTTCGTCGAGGAGCTCGCGCGCCTGTCCCCGTTCCGCGTGCTCATCTACCCCAACGCCGGCCTGCCCAACGCCTTCGGCGGCTACGACGAGACGCCGCACACGACCGCGTCGATCCTGCGCGAGTTCGCCGAGCTCGGCTGGCTCAACGCCGCCGGCGGCTGCTGCGGCACGACGCCCGACCACATCGCCGCGCTGATCGAGGCGGTGCGCGGCGTCAAGCCCCGCCCCGTGCCCGCGACCTGGCCGCACCAGGGCCTCTCGCACTTCGCCGGGCTCGAGCCGCTCGTGCTGCGCCCCGACGCCAACTTCATGATGATCGGCGAGCGCACCAACATCACCGGCTCCAAGCGCTTCGAGAAGCTCATCAAGGAAAACCGCTACGACGAGGCGCTGCAGGTCGCGCGCGACCAGGTCGAGGGCGGCGCCAACGTCATCGACGTCAACATGGACGAGGGGCTCATCGACGGCGTCGCGGCGATGCGGCGCTTCCTGAACCTCATCGCCTCCGAGCCGGACATCGCGCGCGTGCCGGTGATGATCGACAGCTCGAAGTTCGAGGTGATCGAGGCCGGCCTCGAGGTCGCGCAGGGCAAGTCGATCGTCAACTCGATCTCGCTGAAGGAGGGCGAGGCAGCCTTCCTCGAGCACGCGCGGATCGTGCGCCGCTTCGGCGCCGCGGTCGTGGTGATGTGCTTCGACGAGAGCGGCCAGGCGGTCACCGTCGAGCACAAGGTCGCCATCGCCGAGCGCAGCTTCCGCCTGCTCACCGAAGTCGCCGGCTTCGACCCGACCGACATCATCTTCGATCCGAACATCCTGGCGATCGCGACCGGCATCGAGGAGCACGCCGACTACGCCATCGCCTTCATCGAGGCGACGCGCGAGATCAAGCGCCGCTGCCCGGGCGCCAGGATCTCGGGCGGCGTGTCGAACCTGTCGTTCTCGTTCCGCGGCAACGACACCGTGCGCGAGGCGATGCACGCGGCCTTCCTCTATCACGCCATCGCCGCCGGCATGGACATGGGCATCGTCAACGCCGGCCAGCTCGCGGTCTACGACGAGATCCCCGCGGACCTCAAAGAGCTGGTCGAGGACGTGCTCTTCAACCGGCGCCCCGACGCGACCGATCGGCTGGTCACCTTCGCCGAGACGGTCAAGAAGAAGGGCAAGAGCGAGAAGGCCGAAGGCGCGTGGCGGAGCCTGCCCGTCGCCGAACGCCTGGCGCACGCGCTGGTCGTCGGCGACGTGACCTACATCGACGAGGACACCGAGGAGGCGCGGCTGGCGCTCGGGCACCCGCTCTCGGTGATCGAGGGGCCGCTCATGGCCGGCATGGCGGTCGTCGGCGACCTCTTCGGCTCGGGCAAGATGTTCCTGCCGCAGGTGGTGAAGTCGGCGCGCGTCATGAAGAAGGCGGTCGCCTGGCTGCAGCCGTTCATGGAGGCCGAGGCCGCCGGCGGCAGCGGCGCGCGCGGCAAGGTCGTGCTGGCGACGGTCAAGGGCGACGTGCACGACATCGGCAAGAACATCGTCGGCGTGGTGCTGCGCTGCAACAACTACGAGTGCATCGATCTCGGCGTCATGGTGCCGTGCCAGACGATCCTCGACACCGCCGCGAAGGAGGGCGCCGACGTGATCGGGCTCTCCGGCCTCATCACCCCGTCGCTCGACGAGATGGTGCACGTCGCCTCGGAGATGCAGCGCCTGGGCATGACGACGCCGCTGCTCATCGGCGGCGCGACGACCTCGCGCAAGCACACGGCGGTCAAGATCGCGCCGGCCTACACGGGCCCGGTCGTGCACGTGCTCGACGCCTCGCGCGCCTCGGGGGTGGTGACGAACCTGCTCTCGCAGGAGACGCGCGAGCGCTTCCTCGCCGACAACGCCGCGGCCCTCGAGGAGGACCGGCGCCGCTACGCGCAGCGCCGCGAGGTGCCGCTGGTGCCGTATCAGCGCGCGCGCGCGCAGCACAAGGTCGTGAGCTTCGAGGGCGAGGCCAGGCCCGCGCGCCCGGCCTTCACCGGCGTGCGCGTCGAGCAGCAGATCCCGCTTGCGACGCTCGTCGACTACATCGACTGGACGCCGTTCTTCGCCACCTGGGAGCTCAAGGGCCACTACCCGGAGATCTTCGACGATCCGACCGTCGGCGCGGCGGCGCGCGAGCTCTTCGACAACGCCTCGCAGCTCCTGCGGGTGCTGGTCAGCGAGGCCCAGCTCACCGCCAAGGCGGTCTGGGGCTTCTTTCCGGCCAACCGCGACGGCGACGACCTCGTGCTCTTCACCGACGAGACCCGCCAGCACGAGCTCCGGCGCATGCCGATGCTGCGCCAGCAGAAGGAGCGGCCCTCGGACGCCGAGCACCAGGCGAGCTACACCTCGCTCGCCGACTTCGTCGCGCCGCTGGACGTCGCGCCCGACTGGGTCGGGCTCTTCGCGGTGACCGCCGGCCACGGGGTCGCCGAGCGCGTCGCCGCCTTCGAGAAGAACCACGACGACTACAACGCGATCATGGTCAAGGCGCTCGCCGACCGCCTGGCCGAGGCGGCCGCCGAGTGGCTGCACCGCGAAGGTCGCCGCGCGTGGTACGCGCCCGACGAGGCGCTCGCGCTCGACGACATGATCCGCGAGCGCTACCGCGGGATCCGCCCGGCCCCCGGCTACCCCGCCTGCCCGGACCACACCGACAAGCTCGCGATCTTCGAGCTGCTCGGCGCCGCGCGGGTCGGCATGCACCTGACCGAGCACCTGGCGATGTCGCCGGCGGCGAGCGTGTCGGGGTTCTGGTTGTCGCACCCCGAGAGCCACTACTTCACCGCCGGGCCGTTCGGGCGCGACCAGGTCGAGGACTACGCGCGCAGAAAGGGCATGTCGATCGGCGAGGTCGAGCGCTGGCTTCAGTCGGTGCTCGCCTACGAGCGCTGAGCTGGTCCGCAGGCTCGCGTCAACGAGGCGGCTCGAAGACGAGGAGCCCGCGGGCGTCGAGGTGCACCGAGGTCGCGAAGGGTCGCGAGCGCGCGCCGAGGGTGGTGAGGTGATCGCGCGCCTCGCGCGTGGTGGCCGGGCGGGGCCGCAGCGTGCGTCGATCGATCGTCACCGGCGCGAGCGCGAGCGCGGCGAGGCGCGGTGGTTCATCGCGCGCGCCCGGCGTGAAGCTCGCGACGAGCACACCGCTCCTGCGCTTGTCGGGGTCGCGGTTGGTGAAGACGAAGTTGCCGAGGCTCCAGGCGATGGCGCCGTCGCCGCGCCAGCTCACGCCCTGGAGCACGTGCGGGTGGTGGCCGACGACGAGCGCGGCGCCGGCGTCGACGAGCGCGTGGCCGGTCGTGACGACGCTCGCGTCGGGGGAGGGGCGCGCCTCGCGGCCCCAGTGTACGTAGACGACCGGCGCACAGCCGGCGGCGCGCTCGGTGGTGACGAGGGTCGTGAGCGCGTCGAGCGGGCGCGGCGCGCGCGGGCCGTAGAAGGCGATGTGGGCGCCGGGGCGCGCCGGGCGGTTGGATTTGAGCGTGGCGGGGATGAACGAGAGGCAGCCGACGGCGCTCGCTTCGCGGCGCGGCGCGTAGGCGGCGTCCTCGGTGGCGCCGCTGCCGAAGGTCGGGATCGCCAGCGGCGCGAGGTGCGCGAGGTGCTCGGTGACGCCGGCGGCGCCGGCGTCCCAGGCGTGGTTGTTGGCGGTGCCGATGAGATCGACGCCGGCCTCGGCGAGGGCGGCGGCGTAATGCGGTGAGGCGGTGATCTCGAGGCGGGCTTCGCGATAGGCCGGCGCGGGGGCGGCGAGGAAGAGGCCCTCGACGTTGACGAGCGTCAGGTCGGGTGACGACAGGAGTGAGCGCACGTCGGCGAGCACGCCTGCGGGCGGATCGCGGCGGCCCGCGA
>WYBB01000207.1 GCA_011526585.1 Deltaproteobacteria bacterium
ACGTCCTGCGCGCGCTCGGGGTCGTGATCGCCTGGCTCTGGCTCATCCCGCTCGCCACGTTCATGAGCCGCGTGTGAGGTGCGTCTACCGGCTTTACAGTGAGGCACTTTGGACCGCTCCCTCACCGATCGCGCCGAGCGTCCAGGGGCGTGCGCGCCTGGCACGATCCGTGCTCAACTGCGCCGCATGATGCGCTCGCTCGCCCCCGCTCTCGTCGCCGTCGCCCTCGCACCGCTCATCGCGTGTGGTGAAGACGGAGGCGCGCTCCCGCCCGACCCGACCTTCGACGCCGAGATCACCGAAAACCCGTGCGGCGGCTTCTGCGACGACGGCGACTGGTGCACCGAGGATCTGTGCACCGCCGAGGGTTGCATCTTCGTCCCGCGAAACCCGTTTGGCGCCTGCCAGACCGCGGCCCACTGCGACGACGACAACCCCTGCACCGACGACGTCTGCGCGCTCGACGAGTGCGGCCTCATGCGCTGCGACAACAGCCGCTGGCGCGAAGGCTGCCAGCCCTGCAACTTCGGCGGCTGGTGCGATGACGGCGACCCTTGCACGCCCGACACCTGCGGCGCCGACGGGATCTGCACGACCGGTCCGCGCGACCGCCACTGCGACACGATGTGCCGCCAGGACTGGGCGATGTCCGCCTACGAGGCGCAGTGGATGTGGCCCTCGGGCGAGTCGACCGTCTATTTCGTCGGCGCCGCCGAGCCCCAGTTCGGGCCGAGCTGCGACGACGGCGCGTGCTCCTGCCAGCGCGCGCTCACGCTCGCCGAGTCCGGCTTCGGTCTCGAGCTGCGCGACATCAGCGGCCTCGAGGACCCGCCCTTCTCGTGCGAGGTCGACGCCTGCGACACCCGCAGCGCGTCCTGCGCCCCGCTGGAGCGCGGCGTCGGCTACGTCGTCTGGGGCGTCATGCGCTTCTTGACCCGCTTCGAGGCCCCGGCGCGGGCCGAGGCGGGCGCGGCCGACACCGCCGCGCCACCGCTCCAGCCGATCGATCACCTCGCCGTGCAGGGCTACTGCCTGTCGATCCGCCACGACCACCTGCTCGGCCATCACGAGGGTCGGCTCGAGGCCGACGGCCAGGAGGCGCGCTTCAGCGTGGCGATCGGCTGGGAGGACGACGGCTTCACCACCGCGCACCTCTCGGCCTGCACCGGCTGCGAGGTCGTCGGCCTCGCCCCCGATCAGGAGGCCGCGCTCGCGCCCGAGCCCGGCGTCGTGTCGCTGCCGCTCACGCTCGCGGGCGGCGCC
Source organism: Deltaproteobacteria bacterium (assembly GCA_011526585.1). GTDB lineage: Bacteria > Myxococcota_A > UBA9042 > PHBI01 > PHBI01 > WYBB01. Next base: position 1,264 of record WYBB01000207.1, read on the forward strand.
AGCGGACACGTGCGCCTCTACGCGCGGGCCGATCACCTGATCGGGGACGTGCTCGATGGGGATGGCAGGTTCGTCGGCGTCATGACGCTCCGGCGTTAGGCAGCGCCCGTCGGGCCTACTCGACGACGAGCACGCGCGGCTCGCTGGAGCGCCCACAACGCCCCGCCGATGGGGCGTAGACGATGACCTCGTGCTCGCCGGCCTCGAGCTCCTCGCGGTCGACGGTGGCGATGGCCTCGGCGGTCGAGCGCACGGTCGTCGGCAGCGGCGCGCGAGCTCGGCGTCGAGCACACCACCGTGGGGCGACGGGTCGCGTCGGCCGAGCGTGCGCTCGACGCGAAGCTCTTCGCGCGCAGCACCAGCGGGCTCACGCTGACCGCCGAGGGCGAGCACCTGCTCGAGTCGCTGCAGCGGGTCGACGACGCCGTCAGCGCGCTCGAGCGCCGGGCCAGCGCCGAGCAGGGCGAGCTCGCCGGCACGGTCAAGGTCACCGCGCCCGAGAGCTTCGGCGTCGCCTGGCTGGCGCCGCGTCTGGCGTCGTTTTCGCGCCAGCATGCGGGCCTGCAGATCGAGCTCGACCCGAGCGGCAGCGTGCGCGATCTCGGCAAGCGCCAGGCCGAGGTCGCGGTGCGCTTCTTCCGCACGGACGACAAGGCTCTGGTGGTGCGGCGCGGCGCCGAGCTCGGCTACGGGCTCTACGCGGCGCGCAGCTACCTGGCGCGCTACCCGCTGCGCGGCGCGGTCGAGCTCGCCGCGCGGCCGATCCTAGGCTCGTCCGCGGACGACGTGGAGATGGCTTGGCTCGCCCGGCTCGCCGGCCAGGCGGTGCGGCCGATCTTCACGAGCCCGCTGGCGGTGGCGCTCGTGGGCGCGGCCAGGGCCGGCGCGGGGATCGCCGTCCTGCCTCGCTACCTCGGCGACGTCGAGCCGGAGCTCGAGCACCTGCCGATGCCCGACCCGCCACACGAGACCTTGTGGCTCACCGTGCACCGCGATCTGCGCGCGACGCCGCGCGTGAGGGCGGTCCTCGACTTCCTGATCGCGCAGCTCAAGAGTGAGGCCGGCGCGCTGCGTGGCCGCTGACCAGCACTGTGCTGCAGGTGCACCGGTCGATAGGATGACAAGCGCGCGCGCGCGGGCTACTCCATGAAGTGCGATGGCGACCCTGCTCCTCGGTCATGTCGGTCCGCGGGTCCTGCTCCTGACCTTCCAGGGGCCGCGGCCGCTCTTGCTCGGGTGTGCGCCGGAGCTCATGCAGCGCGCACCGCCGCCCGCGGAGGTCGCGGCGCCCGCGCCGCCGCCCGAGCCGCTCAGGCGCGTCGTGCCGGCGCGCGACCCGGACCGCGTCTGGCAGGACGAGTCGCCGCCACCGGCGGAGCGGCCACGCGCGCCCGAGGTCGCGATCGATCCGCGCACGGTCTTCAAGCGGCGCGGTGCCCCGCCGGCGACCTTCGGCGTGGTGCGCGAGCGCTCGAGCGAGGCCGTCGGCGCGGCCGAGGGGCCGACCCACGATTTCGTGATCGTGCCGGGCAACCCCGCGTTTCGCGCGTCGGAGCAGGGGGTCAAGGCGCTGATCACCTACCTGCGCACGGCGCAGATCCTGGCCGCCAAGGCGCAGAAGATCACCGAGCAGGGCACGACGATCGAGCTCCTGCCCGACGTCTTCTCGCACCTCGCGTTCATGGAGGGCCAGGCGCCGCAGGGGCTGCCCTCGGTGCTCGAGGGCACGGTCTGGTTCGGGCCCAAGGCGGTGGCCCTGCCCTACGGCGACGGCACGCGCATGGCGGCGTTCCGGCTCGACCTCGTCGGGGCGCGCTTCTCGCGCCTCGCCGAGGCATTCGTCGCGCGCATGCACCAGATCCTGTACCTCAGGCCCGAGGTGCTGAGCGCAGCGCACGATCCGGCACGCCTGCGCGGGCCGGCGCCGAAGATCGCGGCCGAGCCGATCCCGCGCTTCGACATGCAGGAGCGTTGATATTTGCGCGCGTTGGGGCGATACGGCGGCGTGACCGACCTCGCCGGGAGCCCCGATGCGACACTTCATCACCACCCAGGACTGGACGCAGGCCGAGCTGCAGAGCCTGCTCGACGACGCGCGCTGGCTCAAGCAGAGCCGCTTCGAGCCGCGCCTGGCGGGGCGCTCGATCGCGCTCCTCTTCTTCAACCCGTCCTTGCGCACGCGCTCGAGCTTCGAGCTCGGCATCAAGCAGATGGGCGGCCACGCGCTCGTGCTCGAGCCCGGCAAGGGCGCCTGGCCGATCGAGTTCGAGGACCGGGTGGTCATGGATCAGGACGCCGAGGAGCACATCGCCGAGGTGGCGCGCGTGCTCTCGCGCTACTGTGACCTCATCGCGCTGCGCGCCTTCCCGAAGTTCAAGGACTGGTCGGTCGATCGCCAGGACCGCGTGATCAAGCAGGCGGCGAAGTACGCCGAGGTGCCGGTGATCAACCTCGAGACGATCACCCACCCGTGCCAGGAGCTGGCGCACATGCTGGCCGTGCAGGATCGGCTCGGCGTGAAGGATGCGCAGGGGTTGCGCGGCAAGAAGTACCTCCTGACCTGGACCTACCACCCCAAGGGCCTCAACACCGCGGTCGCGAACTCGGCGCTGCAGATCGCGACCAAGTTCGGCATGGACGTGACCCTGCTCTGCCCCGAGCCGATCTACCACCTCGACGAGCAGTACTTCGAGGCCGCGCGCGACAACGTCGCCGGCAACGGCGGCTCGTTCGAGGTGAGCTACGACATCGCCGAGGCGTACAGCGGCGCCGACGTCGTCTACTGCAAGAGCTGGGGGGCGCTGCCCTACTTCGGCCGCTGGGACGACGAGAAGCCGATCCGCGACAAGTACAAGCACTTCATCGTCGACGGCGACAAGATGGCGAAGACCAACGACGCGCTCTTCTCGCACTGCCTGCCGGTGCGCCGCAACGTGAAGGTGACCGACGAGGTGATCGACTCGCCGCGCTCGATGGTGATCGACGAGGCCGAGAACCGCCTGCACGTGCAGAAGGCGCTGATGCACCAGCTGCTCTGGACCTACAGCACGCGCGACTGACGGCCGACGACGGGGAGGACGACGCAGGTGGACGATACGCGCACGTTGATCTCGCAGCTCCTGCGCACGCTCGGCTCGCAGCGGGAGGTCGAGCAATACCTCAAGCAATACGCCGAGGTGGACTCGACGAAGTTCGCGGTGATCAAGGTCGGCGGCGGCATCATCCGCGACGATCTCGACAACCTCGTCTCGTCGCTGTCGTTCCTGTCGCGGGTGGGACTCTACCCGATCGTGATCCACGGCGGCGGCGAGCAGCTCTCCGAGGCTCTGCGCATGGAGGGTCACCAGCCGACCTTCGTCGACGGCCTGCGCGTGACCGACGCCGAGACGCTGCGCATGGCGCGCAAGGTCTTCACGCGCGTGAACCACCAGATCTGCGACGCGCTCGAGGACAACGGCACGCGCGCGCGCCCGATCCCGACCGGGGTCTTCGAGGCGACCCTGAGCGACATGGAGACGATGGGCTATGTCGGCGAGGTCAGCGACGTCGACCTCGAGCCGGTGAAGTCGGCGATCCGCGCCGGCGACATCCCGGTGCTCTCGAGCCTCGGCGAGAGCCGCACCGGCCAGCTCCTCAACATCAACGCCGACACCGCGACGCGCCACCTCGCCAAGAAGCTCGAGCCGCACAAGATCATCTTCCTCACGCCGACGGCCGGCCTGCTCGATGGCGAAGGACAGCTGATCTCGGCGATCAACCTCGCCGAGGACTTCGACACGCTGATGAGCGCGCCCTGGGTCAGCGGCGGCATGCGCCTCAAGATCCAGGAGGTCAAGGCGCTCATCGACGAGCTGCCGCTCTCGTCGTCGGTGGCGATCACCTCGCCGCGCGAGCTGCCCAAGGAGCTCTTCACCCACCGTGGCTCGGGCACGCTCATCCGCAAGGGCGAGCGCGTGCTGGTCTTCGAGGGACTCCAGGGCGTCGATCTGCCGCGCCTGCAGGGCCTCCTCGAGAGCTCGTTCCAGCGCGTGCTGGTCGAGGACTACTTCGACAAGAAGGAGTTCACGCGCGTCTACGTGACCGAGTCCTATCGGGCGACGGCGATCCTCACCGACGAGGGCGAGATCCCCTACCTCGACAAGTTCGCGGTGACCTCGAAGGCGCAGGGCGAGGGGCTGGCGGCGTCGCTCTGGGAGCGGCTGCGCAAGGACAACCCCAAGCTCTTCTGGCGCTCGCGCGTCGACAACCACCAGATCAACCCCTGGTACTTCACCAAGTGCGATGGCAGCCTGCGCGACGATCGCTGGGTCGTCTTCTGGTACGGGCTCGACGGCTTCGACGAGATCAAGGACTGCATCGGGCGCGCGCTGGCGATGCCGCCGTCCTTGCGGAGCCACGCGATCGCGGAGGGTTGAGCGGGTGACGACGACGATGACGACGGAGAAGAAGAAGGTCGCGGTGATCGGCGCGCGCGGCTACGTCGGGGCCGAGCTCCTCAAGCTCTTGAGCGCGCACGCGCGCTTCGAGGTCGCGGCGGTGAGCTCGCGCGGCTACGACGGCACGCCGGTGCGCGAGGTCATGCCGGGCGTCGCGCTCGAGCTCGCCTTCGA
>WYBB01000038.1 GCA_011526585.1 Deltaproteobacteria bacterium
CATGCTCTGCGCCCTCGCGGAGCCCGACCAGACCGCAGGGATCTGCGCGCTGCCCGCTGACGCGCCGCCCGCCGACGTCGCGGCGATCGCGACCCCCGACCCGCAGCGACGCGCACGCGCGCCGCGCGTGCATCCCGCCCGGACGATGGCGGCCGAGCCCACCTCACCCGAGCCCGCGCCCGAGCTCGAGCCTCCCCAGGAGCTGCACCGCGCGCTCCTCCTCACCGAACCGCCCGGCGCCGAGGTCCTCATCGACGGGCGCGCGATCGGCACGAGCCCGATCACGGTGCAATGGCGCCCCGGGCTCTCGAGCCAGGTCTCGGTCGTGCTCGCCGGGTACGAGCGCGCGGGCTTCGAGCTCGGCGACGGGCAGGCGGCCAAGCTCCTGCGCCTGGAGCTCGTACAGAGCCCGAGCCGTATCGGCGCCGGCCACTGAGCGCCGGGGATCACATCGCGGTGCGTGGAGGCAGCGCCGCCGCCGAGAGCAGGATCCCCGTCGAGAGCGCGATGACGATCATGATCATCTGGAAGCCGACGTCGAAGGCCCGGGTCGGATCGTGCAGCGCCGCGGCCGAGACCGACAAGAGGCCCATCGAGCCAGGCACCAGCATCGCCACGCCCGGCAACGTCAGCGTGCTCGAGGGGCGCCCGCGCCGGCGCGCGAAGGCGTGCGCGTAGAGGCCGACCGCGGTTGCCGCCAGGAGCGTTCCGCTCTCCGGGCCGAGCCAGTCACCGGCGGCGCGACACACCGAGAACGCCAGCGCGCTGACGAGGAAGGTGTGCAGGAGATCGCGCGGCCTCACCGAGAGCAGGACCGCGAAGCCCGACGCGAGCAGCAGCGCGCCGAGCGACGCGGGCACGAGCTCGGCGGGGGCGATCGCCTCGGCGCTGAGGAGATCGACGCGCCCGAGGCGCAGGCCGAGCAGCACGCCGAGCCCGAGCTGCAGGAAGACGACGAGCGCGCCGACGCTGCGCGCGGTGCCGCTGACCAGGTGTCCGGTCGCCAGCTCGGTCATCGCCAGGGTGAGCATCATGCCGGGCAGGAGCACGAAGAGCGCGGCGAAGGCCGCGACGATCGGGTGCTCGATCAGGCCGAGGTGCCCGAGCGCGCAGCTCGCGGCGGTCACCGCGACCGCCCCGGCGATCGGCGCCACGCGCGAGACCGCCGGGCGCACCGAGCCGATCCACAGGAGCCCCCCGACGACGAGCCCGAGCCCGGCCGAAGCGGCCGAGTCGGCGAGCGTGCCCCCGAGCATCAGCGTGCCGCCGAGCGCGACCAGCGCCACCGCGATGAGCTCGAGCCAGCGCCGGAAGCGCCGCGGGGTTGCCAACACGGCCGCGATCGCCGCCTCGACCTCGGCCCCGGTCAGCTCCTTGCGCTCGACCCGGGCGACCAGCGCGTGCAGCGCGTCCAGCCTCGCCAGATCGATCGTGCTCGGCTCGGCGCGCGCGGTGAAGGTGTCCGCCCCGCGCTCGTCGCGCACGGTGATCATCAGCGCCGTCGGCAGCCCGAAGACCGAGCTCGTGCGCCCGAGCGCGCACGCGAGCCTCAGCACCGACTCCTCGACGCGATGCGCCGGCAGGCCGTAGCTCAGGAGCGCAGAGCCGAGCGCGAGGATGCTGCGCACGTCCGGATCCTCGGGCGCGGCCGTGTCCGGCGTGAGCGCCGCCGGCACGCGCAGCGGGCTCACCGACCAGGTCGCAAGCAGCCCCGCGGGCTCGGGCGGGCTCGGCGTGGCGCCAGCGTCGTCGTGATCGCTCATCGACGTGCACCATTCCAAGGCCACCGCGATTACGCAACCCGGTCGCGGCATGGCGCATGCACGAGCCATGAGCGCGGCGGGCCCCGACGGCGCGCCCGCAGGGAGACTGGCGATGCAGGTCGCGACTTCGTGGTCTGGTGGTGCATTTCCGCTCGCTCGGCTCGCCTCGCTGTGCGCCCTCGTCCTCGGCTGCGGTGACGACGCCAAGCGCCCGCTGGGCGCGACCTGCGACAGCGACAGCCAGTGTCAGAGCGGGCTCTGCGTCGAGTCGCGCTGCCTCGATCCCGACGCCGACGAGGACGGCGACGGGCTCTCCAACGGGCTCGAGCAGACGCTCGGCACGAACCCCTTGTCCGCCGACACCGACGGCGACGGCAAGGAGGACCCCGACGAGATCGATCTCACGACCCTCGCGCACCGCGATCGCGACGCCGACGGCAAGCCCGACGCGCTCGAGAGCGCGCTGGCCGACCAGGACGGCGACTGCATCACCGATGAGAACGACCCACAGGATTCCGTTGTAGATCCAAATGGTTGTACGATCGAGCGCGGCGCCTGGTCGTGCGGCGCGGTCTTCGAGGCCGACCGCAGCCGCCCGAGCGGACCCTACCTGATCGATCCCGACGACAAGGGCCCCGAGCCGGCGCTCGCGGTCGAGTGCCTCATGGAGGTCGCCAACGGCGGCTGGACGCACCTCGACGCGACCTGGCACGCCTGGCTCGAGCGCGCCCCGATCGCGCCCACCCCGCGCCGCCAGTACCTGCTCGTGCGCGACGACGGCAGCTGGATCCGCACGGCGCCGACGCTCGCCCCCTGGTCATGGGACGCGCAGAGCTCGCTGCCCGGCGTGTGGTTCACCGGCACCACGGACGAGCAGCCCGACACGATCGACTGTGGCCTTTCACCCCCCGCGGGACCCGATCTCGCCGGCGCGATCGGAGGCGCCGTCGGCTTTGCCTGCGGGCTTCCGGGCGGCCCATCGCCCGTGGCGGTCGAGGGCGGCGCCGAGCGCGGCGAGGCGGCGCTCTGTTACACCCCGACGAGCTGCGTGACGATCGCGATCTACGTGCGCGACGTGCCCTGCCTCGGCCCCGGCGACGAGCTCTTCGCCGACGGCGAGCTCGGCGCCTTCGCGGGCGGTGGGGAGAGCTGCTGGCGGATCCCGCTGGCCCAACCTCCCGACCGGCCCGGCGCCGGTGTCTTCAGCGACGAGATCGGCGCGCGCCCCGGCCACGCCCCCGCGCTCCGCGCCGAGCCGTTCTTCTACGCCGACACCTGGATCACCGCGCTCGAGTACGACGCCGTCGATCTCTCCGGCCACCACGCCTACCGCATGTCGTTCTGGGCGCGCGCCGCGGCACCGCGACCGCTCATCGCGCTCGGCGGCAGCGGGGACTCGGCGGCGAGCCACATCCTCCAGCTCAACTCCCAGTGGCGACGCTACGAGCTCTCGCTGGCGCCGGAGCGCACGCGGCTCGGGGCCACGCCCGCGATCCTCTTCGGCTACCTCGACGAGGACTCGACGGTCTGGGTCGACGAGCTCGGCCTGATCGACCTCGGTCCGTTCGAGTGCACCGCCGCACCCGGCGAGCTCCTCGCCGACGGCGAGCTCGAGGCCGGCACCGCCTGCTGGATCGCCGTCGCCGCGCAGCAGGGTGGCAGTGGCCGCTTCCTCGCCGACGACCTCGACGCCCCGAGCGACGCCTCGCCGCCTTCGCTGCGCATCGATCACGATCTCGGCGAACCCGGCTTCGGTCCGGTCCTCGCCCAGCGCTCGACCCCGCTCCTGGCGGGCCACGGCTACGAGCTCACGCTCTGGGCCCGGAGCGACGGTGCCGCCCTCTGGATCGCGCTCGGCGCCGAGAGCGCCGGCGGCTTCCCGACCGAGCGCGCGCACCCGCTCAGCGAGGACTGGTCCCGCGTCGTCATGCGCTGGGACGCACCCCTCGAGCTCGCCCCCGACGCGACGGCCTTCGTCCGGCTCGAGCCGATCGCCGAAGGTCCGGGCGCGCTCTGGCTCGACGGCGTGCACCTCGTCGACCTCGGCGCCGATCCGTGCCTGGGCGAGACCTGGGCGACCCGCGGCGGCGTGCCCGACGGCGGCTTCGACTTCGGCCTGCGCTGCTGGGTGATCGAGGCGACCTCCGACACCCTCGTCGAGATCGACGACAACCCCGTGTGGGCCGGGCCCGCGCTGCCGGCGCTGAAGACCCGCAACCGCCAGCCGAGCGACGACGCCTTCATCGCCTCGCGGCCGCTATCGCTCGCGGCCGGCGCCTACGCGCTCGCGCTCACCACCCGAGCCACCGGCCAGCGCACCCTCACCATCGCGCTGCGGGACGACGCGAGCGGCGCTTCGCTCGCCACGCTGCCGATCACACCGACCGACGTCTGGCAGGATCACGCGCCCCCGTTCGAGCTGAAGGAGGATATGCGCCTGCGGGTCGAGCTCCAGATCGACGGGCGCGAGTCCGGCGAGCTCTGGGTCGACAGCCTGCGCATCGACCCGCTCAGCAGCTGAGGACCGCGGCGACCCGTCCTTCGACGGCGCGCCACGCCGCCGACGGCCAGCCCGCGATCCGCGGCGCCAGCGCGGTCTCGCCGATCGCCAGGATCGCCTCGAGGTGGGCGCGCGCCGACGCACGCTCTCCTTCGTACAGCCGCTCGGCGATCACGGAGTGTGTCGACTCCACGCGCCGCGTCGGATCGAGATCGTCGGCGCGGGCCCCGGGTGCTGCGGGCACGTGCCGCGCGATCAGCGCCAGCAGGTGCCTCACCGCCGCCGCGCGCCGCTGGCTCGCGCTCAGGTGCTCACCGCGCGCCTCGCGCAGCGCCGCGACCAGGATCTCGCTCAGGAGCTGCCCGACGAGCCAGCCATCGTCGGGCGCCTCGCGCACGATCCGCGCGCGCGTCTCCTCCGCCACCGCGCGCATGCGCTCGGCGACGTCCGCGCGATCGAAGATCACCCGATAGCGGTTGACCCGCGCCAGCGCGATCTCGTCCGGCGTGAAGACCGCGTACTCGACGAGGTGTCCGTCGTCGTAGATCGCCTTGCCCCCGTGCGCCGTCTCTCGAAAGCGCAGCACCAGCCGCGATCGCGCCGGCAGCCAGTCGTCGCTGTCGCGCAGCCCCTCGGCCGCGTCGGGCCGGGCGATCACGAAGAAGTCGTGGTCGGAGTAGGCGTCGGGCAGCTCGCCGATCTCGGCCATCGATCCCAGCGCGACCAGGCCCAGGACCTCGGGCCGCGCCTCGAGGATCCGGCGCAGCTCGTCCGTGAACAGCCGATGACGTTCGAGTTCCACGTGCGCATGATAGCTCGGATCAAATCACGACGCCGATCTCGCGCGCCTGAAAGAGGTCGCGGTCATCGGGGACCTCCCCCCGCGCCAGGGTCTCCAGCGCGCGCGCCGACGCCGCGTCCAGCAGGTGGAACGCTACGATGTCGCGCTCCGGTCGCCGACAGACCGCGGCCACCTCCGGCACGGCGAGGCGCGCCGGTCGCGCCGCGCTCCCATCGATCGTCCTCGGATCGGAATGGAGCGCCAGGAACGGAACCACCGGATACCAGGTCTCGAAGAGGCTGAGCGTCGGGTTCACCCGCGGCCCCGCGCCGCTCCCATCCAGCGTCGCCGCGTGCACCGCCGCCGCGAAGATCTCCCACTCGAGCTGCGCCAGCGCCGCCTCGAAGCCGAGCCCGCGCCCGTCGAGGAACGCGGGGAACGCCGCGCCCGCCAGGTTCAGGTCGCGCCAGCGCGGCGGGTGCGTCGCGCGATA
>WYBB01000208.1 GCA_011526585.1 Deltaproteobacteria bacterium
CTGTGCTGCGCGGGCTGGAGGCCGGGTTCAACACGTTTCGCCCCTTCGTGGGTGGTGTCAGACGTGGGTGGCGGCTCGCGCTCGTGGGGAGGCCAACCGCTCCCCGTTCCGCTCCGTCGCCCCCGTGGGGGCGTCGGAGCTCCACGAGGTCGCGGTCGACCTCTCCCACTTCGCGCGGCCGCCTGCGTCGGATCGGGGGGGCTGCAATATTGGGTGGCCGGAGTCGGGGGGGGGGGGGGGGGGCGCGGGGCGGGCGGCCCCCCCCCCCCCGGGGGGGGGGGGGGGCGGGCGGGGGGCGCGCCCCCCCCCCCCCCCCCCCCCCGAGCCGCCACCCACGTCTGACACCACCCACGAAGGGGCGAAACGTGTTGAACCCGGCCTCCAGCCCGCGCAGCACAGCCGAAGAGGGGCTGATCATACCCGCGGCGCGAGCAAGAACTCAACGATTGAGGAGCACCGCCATCTGCGAGAGCATCGAGGCGCGCCAGAACTGCTGCAGCGCCTGCATGCGCGCGGGGATCGAGGGCGCCATCTGCCACGAGCGTCCGATCTGGTAGGCCATGCGCGCCGCGACCGGGATCTCACCGGCGAGCTTCTTCGCGCGCGCGGCGTGGATGCGCGCCTTGGTCTCGGCGAGCTCGAGCATGCGCGGCAGCACGTGCCCGCGACCGAGTGACTGGATCTCGCCGCGGTCGTTGGTCACCCCTTCGAGCGAGTAGTACTTGGCGATGAGCACGGCCGCGTCGACGTAGGCCGAGAGGGCGCCGGCCAGGCGCACCATGTCGAGGGTCGGACCTTCGCCGACGATGCTCATGAAGGCGACCTCGGCGGTCGCGCGAATATCGTCGTGCAGGAGGCGATAGGTCGGATCGCCGAAGTTGGCCTTGACCACATCGAGCGTCACGCCGTGGGCCCTGGCGATCTCGGTCAGGGTCGTCTGCTCGAAGTAGCTGATATTGGCGTTGCCCGCGGTGTGAAGGAGCTGGCCCAGGCGCTGCACGCGGCTCGCCGGGATCTCGCGGGCGTTGGGCCGCACGTCGGGCCGGAAGTCGAGATTCTGCCCGGCGACGAAGTTGTGCACGTTGGCGGCGGCGACCTCGACCAGCGCGTGGTCGAGGAGCTCGATCAGCTCACGCGCGAGCTCGGGCGTCGGCTTGAGCCGGCCGGCGCGGAGCCCGGCGAGGATGGTGTCGATCTTGGCCTGGTTCTGCTTGCGCAGATCGAAGCCGCGGAAGAAGTGGCGCACGGCGCTGCCGAGCGCCTCGAAGGCCGCCGCCAGGCTGGCGAGATCGTTCGCGGATTTCGCCAGCGCGCTCTTCATCTTGCCGCTGGTCTCGGCCAGGCGTTTGTCGACGTTGTCGATGACGCTCTGGGTGAAGTTGTTCGCCTCCTGGAAACGGCCGGCGCGCACGTGCTGCACGACGCGCCCGCGCAGGTACGCGGTGTCCGCGTCGATGAAGAGCTGGTTCGCGAGGGCGTAGGCGGCGGCGACCTCGCCGTCGTCGAGGAAGCGCTTGGTCTCCGCGTAGAGGGTCTCGACCTCGCGCCAGCGCTGGGCCAGATCCGGCTCCTCGAGACCGAGCGCGTTGAAGTCGCCGAAGGTGGTCTCGGTGCTGGCGAGCCACTGCTGACATTGCATGCGCAGCGCGCTCTCGATCTTGGGAGGCAGCGTCATCTCGGCCGGCGCCACGGGCTTGGGCTGCACCAGCGTGACCCCGGTGAGGTAGCCGTAGGCCGCCTCGACGTCGGGGATCTCGACGACCTCGATGCCATTCTGCGCCATGGCGCGGATGTCCATCTCGCGGTTGGCGACGATGTCCCAGACGATCTGCTGCCCCATCGGGTAGCCGAGCGTGGTCTTGCCGGCGCGGATGGCGGCCTGGAACTTCTGCGGGATCCCGCCGACCGGGCCGATGGTGCCGTCGGGGTTGATCGTGCCGGTCATGGTGAAGCGCGGGTTGGCCTTCTGCCCGGTCATGCCCGCGAGGATCCCCGCCGTGAGGAGGCCGCCCGCCGAAGGGCCGTCGAAGCGCTCGCCGTTGCGGATCGCCTCGACCCAGACGATCCAGTCCGAGAGCGGGCGGTCGAGCGCGAGCGAGGCCTGCAGCGCGGCGAGCCAGACCGAGGTGCGCCACTGACCGGAGAGCTGGAGCGCCGAGCCCTCGAGCACGCCGACGCGGATGCGGTCGGTGTCGTTGTCCTCGACGGTGACGAGCGCGGGGGTGGTGTTGCCCTCGACGCCGCGCACCGAGAGGAAGTCGACGACGACCGCGCGGCGCGCGGGTCCGGAGGCACACGCCCCGAGCGCGAGGAGCGCCAGGACGATGAGCGAGGCGAAGGCGCGGCGTCGCGACATCATCACATCTCGTCGCCCTTGGCCTCGTTGGCGGCCCAGAAGTCGGCGAGCAGCGTCCGGGCCGTGTCCTCGTCGGCGGCGGCGACGCGCACCTCGACGGCGCGGGCGGCGTCGAGGCCGGTCTCATCTTCGAAGGTGAAGGCGACGACCCCGTTGGCGCCGAGGAAGTCGACGAGCGGCTGCGCGAGCGGCAACACCGGCACGGTGGTCAGTACGACGTGGTCCTTGGGATCCTGGGTCATCTTCAACTCCTCGGGCGCGATTGCCGGTGCCAGGGTAACACCGCCGCGCGGCGCTGCGAACCCGACAACGGCAGCGAGCGACCGGGAGCTCCGTCGCCGCGCCGGAGGAAGTCGCGTGCCCGGCGAGACCCATGAGAGCTCGGGTGACGGTAACAGGCCGCGCGCGTGCTTCTTGAAAACGCCTCTCAATTCTGCTCAAAGGGGGCGGAGATGGTCGCGAACGAGACCGAGCCTGCGGGTGACGAGCGAGCGACGACGACGCTGGATCGACTTCGTCAGGGTCGCGTCGTCACCGTGCGCGGCGTCGAGGGCGGCGACGCGATCGCGCGGCGCCTGATCGATCTCGGCTTTCGGCCCGGCACCGAGGTGCGCGTCGATCGCCTGGCGCCGCTGGGCGACCCGATCCAGGTGCGCCTGCACGGCTATCGCCTGGCGCTCAGGCGCGCCGAGGCGAGGCGCGTGATCGTCACGGCGCCGCCGCGATGAGCACCGAGCGCCGCATGCCGACCATCGCGCTGGTCGGACGCCAGAACGCAGGCAAGACCTCGCTGCTCATGCACCTGACCGGGCGCACCCAACACCCGGTGAACTTCCCGGGCAGCTCGGTCGAGCGCGCCGAGGCGCTGGCCAGGCACGGCGAGCAACACCTGCGCGTCGTCGACCTGCCGGGGATCACCTCGCTCGAGCCGCTCTCGCCCGACGAGGAGGTCGCGCTCGCCTGGCTGCGCGGCGCGGCCGACGGTACGAGCCCGGTGCGCGAGGGCGACGGCCCCGACGCGATCTGCGCGGTGATCGACGCCGGCAAGCTCGGGGTCGAGCTGCACCTCGTCGTCGAGCTCCACGCGCTCGGCAAGCCCGTCGTCATCGCGCTCACCAAGCAGGACGTCGCCGGCGTGCACGTCGACGTGCCGCGGCTCGCGGCGCGGCTCGGCGTCCCGGTGGTGCCGGTCAACGCGCTCAGCGGGCAGGGCGCGCGCGCACTGATCGACGTGCTGGCGGTCGCCTGTCAGGACGGCGAGGACGGCCGCACGCGACCGGCGCCGCCGGGCGCGCTCGATCTCGACGCGCTGGTCGCGGAGGTCTCCCGGGTGACGTCGACGCGCGCGTCGACGCTCACCGACAAGCTCGACGCGGTCTTGCTGCACCGGGTCTTCGGGCTGCCGATCCTGGCGCTGCTCCTCTTCGGGATCTTCCAGGCGCTCTTCGTCGGCGCCCAGCCGGCGATGGATCTCATCGAAAGCGGCCAGGGCGCGCTCGGACGCTGGCTCGGGGACGCGGTGCCCGAGGGCGCGCTGCAGAGCTTCCTCGTCGACGGGCTCGTCAACGGGGTCGGCTCGGTCGTCGTCTTCCTGCCGCAGATCATCCTCCTGATCCTCTTCGTCGCGCTGCTCGAGGCCTCGGGCTACATGGCGCGCGCCGCCTTCCTGCTCGACCGCCTGCTCTCGAAGGTCGGCCTGTCCGGGCGCAGCTTCGTGCCGATGGTCTCGAGCTTCGCCTGCGCCGTGCCGGCCGTCCTGTCGACGCGCATGATCGACAACGAGCGCGAGCGCCTGGCGACGATCGCGGTCCTGCCGCTGATGAGCTGCTCGGCGCGGCTGCCGGTCTACATCATCTTGATCAGCGCGTTCTTCCCGACCTCGCAGGCCGGCATCGTGCTCTTCTCGCTCTACGCGATGGGGATCGCCATCGCCGCGCTCGTCGCCTGGATCTTGCGGCGCACGCGGCTGCGCGGCACGCACGCCGTCCTGATGATGGAGCTGCCGGTCTACCAGCGACCGGCGGCGCGCGTGGTCTTCCACCAGCTCTGGAGCGCGATCCGCGAGTTCGTCGTCACCGCCGGCACGGTGATCATGGTGACGGCGATCCTGATCTGGATCCTGTCCTACTACCCGCGACCCGCGGCGATCCACGAAGCGCACGAGGCCGAGCGCGCGCCCCACCGCGCCGCGCTCCTGGTGCTCGACGCAGGGGCCGCCGGCGACGACGCGCGCTCCGGGCACGAGGCCGCGATCGCGGCCATCGACGTGCGCGAGCTCACCGCCTATCGCGAGCAGAGCCTGCTCGCCGAAGCGGGCAAGGCCATCCAGCCCCTCTTCGCGCTGGCGGGCTTCGACTGGCGCACGACCGTCGGCGTGCTGGCGGCCTTCCCGGCGCGCGAGCTGGTGATCCCCACGCTCGGGATCCTCTACGGCGTCGGCGACGTCGATCCGGGCGAGTTCGACATCGCGTCGCTCGACTCGGCCGAGACGCGTCGTGACGAGGGGCTCACCGGGCGGCTGCGCGCCGCGAAGAACGAAGACGGCTCGCCGGCCTGGGCCTCGCTCTCGGCGCTGGCGGTGATGGTCTTCTTCGCGCTCTGCAGCCAGTGCATGGCGACGCTCGGCGCGATCCGACGCGAGACGCGCTCCTGGCGCTGGCCGATCTTCGTGTTCAGCTACATGACGACGCTGGCCTGGCTGATGGCGGTGCTCGTCTATCAGATCGGCTCGGCGCTGGGCCTGGGAGGTGTGACGTGATCACCTGGCAGGATCCGGTCGCGCTCGCGCTGGCGACGCTGCTCATCGTGCTCGGTCTGCGCTGGCGGCACGTGCTCATCAAGCGCGGCCAGGCTCCGCACTGCACGCAGTGCACGGCGGACGCCTCGGCGCCCGCCCCGCGAAAGGCGCAGCCGGATCGGGCGCTCGACGCGCGAAAGGCGCAGCCGGATCGGGCGTTCGACGCGCGCGCGCGGCCAACGCGCATCGACGTGAAGCAGCTCAGGATCGGTCGGGGTAGACCGCGGCTCAGATCTTGACGCGCGCCATCACCGCGAGGTGATCGCTGCCCATGAGCGGCAGCGGCAGCGCCGGCGTCACGATCTCGATCTCCTTGGTCACGTAGATGTGATCGATGGCGAGATCGGGCTCGGCTGCGGGATAGGTCGGGTGCGGATCGTCGCCGGCGGCGTTGCGCAGAAACGGCGTGAGCCCGCCGAGCTCGGAGGCCTCGGCGTTGAGGTCGCCCATCACCAGGAGCGGCGAGGCCTGCGTCTGGGCGTGGCGGAGGAGCGCGGGGATCTGGGCGGCGCGGTCGACCGGGTTGACCGAGAGGTGGGTGACGAGCACCGAGATCGGGCCCTTGGGCGTGACGACCGTGCCCGACAGGATGCAGCGCTGCTCGTCCTGGCGCTTGGGCAGGCGGTGACGCGTCCAGGGGCCGAGCGGGAAGCGCGAGAAGAGCGCGAGCCCGTAGCCCGGGCGATCGTCCGGCGTCGGAGCCACGCGTGGCACCGGCGGATCGGAGTCGGGCACGGTGGTCAGCACCGAGGCGAAGCGTACGTGGCCGAGCCCGCTGGCGCGCGAGAGCAGTTGGGGCTGGTTGCCGAAGTCGCCCTCGTACCAGTCGACGGCGATCTCCTGGACCGCGACCACATCGGCCTCGCCGATGATGTCGGCGACGGTCTTGAGATCGCTCTCGATCCCAAGCCTGATGTTGTACGTCATCACCGAGAATTCCATCGACACTCCCGTGGTCGCGGTTGACGGTTGTACCCCGAGCGTGCGGGGCTCACAAGCCGAGCGGTCCGCGGCGCGCGGAGCGTGGTCGCCGACGCATCCGCTGGCGTGATCTCACGCGGGTCGAGGCAGGGTGATCTCGACCGCGGTGCCGCGCCCGTCGGCGAGCGGGCTCTGCACGGTGATCGCGCCGCCGTGAGCGTGCACGATGTCGCGGGTGACGGCGAGGCCGAGCCCGGTGCCGTGGGCCTTGTCGGTGGCGAAGGGCTGGAAGAGGCGCGCCTGGATCCCGTCCGGGATCCCCGGACCGTTGTCGCGCACGCTCAGGATGAGCGCCCGCTCGGTCGCGCGCAGCGCCAGCTCGAGCCGCCGCGGCGGCGCGGTGGAGCGCAGCGCCTCGAGCGCGTTCTTGGCCAGGTTGAGCAGCGCCTGGCGCAACTGATCGGCGTCGACCTCGAGCGGCGCCGGGCCGCCCGCGGCGTGCGGCGTCGCGTCGACGATCAGCGTGACGCCGGCCTGCTCGGCCTCGGGTTGCAGGAAGGTCGCGAAGCGACGCAGCAGCTCGCCGAGATCGGTCGCGTTCCGCTCGAGCGGCGCGACGGTGCTGAGCTCGGCGGGCGGGGCGCTCGTGACGCCGAAGGTCTCGGCGTCCTCGTCGTCGGCCTCGGCGGCATCACCGGGCGGCGGCGCGCGCGAGGCCGAAAAGCGCGTGAGCTGGAGGTATTGCTCGGTGATCCCCTTGAGGCGCTGCACCTCGGCGGAGATCGACTGCAACATCTTCTGGGCCGACGTCGGGTCCGGCAGGGCCTCGAGCTCGTCCTCGAGGAGCTCGGTATTGAGCCCGATCGAGCTCAGCGGGTTTCTCACCTCGTGGGTGATCTGCGCCGCCAGCCGACCGACCGCGGCCAGGCGCTCGGCCTGCAGGAGCTCGCGCTGTTTTTCCGCCAGCGCCTTGTCGCGCTCTTCGAGCGAGGCGGCCATGCGGTTGAACTCCTCGGCGAGCTGGCCGATCTCGTCGGAGGACTGCACCGCGACGCGCTCGGCGTAGTTGCCGGCGGCGATCTTGCGCGCGCCTTCGCGCAGCGAGCGGATGGGGCGCAGCGTGAGCTGCGCGATGAAGAGGATGACGATCGAGATGATGAGCGCGCCCGCGCTGATGAGCCCGGCGGCGAGCGTGGTGCCGCGCTCGTCGCTCTCGGTGCGCTGATCGATCTGGCGGATCGGGACGGCGAGCGCGCGCACCGCGTCGTTGACCTCGCGATTGAGCCTGCGGATGACGCGCGTGGCGGCGCGCGTCTCGGGCGAGCCGGGCGTGAGCTGACCGAGCGCGGCGACCTTGATCGTGCGCCGCACCAGGCGATCGTAGAGCTCGGCGTTGTCGACGGGCTCGCCGCTCTTGATCACCTCCGGCAGGTCCTCGCCGGCGATCGCCTCGGCGAGATCGCGCCCGGCGATGAAGCGGCGGAAGCTCTCGGCCAGGTTCATGAGCTCGGGCTTGTCGACGGCGCTGACGTCGTCGGAGCTCGCCAGCGTCGCCAGGCGCTCGGCGAGGCGCGCGAAGCCCTGCGGCCCGTCGAAGGGCTCGAGCGCCGGCAGCACCTGCTGGAGCCACTGCGCGTCGTTGGGGCGCTTGAGCGCGAGGAAGTCCTCGGCCGACTTGAGCTGGCGCGAGAGCGCGCGCAGCTGGTTCGACATCGGGTTGAGCTCTTTCCAGAGCACCGTGACCGTGCGCCGGAGCGCGCTCATGCGGTAGAGCGTGAAGGCCGAGGTGGCGGAGAACGCGATGATGACCGCGGCGAAGCCAAGGAAGATCTTCGTCGCGACGGAGAGCCTCATCGAAGCCTCATGCGCCGGGTGCTCGCCACCTCAGGATCGGCTTGCGCACGGCGCGGGTCTCGTCGAGCCGGCCGACCAGCGGCAGGTGGGGCGCGCTCTTGATCGCGGCGGGATCGGCTTTCGACAAGTCGTCGATGTCGATCATCGCGTCGACGAAGCGATCGAGGGTCTCCTTGCTCTCGGTCTCGGTCGGCTCGATCATCAGGGCGTTGGGCACACAGATCGGAAAGTAGGTCGTGGGCGGGTGGAAGCCCCGATCGATGAGGCCCTTGGCGATGTCGCGCGTCTCGACCTCACCCGCCTTGCGCTGGTGCTTGTCGGTCAAGACCACCTCGTGCATGCAGGTGCGATCGTGCACGACGTGGAAGCGCTCGCGCAGGCGCACCCGCAGGTAGTTCGCGTTGAGGACCGCCATCTCGCCGGCGGCGAGTAGCCCCTCGCGCCCGAGCTCGCGGATGTAGGTATAGGCGCGCACGTGCATGCCGAAGTTGCCGAGGTAGGCCTTGACGCGGCCGATGCTCAGCGGCCGATCGCTCGTAAGGTGGAAGCGATCGCCGTCACGCTCGACGCGCGGGATCGGCAGGTAGGGTGCGAGCACCTCCTGCACGCAGACCGGACCGGAGCCGGGCCCTCCCCCGCCGTGCGGCGTGGAGAAGGTCTTGTGCAGGTTCAGGTGCATCGCGTCGACGCCCATGTCGCCTGGGCGCGCGCGCCCGAGCAGCGCGTTCATGTTGGCGCCGTCGCAGTAGACCAGCCCGCCCTGCGCGTGCACGATCTCGGCGACCTCCTTGATGTGCTCCTCGAAGAGGCCGAGCGTGTTCGGGTTCGTCAGCATGATCCCGGCGACGTCGGGCGCCATCGCGCGCGCGACCTCCTCGGGCCGCAAGACGCCGCGATCGGACGACTTGAGCGCGACGGTCTCGTAGCCGAGCATCGCGCAGGTCGCGGGGTTGGTGCCGTGCGCCGTGTCGGGGATCAGCACCTTCTTGCGCGCGTCGCCATCGCGCGCGATCAGGTGCGCGCGCATGAGCGCCATGCCGGTGTATTCGCCGTGCGCGCCGGCGGCCGGCTGCAGGGTGACGGCCGGAAGTCCCGTGATCTCGGCGAGATACCGCTCGAGCTCCCAGTACAGCGCGAGCGCGCCCTGGAGCCAGCTCGGGTGCGCCAGCGGGTGCAGCTCGGCGAAGCCCTCGAGGCGCGCAGCGTCCTCGTTGATCTTCGGGTTGTACTTCATCGTGCACGAGCCGAGCGGGAAGAAGCCCGTGTCGATGCCGTAGTTCTGCTGTGACAGGCGCACGAAGTGCCGCACCGCCTCCGGCTCGGAGACCTCGGGCCAGCTCGGCGCGCGGGTGCGCAGGAGCGCCTCGGGGATCATCACCTCGCCGGCCGCCTCCCGCGCCGAGCGCGGCAGCGAGGCGGCCTCACGACCGGGGCTCGAGCGCTCGAAGATGAGCGGCTCGCGGAACTGAAGACCCTGGGTGGCGAAGTTGGACATGGGTCATCCGTGCGTGCGACAGCGGGCGGCCACGAGGGCCGCCCCTACGAGATCAGCGTCACTGCGGCGCGGGCGCCGGAGCCGGAGCCGGAGTCGGCTGCGCGGGCGCCGGAGCCGGAGCCGGAGCCGGAGCGGGCTGACCCGGAGCCGGAGCCGGAGCCGGCGGCGGGGTTGCGCCACCGTGGTCATGACCCTCGCCTGGGCCATGGTTGTGACCCTCGTGACCGGTCGGCGCGTCGCCGGGGCCGAGGTGCTCCATCGCGCCGGGAGCTTCGGGCGCCGGCTCGGCGATGAACTTCTCGATCTTGGCGCTCTTCTCGAGGTCGGCCAGGAGCTTGCGGCGCTCGGTGAAGAACTTCTTGTTCTGGAGGCTCTTGACGATCTGATCCTTGACCTCGTCGAAGGCCTTCTTGCGGTCCTCGCGCTTATCCGTGAGCTTGATGATGTGGTAGCCGAAGCGCGTGCGCACCGGCTCGGAGATCTCGCCGACCTTCATCTTGAAGGCGACGTCCTCGAACTCCTTGACCATGCGGCCCTGCGAGAAGAAGCCGAGATCGCCGCCCTTGGTCGCGGCCGGGCCCTCGCTCATCTCGGTGGCGATCTTGTCGAAGTCCTCGCCCTTCTTGATGCGCGCCTGGGCTTCCTTGACGCGCTCCATCGCGGCCTTCTCCTCCTCGGGCGTCGCCTTCTCGGCGAGCTTGATGAGGATGTGCGAGGCGCGGATCCCGGCCTTCTCGGTGTAGAAGCGCTCGTTCTTCGCGTAGAAGTCCTGCGCCTCGGCGTCGGTCACCGCCATCTCGCCCTTCTTCTCGAGCAGCATCTCGAGGGAGCGGCGCTCGCGGATGCGCTGCTCGATGGACTCCTTGGTGACCTTGCCGTGCTTGAGGTAGTTCTGGAACTGCTCCTCGCTCTGGAAGCGCTCCTTGTATTCGTCGAAGCCCTTCTGGATCTCCTCGGGCGGCACGACGACCCCGGCCTCCTTGACGGCCTGGTTGATGAGCTCCTGCTCGATGAGCCGCTTGAGGATGTTCTGCTCGATGCGCGCCACGCGATCGCCGGGGATCTGGGTGCCGCGCGCGGTGATCTTGTCGAGCTCCTCGTAGAAGGCCGCGCTGGGGATGTCGACGCCGTTGACCTTGGCCACCGGGCCGGTGATGCGCGGGCGCTCGCTCGGGGCCTTGTCGGTCGGGGCCGGCGCGACGGCGGCGTCCGCCTCGGTCGGAGCGGGGGTCGTCGCGGGCGTGGTGGCCGCGGCCGGAGACGTCGGGGCGGTGGCCGGTTCGACCTTCTTGCCGCCACAGGCCATGAGGCCGGCGACGGACAGCGTCAACAGAGAGCGTTTCATCGGGCGGTTCCTCCGCAAAATGGGATCGTATCGATCGTTTGCCGGGCAGGCGGCCGCGGACCATACCCCCGGCCATCGGAGCCCGCAACGCAATTCCTGGCGGTTTGGTTCAGCCGCGGCGGACCGCGCTCAGCCCAACCAGGACGGAAGGGGGCGAGGCGCCTCGCCGAGCGCCAGCGTGGCGGCGTCGCAGACGAAGACCGCGACGAGATCGCGCCGCGCCCCGGCGAGCAGGCGCTCGAAGGCCGAGCCGCGCAGGAGCTTGGTCACGAGCACCATCGCGTCGACGACCTCCTGCTCGTGCACCCGCCCGCGCAGCGCCGTCTGGGCCGAGAGCCCCGCCAGCGTCGGGCCGAGCATCAGCTTGAGCGAGAGCGTGGCCAGCCCGAGCGCCAGATCCCCGCGCCGCGCCGGCTCGTGGCTCTGCACGCTGGCGACGGCCAGATCACGCCAGATCGCGACGGCGTGCGCGAAGGGCACGAGATCCGAGAGGTCTCGGCCGACCAGGAGCTCGTCGAGGCCCCAGGCGATGCGCGTCGCGCGGTCCGCCTCGTCGCGCTGGCCGGCCTCGCGCATGCGGCGCGCGAGCTCGTCGATGCCGCCGACCAGCGTCTGGCGCAGGCGCTCGAGCGTCTGCAGGAAGCGGCTCGTCTGATCGATCGGATCGGGCTCGGGCACTCGGAAGGCCGCGCGCGTGGCGAAGAGCTCGCTCTCGCGGTGACGCGCGACGAGCCCGTCCAACGCGGCGATCAGCGGCCCCACCACCGCCATCACCAGCTCGGAGGTGCGCTCGGCGCGCTCGAGCCCGCGCAGGATCTCGGCGCGCAGCGCCTCCCAGCTCGCCAGGTCGAGGTCGACGCCGTCGACCACCGCGATCGGCGCGGCCAGCGAGAGGATCGGCGCGCCCTCGGCGATGAGCGTGCGGATCGCCGCGAGCTGCGACGCGTCCCCGGCCGGCGGGGCCGCGTTGTTGCGCGCCTTCCACCAGGCGCGGCACTCGGTCGAGAAGCTCACGTCGATGCGCCCGCCCGGCGTCTTCGTGAAGGTGTACGGGAACTGCCGGCAGATCGTCGGCTTCTGCTGTGCGCCCGCGTGCTTGTGGATCACGCAGAGCTTGTCGTCGCCGAGGAAGACGCAGCGTCCGTGCCGCATGCCCATGAGGCGGATCGCCCGGCCGGTCGGCGAGCGCTCGGCCGGCACGTCGTCGATCCACGCGTCCGGCGTGACCTCGGCCGGCAGGTGCGGGCGCCAGTCGATCGCGCGGATCCTCGCGACGTCATCGTCCTTCAGCGGGCCGACGTCGGTGCCGTGACAGCAGCCGCCGCAGGCGACGCAGCCATGCGCCAGCCCGGGGTGAAAGCCGAGCGGCGTCTCGCCCGATTCGGCCGGATCGGTCTCGACCAGCGCGGCGCTGAGCTCGTGCACCTGCAGCTGCTCGGCGGCGCGCGGTGTCTCGAGCAGGTTGTGGCGGTTCAAGAGCTCGACCCGGCGCCAGAGCTCGACGCGCGGCGCCTCGATCGCCTCGGCGAGCTCGTCCGGATCGGCCGGACCGTCGGCCAGCGCCTGCATCACCGCGAGCGTCAGCTCGTCGACCGGCACGCGCACGCGGCGGCGGGCGTCCTCGGCGACGATACGCCCGCCGATCTTCTTCGCGGCGATGTCCTCACGGAGCGGCGGCACGGGCGGCGGGCTGCGCATCGAAGTCTACCTGGGTCTACGGACTTGGAGATCAGGTGAGCACGAGATCGTTGCGATGCACGACCGGGTCGATCAAGCTCCGCCCGAGCTTGTCCGCGACCGCGTCGCTGCGCAAGCCCCGGATCGACTCGAGCGTACCGGCGTCGTAGCCGACGAGGCCGCGTCCGATCAGCGCCCCGTCGGGCCCGCGGATCTCGACGCCGTCGCCGCTGGCGAAGTGGCCGCTCACCGCGACGACGCCGATCGGCAGGAGGCTCGCCGGCCGCTCGCGCAGCGCCTTGACCGCGCCGGCGTCGATCGTGACCGCGCCGTGCAGCTTCGAGAGGAAGCCGATCCAATGGCGCCGGCGATCGATCTTCTTGTGCGGGTGAAAGAGCGTACCCTCGGGCGCGCCGGCGACGATGCGCTCGACGATCGCCGGGTCCTGGCCGTGCGCGATCACCAGCGGGATCCCGGCCTCGACCGCGATCTGCGCGGCCTCGATCTTCGAGATCATGCCGCCGGTGCCGACGCCGCTGCCGGCGCTGCCCGCCATCTGGCGGATCGCGTCGTCGATGCGCGCGACCTCGCGGACCGGTCTCGCCTCGGTGTCGCGGCGCGGGTCGCGGTCGTAGAGGCAGGCGATGTCGGAGAGCAGGATCACCAGGTCGGCCTCGAGCACCGTCGAGAACGCGGCGGCCAGGCGATCGTTGTCGCCGAAGCGCAGCTCCTCGGTGGCGACGGTGTCGTTCTCGTTGACGATCGGGATCACCCCGAGGTCGATGAGCTCGACCACGGTGTGGCGCAGGCTCAGGAAGTGATGGCGTCGCGCGATGTCCTCGTGGGTGAGCAGCACCTGCGCGCACGCCAGCCCGTGGCGCGCGAGCGCAGCCCCGTAGCGCCCCATCAGATCGGCCTGGCCGATGGCGGCCAGCGCCTGCACCTGCGCCAGCTCGCGCGGCCGCTCGGAAAAACCGAGGCGCTGCATGCCGCAGGCGACCGCGCCCGAGGTGACGATCGTGACCTCGTGCCCGCGGTGCTTCAGCGCGGCGATGACGTCGACGAAGGCCTCGAGATAGGGCCGGTCCGCGACGCGGGTCGCCAGGGTCGAGCTGCCGACCTTGATCACCAGGCGCCGCGGCCAGCCCGTCGGACCGAAGAACGGCTTCCAGCTATCCATGGTCGCGGGTGATCGAGGCGCCGAGCGCGCGCAGCTTGTCGTCGATGCGCATGTAGCCGCGATCGATCTGGCGGATGTTGTAGATCGTCGAGGTGCCGCGCGCCGCCAGCGCCGCGATGAGGAGCGCCATGCCGGCGCGCACGTCCGGGCTCTCCAGGCGCGCACCATAGAGCGGTGACGGGCCGACGACGACGATGCGGTGCGGGTCGCACAGGATGATCGAGGCGCCCATCGCGATCAGCGAGTCGGTGAAGAACATGCGCCCTTCGAACATCTTCTCGAAGAACAGCACCGTGCCCTTGCACTGGGTGGCGGCGGTGATGGCGATCGACATGAGGTCGGTCGGGAAGGCCGGCCACGGGGCGTCGTCGATGCGCGGGATGGCGCCGTGCAGATCGCGCCGCACCTCGAGCGGCTGATCGGGGCGCACGCGCAGGCTGGCGAGCGCGCTGCCGCCGTTGCCGTTCTGGGTGGCGGGCTCGATCTCGGGGTGGATGCCGAGCTTGGCGAAGACGTGCTGGATCATGCGCAGCTCGTCGGTGCGGCAGCCTTCGATGGTGAGGTCGCTGTTGGTCACCGCGGCCAGGCCGATCCAGCTCCCGATCTCGAGGTAGTCGGGCCCGATGGTGTGGGTCGTGCCGTGCAGCTTCTTGCTGCCGCTGATGCGCAGGGTGCCGGTGCCAATCCCCGAGATCTCGGCGCCCATCGAGACGAGCATGCGGCAGATGCCCTGCACGTGCGGCTCGCAGGCGGCATTCATCAGCACGGTCTGGCCTTCGGAGAGCACCGCGGCCATGACGATGTTCTCGGTCGCGGTGACCGAGGCTTCGTCGAGGAAGATCTCGGTGCCGACGAGGCGCTTGGCGCTGAGCTCGTAGACCTCGTTCAGGTGGAAGTCGGCGCCGAGCGCCTGCAGCCCGATGAAGTGGGTGTCCAGGCGGCGGCGGCCGATGACGTCACCGCCCGGCGGCGGCAGGACGACGCGCCCGACGCGCGCGAGGATCGGGCCGGCAAAGAGGATCGACGCGCGCACGCGGCGCGCCAGCTCGGGGTCGACGGTATCGGCGACGTCGGCGGCGGTGATGCGCACGGTGTCCTCGGCCAGACGCTCGACCCTGGCCCCGAGCGCCTGGACGACCTCGAGCATGACCTGCACGTCGGCGATGTCGGGCACGTTCTTGAGAACGACCGGCTCCGCGGTGAGGAGGCAGGCGGCGATGGCCGGCAGCGCCTCGTTCTTGGATCCGCTGGGGACCACGCGGCCCGAAAGAGGCTTGCCGCCCTCGATGACGAAACGCTCCATCCCGACACCTCCTCGACGGCGGGGACATTAACCGGTGGGATCCCGCCCGTCGACCTTTTCGCGCTGAACAAGCGAGCGTGCCGCCTGATTCAACGGCGTGGCGAATGAGGGTCGGGGGTCGGAGGTCGGACGCGCCACCGCTCACCCGGTGATGCGGCCGGCCTCGACGCGCCACACGCGCGCATCGCTGACCTTGATCCAGCGGCGGTCGGTCGTGGTGATGAAGACCTGGCCGCCGCCGCGATCGAGGGTCTCCATGAGGAGGGCGTTGCGTCGCTCGTCGAGCTCGCTCGAGACGTCGTCGAGCAGGAAGATCGGATAGACGCCGATCGCCTCCTGGATGCGATCGAGCTCGGCGATCTTCATCGCCAGCACGAAGGCACGGTGCTGGCCCTGGCTCGCGAAGAGGCGCGCCGGCCGACCATCGATGAAGAGATCGAGCTCGTCGGCGTGGGGCCCGCTGCGGGTCCAGCCCAGGCGCAGGTCCGAGGCGCGCTGGCGCGCGAAGGTCGCGGCGAGCTCGCGCTCGATGGTCGCCGGATCGGCACCGGCGACCGCGGGGGCGGACAGCCCACTCGGCGCGTGCGCGATGGCGCCCGTGAGCTCGCCGTCGGTGATGCGCGCGAAGGCCTCGCAGAAGCGCGGCACGAAGCCGGCGAGGAAGAGGTGGCGCCGCTGCAGGAGGCGCGCGCCGTGGCGAGCGAGCTCGGCCTCGAAGGCGGCGAGCACGTCGTCGTCGGGGGCGGCGTGGCGGAGCTTGGCGTCGCGCAGGAGGCGGTTACGGCTCTTGAGGGCTTCGCCGTACGCACGCAGCGAGGCGAGGTGGTCGGGCCAGACGGCGTAGGTCGCGCGGTCGAGGAAGCGCCGACGCACGTCGGGGCCGAGCTTGGTGAGCTCGAGGTCGTCGGGACCGAAGATGACGGCGTTGAGGTGGAGGAACGAGGCGGGCAGGCGCGTGATCGGCTTGCCGTCGAGGATCACCTTCTTGCCTTCGCGGCTGATGCGGATCTCGATGGTGCGCGTCACCTCACGCCGCTCGATCTCGCCGATGATCGTCGCGCGCTCGGCGCCGAAGCGCACGAGCTCGGGGTGCTTGGCGTCGCGCGGGCTGCGGAAGGCACCGAGCAGGTAGATCGCCTCGAGCAGGTTGGTCTTGCCCTGGCCGTTGCGACCCTCGAAGAGGTTGAAGCGCGGCGCGGGCTCGAGCCGGAAGGCTTCGAGGTTGCGGAAGTCCTCGGCGGCGAGCGAACGAAGCAGCAAGGGCGCGTCCTCAGCCGGCGCGTCAGACGCGCATCGGCATGACGACGAAGACGGCGCCCGGTTCGGAGGGCGAGGTCATCACGGTCGGCGAGAACTCGTCGGTCATCTGGAAGACGATCGACTCGCCCCTGACGACGCCGAGCACCTCGAGGAGGTAGTTGTAGTTGAAGCCGACGACCATGCCCTCGCCGGTGTAGTCGACGTCGAGCTCGTCGCGACCCTCGCCGTAGTCGGGGTTCGAGGCGGTGACGGCGAGCTTGCCGGGGGTGAGCTCGAGCTTGATGATGTAGGTCTTGTTGGAGGTGAGGATCGCGTTCTTGCGGATGGCGCGGGCGAGGCGCTCGCGCGGCACGACCACCTTGACCGGCGAGCTCTGCGGGATGACGCGCGAGTAGTCGGGGTAGTTGTCCTCGATCTGGCGGACCGAGAAGATCGTCGCGGCCGCCGGGGACCCGGCGCGAAAGAGGATGACCCCAGGCGCGAAGCCGACCTCGAGCACGTCCGACTCGACGTCGAAGAGGCGCTTGACCTCGGTGACACCCTTCTTGTGGATGATCGCCGAGAGCTCGCGCGTGACACCCTGCACCTCGGTCTCGAGCTCGACCTTCGAGAGGCGGTGGCCGTCGGTCGAGACCATCGTCAGCTTGCCGAGGCCATCGCTCGCGCCGGGCTGGACCTTGAAGAAGACGCCGTTGAGGTTCATGCGCGTCTCGTCGGCGGACATCGAGAACGACGTCTTCTCGAAGAGATCGCGCAGGGCCGACTTGGGGATCGACATCCAGGTCGCGTCCTGCGGGATGCGCATCTCGGGGAAGTCGGCCGGGGTGACACCGGCCAGCTTGAAGTGTGCGCGGCCCGCGGCGAGCTCGGACCAATCGTTGGGCAGGGCGCGCAGGTGCAGCGGCGTCTCGTCGAGGTTCTTGACGACGTCGAAGAGGCTCTTGCCGTTGATGCAAGCGGAGCCGGGTACGATGACCTCGGACGGGATCTCGGCGATGATCGTCACGTCGTAGTCGGTGCCGACGAGGCGCACGCGGCTGTCCGCCAGGCTCTCGACCAGGACGTGTGACAGGACGTTGCTGGTCGACTTGCGATCGACGACGCCCTGCGTCTTGTACACGGCACCCAAGAAGGTCGTGCGGTCGAGTCTCAGCTCAAGCGTGGCCATGTCGCTCCCTCACCGATCCCGATGCGCGCGCAGAGGTCAGCCGGACAGGCTCGTGCCGACCGGGACGGCGGCTCCTGCTTACCCGCGATCGGGCCTGGTCTGCAAGACCGCTGGCGGCGACCCGAGCGAGCGCTGGCGATCCGGGCGGACGCGTCGGGATGGCTCCGCTCGCAGCGGGTCGAGGTGAGCCCCGAGGTCGAGGCAGGATGTCCACGAAGAAGATCGATCCGGGGGAACGGATCGAACGGGTCGAAACGATCGATGAGGTCGAGGCGATCGAACGGGTCGAGACGATCGACGATCCGACCCTCATCGTGATCGAGGACGAGGACGAGGACGCGATCGATGATCGATGATCGCGACGCGATCGGGTGCGGATCATGATCGTGATCAAGGAAGGAGATCATGATCGATCAGCGATCGGATCCGTAGGGCCCGTGGAACTTGGGGACAACGTGATTCTCCCATGCGAACCGAGATCTTGTGAGACCGCGCGCGGTGGATGTTCCGTGGGGGAATACGGTGGAGAAGGTGTGCGCGGTCGGGGATCGTCGACGCTCATCGGAGGTCGTGCACACGTGTCCACGATGGGTTCGACAGGTCGACCACAGGGTTTTCCGCAGCTCACCCACAAGCTCGTGATCGCGTCGCGCGATCGGTTGGCTGTCGATGTGTGTTTCGGGTCGAACAGCCTCGTTCGGAAGATCTGTCGCTTCGTGCGCGGCTTGCACGACACGAGGGTGTAACCATGCAGCGCGCGCTTGCGGACACCGCGCGCGAGGTGTTAGCTCGGGGAACGTCTCGACGGCGCACACGCCACCGAGCCAACGAGTCGAGCTCGACACGCGAGACCACGCGAGAGGTGATCGACAGGTGACCTCGGGTTGAAAGAATCATCACCTCACGGTGAGCGGGCACGTATTGCCGAAACGTGTTCCTCATCTCGAACAACGAACGTTTAGACGATCCATCAAGAAGATGTAGCGGGCGCTCAGCGCGCTCGTGCGACGTTGTTGCACGGGCGTCTGTCGCCTTGGGCGGGCACTCATCGACCGTGGTCGGACGGCGGTGAGGCATGCGCAGAGCTTCGACCTACGGGGTATGGACGGTAAGCCTTGGATCTATGGAAGAAAACACTGACTGGATTGCAGTCACGCGTCGAGCCCTGGGACTTCAAGCACTGGATCCTACCCGTGCAGTGCGGAGGTCAGGACGAGGTCAAGCGCGAGCTCGTGCTGGCCGTTCCGGACGAGTCGCACGGTCGCTGGTTGGAGGATCATTTCTCCGCATTCTTTCATGAAGAGTTCGAGCGTCTCGGACAGAGCGGCTATCGCATCCGCTATACGACCTACGACGCCGTCGCCGGGGATGCGTCCCAGGCCGCGGGCGCGCCAGGCTCCAACGGAGCGTCTCCGGAGATCGCGCGTGAGGGCGCCGCGTCCGCGCGCCAGCGTGCCCCGGATCAGATCGATATGGGGAGCGAGGTCGAGCCGCCTGCGCTCAACGATCGATATCGCTTCGAGAGCTTCGTCGACGGCCCGACGAACCAGTTCGCGATGAGCGCGGCGCACGCCGTCGCCGAGCACCCGGGCACGCGCTACAATCCGTTGTTCATCTTCGGCGACGTCGGCCTCGGCAAGACCCACCTCCTGCACGCGGTCGGGCACGCCGTGCGCGAGAAGAACCCGCACGCGCGGGTGCGCTACGTGACGAGCGAGCAGTTCGTCAACGATCTGATCCAGGCGATCCGCACCGACAAGATGCAGGGCTTCCGCTCGCGCTATCGCGACCGCTGCGACGTGCTCCTGATCGACGACATCCAGTTCATCGCGGGCAAGGACCGCACCCAGGAAGAGTTCTTCCACCTCTTCAACACGCTGCACGCGTCGCACAAGCAGATCGTCCTGACCTGCGACCAGCTGCCGCAGTCGATCCCCGACCTCGAGGACCGGCTGCGCTCGCGCCTGAACTGGGGCCTGACCGCGGACATCAAGCCGCCGGGCTTCGAGACGCGCGTCGCCATCCTCAAGGCCAAGGCCGAGGTCGACGGCGTCGAGCTCTCCGACGAGGTCGCGATGTTCGTCGCGCGCCACGTCACGCGCAACGTGCGCGAGCTCGAGGGCGCGCTCGTCAAGCTGACCGCGACGATCAAGCTGCTCGGGCGGCCGCTCGATCTCGCCGCGGCGCAGCACGCGCTCGGACCGCTCATCGGCTCCGCCATGGTCAAGGTGGCGCCCGAGTCGATCCTCAAGGCGGTCGCCGGCGAGTTCAAGGTGACGCTGGCCGAGCTCAAGGGACCGCGACGCCACCGCAACATCACGGTCCCTCGCCAGATCGCGATGTACCTCGTGCGCGAGCTCACCGACGAGTCCCTGCCGCAGATCGGCAACCTCTTCGGCGGACGCGACCACTCGACGGTGATCAACTCGCTCAAGCGCGTCGAGGCTATGCGCGACGCCAACCCCGCGATTCGCGGTCAGCTCGATCGGCTCCGGCGCGCCCTGCGCGATTGAGCGGCGGCGGACGTTTGGCTTGACATCGCGCCATCGTCGATGATTGATACGCGCCCTCGCGCTCGGCCGCCTGTTCGGTGCGAAGCCGCCTTCCCGGGAGAGACCCCGTGTCCAAGCGAACCTATCAGCCTCACAACCGCAAGCGGAAGAACACCCACGGGTTCCGCGCGCGCATGGCGTCCCATGGTGGCCGCAAGATCCTGTCGAACCGCCGCAAGAAGGGGCGCAAGCGCCTGACCGTCGCGACCCCCAAGAAGTGACGATCGTGCGCTCGTCCGAGCGACACAACCGCGATGTCGCCTTCGACCGCCGCCGATCCTCCACCGCCGGAGCACGACGCTGAGCCCGCTCGAGCCGAGCCTTCGCGAAGCGCCGTCGTGGCGCGCGGGGAGCGCTTTGCGCGGCGTTGTCGGATCCTTCGTCGATCCGAGTTCCTGCGCATCCAGGGACAGGGTCGTCGGATCCACGGCCGACGTCTCATCTTCCAGTTCCTGCCCGGGCGCACCGACGAGAGCCGGCTCGGGATCACGGTCTCGCGCAAGGTCGGCAAGGCCGTCCTGCGCAACCGCATCAAGCGCTGGATCCGCGAGTCGTTCCGCCGCCACCCCGAGCTTCGGCCGCGTCGTGGCGATCCACAGCGTCCCTACGACCTCGTCATCACGGTCAAGCGCGACGTCGACGACTTCAGCTTCCAGGCGATCCACGACGAGGTCGTGCAGACCATCGGCCGCCACCTCCGAGGCGAGCACCGCAAGAACGGGGCCGCTCGTGGTGGCAAGGCGCCGCGCCCTGAGCGCGCTCGCGACGATTGATCGCGCGCTGGCCTGGCCGCTCCTCGCGCTGGTCTGGCTCTATCGGCGCCTGCTCTCGCCGGCTCTGCCGCCGGCGTGTCGCTTCTACCCTTCGTGCTCGGCCTACGCCGACGGGGCGCTGCGGCGGCACGGTCTCACGCGCGGGGGGCCGCTCATGGTGTGGCGCCTCTGTCGCTGCCAGCCGTGGGGGCGGGGCGGGTACGACCCGGTGCCGGGCGACGACGGCGAAACGAACACAGAACCCGATAAAACAACTGAGGAATCTGAATGTACCGCGCATTGATGAGCGGGATCCTGGCCGGGTCGATGGCGTGCGCGATCGTCGCCCTGCCGATCGCACGCTCGAGCGAAGCCCGCGCTCAGGAACCGGGCGGTGGCGCGCCGGTCGCGGCGGATGAGCCCGCGCCCGCCGCCGGCCAGGTCGTGCCCGGCCGGATCGAGGCCGGCGTGATCGATGGCCAGCAGCCGGAACGCGAAGAGCGCATCGTCGTCGAGCTGCCGGCGGTGCACTACACCTTCACCAACCGCGGCGGCACGCTGTCGCGCGCGGTCCTGCAGGAGCCGCGCTTCACCCAGGACGCGCATACGCCGGTGGCCGGTGCGCCGGCCGACAAGCTCCTCGAGGGGCCGATCGACCTGGTCACGACCTGGGGCACCAAGTGGCTGCCGTTCTCGTCGGTCTTCGGCAAGCTCTCGTACCCGGGGCAGGCGACGCTGGTCGTGCGTGCGCACGAAGGTGGGCAGGTGCGCGGCGGGGTGATCAAGGGCGGCGTGCTCGAGGCGCCGTCGGCGCGGACCGAGCTCGTGGTCGACCGGCCGGTGGCCAAGGACGACATCCTCGAGGTGATCGCTCCGCCGTCGGTCGCCGGCGAGTACCGCGTGAGCGCGGTCGGGGCAGGCGGCGCGATCACGCCCGCGCGTCCGTTCCCCGAGGGCGCCGCCGGGGACGTCGTCTACAAGCTCACGCGCACGGGCGCGGTCGAGCACCTCTACGAAGGCGACCGCACCTTCACGCGCGTGTCGGCGACGCCGGGGTTGCCGCTCGTCTACGTGTGGCCGAACCCCGCGACCGACAGCTCGCCGATCTGGATCGAGCGGCGCATCGAGACCGGGGTGCATCCCTACGAGCTGAAGCTCGCCGTCACCGTGCACAACCTGGGTGACCAGCTCGCGCAGGTCCAGAATGGTCTGCGCATCGGCGGCTGGCAGCACCCCGAGGCGAAGGGGCCGAGCATGTTCGGCGCGCCGACGCCGGTCTTGCAGGCGAGCTGTCTCGCGCTGGACGGGGTCGAGAGCGCGCCGTTCTCGTCGCTGCGCGAGGAGGCGGTCGAGAAGTGGGAGATGGGACAGCCGGCGGTCGACCTGCGCTCGTTCCCGACGGGCGCGCAGTGGGTCGCGACCGACACCAACTACTTCATCCAGGCGGCGGTGCCGACGCCGGTGTCCGAGCTCGGCGGGCAATGTCAGCTCGGCCTGCGCGATTTCGACCCGACCGTGCCGGGAGCGTGGGTGATGTGGGCCCAGTTCCAGGGCGCCAACGTCATCGAGATCCCCGGGCGGGTCGATGCGTGTCTGCCCGAGTGGCTCGACGCGCCGGCGAACGCGGCCGGCTCTGCGCCTCAGGGTGAGTCGTGCAAGGCGCACCTCGAGCGCCTGGGGATCGGGGCGAGCGCGTCGATCGAGGAGGTCAAGCGCGGCTGGGAGAGGGCGCGCACCGCGGGCGGAGACGTGGCGGCCATCGATCGATCCTATGAGATCCTGAAGAGCCGCCGCCAGGCGACCTGGCGCTTCAACCTCTACAACGGCCCGAAGGACACGACCTATCTCGCGCTCTCGCACCCCGAGCTCAAGCGCTCGGTGCAGTTCGGCTGGATCTCCTTCGTCGGCGCGCCGCTTCACCAGGTGCTGGTCTGGTTCCACGGCGGGCTCGGGAGCTGGCCGCTGGCGATCATCCTGCTGACCTTTGCGCTCAAGCTCGTCACCTGGCCGCTGTCCCAGAAGAGCTACACGTCGATGCAGCGCATGAAGAACCTCAAGCCCAAGCTCGACGAGCTCAAGAAGAAATTCGGCAATGATCGCCAGAAGTTCGCGCAAGAGCAGATGGCGCTGATGAAGCGCGAGGGCGTGAACCCGTTCGCCGGGTGTCTGCCGATGCTCCTGCAGCTGCCGATCTGGGTCGGCCTCTACGGCGCCATCCTCGGCTCGGTCGAGCTCTACCACGAGCCGATGGGCCTCTGGGTCCCCGATCTGTCTTCGCCCGATCCCTACTTCGTGATGCCGATCCTCGTCGGCATCATCCAGGCCGTTCAGATGTGGCTCACGCCGCAGGCCGCCACCGACGAGATGCAGGCGAAGATCATGAAGTACGGCATGCCGATCATGTTCACGCTCTTCATGCTCTTCCTGCCGTCGGCGCTCGTGCTGTACATCCTCGTGAACTCACTGCTGACGATCGCACAAAACCTCCTCATCAAGCGCAAAATGGAGGCCGCCGCATGAGCGCATCCACCTTTACCGGAAAGAACATCGAGACCGCTCTACAGAAGGCGTCCGTCGCCATGGGCGTCGCCGCCGATCGCCTCAAGTACGAGGTGCTCGCGGGTGCCACGGGTGGCTACGCGCTGATCAAGGTCACCGGCCAGTCCGGTCAGAGCGTGGCGCAGGGGCCGGCCCTGGTCGAGAGCCTCTCGGGAGATCCCAACGCGCCGGCGGTCGAGCGCCCGGAGCGGGCCGAGCGTGGTGACCGTGGTGACCGTGGTGATCGCGGTGACCGTGGTGATCGGGGCCGGGGCCGCGGTGGTGACCGCGGTGCACGCGGCGGCGATCGCAGTGGTGATCGCGGTGACCGCGGTGCACGTGGTGGTGATCGCGGCGAGCGCGGTGGTGATCGCGGTGACCGCGGTGGTCGTGATCGCGGTGATCGTCGTCGCCGGGACGACGAAGTGATCGCCATCCCGCAGGACGGTCCGAGCGAGGTCGAGATCGTCGTCGACGTCGACGCCGTGCTGACGCCCTTCGGCGAGAAGGTGCGCGAGGTCCTCGCCGGCGTGCTCACGCGCATGGGCCTCGGCATGAAGGTCACCCTGTCCGAGGGGCCCGACGAGGTGGTCGCCGACCTGCAGAGCGGCGTCTATCACGAGGCGCTGCTCGCCAAGGACTGCGAGCTGCTCGACGCGATCGAGCACCTGGTCGAGAAGGCCGCGACGGGCCAGGTCGATCAGGCGGAGGGCACGCCGCGCAAGAAGCTGCACATGGACAGCCAGGGCCATCGCGCCAAGGCCGACGTCGATCTGGCGCTGGCCGCGCGTCACATGGCCGAGCGCGCCATCGCCGAGCAGCGCACGATGAAGCTCGGGCCGCTCGAGCCGCGGGCGCGTCGCGTCGTGCACCTGACCCTCAAGGAGATGGACGGCGTGCTGACCAAGTCCGAGGGCGAGGGCGTGTTCCGCCGCGTGTGCATCATCCCCAAGGTCGCGCCGACCGAGGTGCTCGAGGTCGTCGCCGACGACGGGCCCGACGACCCGATCGACGCCTGATCAGAACGCGAGCGAGACACGCGCGGGCCAGGAACGAACGAGGGCGCGACGAGGCGACCCCACGGTCGCCGCAGGAGCAACCGAGTGAAGTGACGCCGCCCGCGCGTGTCGCAGTCGGCCGAGTCCGCGAGCGAGACACGCGCGGGCCAGGAACGAACGAGGGCGCGACGAGGCGACCCCACGGTCGCCGCAGGAGCAACCGAGTGAAGTGACGCCGCCCCCGCGTGTC
>WYBB01000039.1 GCA_011526585.1 Deltaproteobacteria bacterium
AGCGCCTGCCCAACCTCTTCGCGGGCGTCGATCTGCTGACGCTCTCGGCCTGCAACACCGCGACCGGCGACCTCGCCGGCGATGGCACCGAGGTCGAGAGCTTCGCCGTGCTCGCCCAACGCAAGGGTGCGCGCGCGGTCTTCGCCTCGCTCTGGCCGGTCGCCGATCAGAGCACGAGCGCGCTCATGCGCCGCTTCTACGCGCTACGCCACGAGTCGCCGAGCAAGCTCGAGGCGCTCCGCAAGGCGCAGCTCGAGCTGATCTCGGCCAGGGTCACCCCACCCGCGGGCAGCGTGCGCGCCAAGCCCCTGCGCCTGCCCGGCACGGATCCCACCACGCCCGCTCCGTCCGAGCCGCCCGATCCCGCGCTCGGCGGCTGGCGTCATCCCTATTATTGGGCGCCGTTCATCCTGGTCGGCAACGTCCTCTGATCTCAGTCAGAGGTTGTCGAAGAATCGAGCGAGGTGGGATGGCTGCAAGGAAGGAGGGAAGGGAGCGCGGAGGCGTACTCAACGTACGCCGCACAAGCGACCGACCGACTGACGCCGCAGACGCCCACCGCAGCCGATTCTGCGACAACCTCTCAGTCGAGAAGGCCCAGCGCCGACATGCGCAGCTTGAGCGACTTCTCCGACACCTTGAGGTGGCGCCACATGCGATCGATCTCGCCGCACTCGGCGCGCGCCTGGACCAGCTCTTCGAGCGTCAGGTTCTGCGCACGCTTGAGCCGCGGGTGCGCGTCGACCAGATCGTTGAGCGCCGGTCGCGAGACGCCGAGCGCGTCGGCCACCGCGCCGAGCTTGTAATCGTTCGCTTCCATCAGGCGCTCGAGCTCTTCGGGGCTGACCAGGGCGAGCGCGCTCTTGCGCCGCTCGCTCTTGTCGTGGCCGCCGCTCTTCGCCACGCTCGCGCCCGGCGCTCGCGCCTCCGCCTCGGGCACGCTCACCGGCGCGCGCTCCTCACCGACGAGCAGCGTCGCCAGCGTCGGGTCCTCGGGGTCGACCGGGCGCGCGCGGTGGTCCAACCCGGCCAGCCAGCGCGCCACGTTGCGGAGCTGCCGCACGTTGCCGGGCCAGGCGTAGCGCCCGAGCCGCGCCACCAGCGCCGCCGGGATCCAGCTCGTGCCGTCGGGGCCCCGATCCTCGAGCTCGTCGCTGCGACCATGCGCCGCGAGCTCGGTCGCGATGAAGTGCACGAGCAGCCGCCCGATGTCGTCCTTGCGCGCGCGCAG
Source organism: Deltaproteobacteria bacterium (assembly GCA_011526585.1). GTDB lineage: Bacteria > Myxococcota_A > UBA9042 > PHBI01 > PHBI01 > WYBB01. Next base: position 1,232 of record WYBB01000039.1, read on the forward strand.
CGGCGGGATGTGGATCTCGAGGTTCGAGAGGCGATAACGCAGCGGCGCCCTGAAGCGACCCTGCGCGATCAGCGCCTCGAGGTCGGCGTCGGTCGCCGCGATGACGCGCACGTCGACCTGCTTCACGCGGTCGGCGCCGACCTGCTGCACCTCGCCGGTCTCCATCACGCGCAAGAGCGCCGCCTGCACGTCGAGCGGCGTATCGCCGATCTCGTCCATGAAGAGCGTGCCCCCGTGCGCTCGGCCGAAGAGGCCGACGCTGTTCTGGTGCGCGCCGGAAAACGATCCCTTGGTGTGGCCGAAGAGCTCGGACGCGGCCAGGGTCGGCGGGACCGCCGCCATGTTCACCGCCAGATACGGGCCCTCGCGGCGCGCGCTCGCCTGGTGCAGCGCGCCGGCGACGAGCTCCTTGCCCGTGCCGGTCTCGCCGCGCACGAGCACCGGCCCCGTCTGCCTCGCCGCGCGCACGATCGCCTTGCGCACGTCGCGCAGCGCGTCGCTGTCGCCGACGAGCCCGAGCCGCGGCAGAGGCCCACCCTCGTCCGGCAGCTCGGGCGCGGAGAGGTGCAGGAGCATCACGACCTGGGTGCCGAGCTCGATCACGACGCCGGCCTCCAGGCGCTCGCGCTCGAGCTCTACCCGCCCGCCGAGCGCCACGCCGTCGAGCCTGACCGCACCTTCGGGGAGCGCGTTCGCGTCGAGCGCCACGCGCCCGTCGTCGGGTGAGCTCAGGACCAGCGGCCGCCGGCTCACGAGCTGCGTCGCCAGCGGCAGCGCCGACCCCGACCCGGGCTGGGCCAGGCCCGGGGACAGCCGCGAGAGCTCGACGCGCCCGCCCTCACCGTCCTCATGGATGAGGTCGACGAGCACGGCGCGCTCGCCGACGCGCTCGATGCGCGGGTGCGCCAGCACGGTCAAGGTCGGCACGGCGTGACTCGCCAGCATGCGCCTGTACGACGGCAGCTGGCGTGTCTCGCCTTGGAGCTCCATCTCGATGGTGCGCGATCGTCGCACGATGTCGAGCTTCTTACCTGACTCGTCCGGCGATGCAAGGATCGTCGGCGCGCCGGGCGCGCCGGGTCCATCGACAGGGGCTCAGTAGACGCCCTTCCACTCGGGGTAGAGGAGCCCCATCGTCGCCGTCGCCTGGCGCAGGAAGTACGGCACCTCGACGTACTCCTCGAGCTGCACGCACGCCCGGTTGGCGGCGCAGGTGCACTCCGACGAGTCCTCCTCGTTGCAGCCGTCCTTGCCGTCGACGAAGTTGCCCTCGGCGTCGATGGCCGCCATGTTCGGGTCGAACTTGACGATCGGCTGGCCGGTGCGCGCGTTCTTCGCCGCCTTCCACCAGCGCGTCACGCCGTCGGGCCCGGTCACCCAGCTGCCCTCGTAGGCCTTGGACGCCAGCTCGTTGGCGTACTCGAGCACGCGCGCCGCGATCCCCTTCTGCACGCTCTTGCCGAAGATCACCTCGCTGCCGAAGCCGCGCGCGACGTACGACTTGCCGCCCGGGTGGTGGAACTCGATGCGCTGCTCGATCCCCGGATCGGCGTCGGCGCCGAGCTCCCACATACGCAGCTGATCGATCCACCACTGCTGCTGGTTCTCGGGCAGGTAGATCAAGGTCCAGGCGATCAGGAACTTCTGCTGCTCCCAGCCGATCTGCGGATCGAGGATCGCCACGTTGGCCGGCGCCTGCGCGTTGAACGGCTGCGCGTCGACCTCGCCGTAGCTCGAGCACACCGACGAGCTCGCGTTGGGGAAGCAGACCTCGGGACCGTCGGCCGCCCACCAGCTCGTCCAGCCGATCGGCGTCGTCGGGAAGCGGCGGTCGTCGACCACCGGGTTGCCGGTCGTGTTGGCGACCACGCGCGGCCCGCGCAGCTCGTCGTCGTTGGTCAGGTTGTTCGCCAGCCAGCGGCGGTAGCCGTCGGGGAAGAGGTCGGCGATCGAGACCGAGCGATAACGCGCGTCGTAGAAGTCGCTGCGGCTCGAGCTGATGAAGTTGTCGACCGACTCGGTCATCAGCATCGCCGTCCAGGTCTTGTCGTAGTACGACCCGGCGTTCATCGTGAAGTCGCTGTTGTACTCGCCCTGGTCCTCGGCCAGCGCGTTGTGCACCGGGCGCCCGCCGAAGCCGACCTGCTGGTAGAAGCCGGTCGCGCCGTTGGGCACGTTGATGCGCGTCGCCGTCGCCGTGCCCCAGGTGTCGTCGGCCGAGCGCAGGACCGGATCACCGGTCACGCGATAGTGTGCGCCGTCCTGCGGTCGCGCCAACAGATGCGCGAAGTGGTCGAAGGCCATGCCCGCAGTCAAGAGACTCTGCGGGAAGAAGACCGGCCCGACGCTCGGCCAGAAGTCATCGAAGTTCCAGCCCTCTTCCTCCGAGACCAGGCGGTAGATGTTCTTGAGCAGGCCGAGGCCCTTGGCCGCGTCGCGCAGCTTCTCGTTGTAGCGCCACAAGCTCCGATAGGCCGCCGTGCGCACGCTGAAGTCCTGCCGCCCGCGCCGGTAGTTGTCGAAGATGTGCTGCACCTCCTGCTGGGTGATGAGGAAGTTGAAGAGCTCGTACGCGTCGGCGCCGTTGTCGCTGCGATAGACCGACAGGTTGCCGAGGTCGGCCCAGTCGTCGGTGCCGAAGCCGTAGGGCAGGCGCGTGCGCCCGGTGCCCTTCTCGATCGCCGGGCCGCCCCAGTAGTTGTTG
>WYBB01000209.1 GCA_011526585.1 Deltaproteobacteria bacterium
CACGCCGCGCTCAAGCGCGCGCTCGGCGCGCCCGACCACCCCGCGCCCGTGCCCGCCGACAGCCCCGCCCAGGCGCGCCTCGCCGCCCTGCGCGACGAGATCCTGCGCCGTCGCGCCGGCGCCCCCATCGACTGGGCCACCGCCCGCGGCGACAACGTGCGCTCGCTCTCGGCACACCGCACCCGCGCCCGCCGCCCCGGACCGCGCATCATCCTCGCCGGCGCCTTCGCCGTCGTCGCCGCCGCCGCGCTGATCTTCCTCGTCACCCGCCCCGGCCCTCCGCCCCACGTCGATGCCGCGGTCGCCTCCGCGCTCACCGCCGATCTCGTCGAGGACCACGCGCTCGGCTTCGGCGGAGCCGCGCAGCCGACGGCCCGTGACCGCGGTTTCCTCCTCGGCGCGCTCATCGATCTGAGCCGCCCCGACCCCGATGGCACCCCCCGCGCCGCCGCCGACAGCGCGCTCGCGCTGACGCTCGCCGAGCGCGCGCTGTCAGGCCTCGCCGCCCCCGAGGAGCCGGCGCGCCGCCTCGCCCGCGCGCTCGGCGGCTGCGCGTCCATCCTCGCCGACCCCGCCGACCGCGCCGCCTGCGAAAACGGCCTGCAGGATTATCTCGCGCGCCGCGACGCTTGGTTCTCCTCGCGATGAACGGCGCCCTCGTCTCGACGACCCTGCTCGCGCTCACGGCGTTGACGTCAGCGGCGCACGCGCTCACCCCGACGCCCGTCGACGCGCTCCGCTGCGGCGACGGCTTGTCCCACGCGCGCCCGCGCGGCCTCTGCCACGAGCTCGCCTCCGCGCCGCGCCTGCCCTCGACCGACCCGCGCGCCATGGCCGCGCTCGCGGTCTGGGCGCGCCTGGCCGACCCGGTCGAGGCCCTCACCGAGCGTACCACCGGCATCGTGCTGCTCGCCCCCGACGCCCGCCAGCGCGACGGCCGCGAGCTCGCGCCCGCGGCCTGGATCTGCCCCGGCGCGCCGCCCGTCATCTACGTGCCGCACAGCCTGCTCGACGCGACCTACGCACCGAGCACCGGCCTGGGCGAGGACTTCCTCGCCTTCGTGCTCGCCCACGAGCTCGGCCATCGCGTCAACGACTTCACCGTCGACGGCTGCCCGGCGAGCTTCTCCGGCGGCCCCGCCACGGCGCGCGCGCCCGCTCTCGAGCACGAGCGACGCGCCGACTTCCGCGGCGCCTTCTTCGCCGCCGTCGCCGGCTTCGATCCACGCGCGCTCGCGCGCGCCGACACGATCTCGCGCTTCCTCGCGCTCGAGCTGCGCGCCCGCCAGAGCGACGTCGCCTCGCGCGAGGCGGCGCTCGCCGAGGCGCTCGGCTGGTTCGACGCCCTCGAGGATCTCTACCAGGCCGGCCTGGCTCTGACGCTGGCCGGCGAGCGCGGCGCCGCCCCGCGCTTCCTCGCGCGCCTCGACGAGGCGCTCGGCGAGCGCGCCATTCCGCTGCCCGAGGTCACGCTCACCCACGCGCTCAGCCTGCTCGCCGACGCCGCGCACGCCGCCCCCTGGCTCGCCGCCATCGATCGTTTGCCCGCCCCGCGCGAGGCCCTCGCCTGCCACCCCGTGCACCCCGCGCACGGCGCCTTCTTCGACGCCACCTACGACGGGCGCGTGCGCGCCGATCCCGCCCGCCGCCTCGCCGCGCGCCGCGCGATCGAGCGCGCCCGTCGTCTGATCGACCGTGCCGACGATCTCGGCGCCGCCCCGCTCGCCGTCGCCAGCGCCCGCGCCTGCGCCGCGCTCTACGCCGGCGATCCCCACCTCGCGCAGAGCCTCGCCGCGGCCGCCGACAAACGCGCTACGCGCGCGAGCCCCGCCGTGCGCGCCACGCTCACCGCCAACCTGGCGCTCTCGCGCTTCGCCGTCTGGCTCGACGCCGCCCCCGCGCCCGATCCCGCGGAGCACCCGGACTGGCTCTCGCGCCTGGCCGCAGAGCGTTCGACCTTCGCGTCGCACGCTGCCCTCGATCGTTATGTCGCCTCGCTCGTCGGCCAGCCGAGCACGCCCCCCCACAACGGCGCCCCGCTGTGCGCGCGCCCCGCCGAGACCCCGCCGCCGCTTCCGCTCCTGCCGGCGCTCGGACCGCTCGCGGCGCCTCCCGGGCGTTGCCCCGCCGGCTGGGATCGCTTCGAGACCCCCGACGACGAGCGCCACCTCGCGATCTGCCGCCGCGCCGGCCGCTCGCTCGTGCGCGCCAGCCTGCCGCCCCTGGCGGACCCGCCGCTGCCCGCCATCGACGCCGCCGTCGTGCTCCTCGGCGCGCCGCCGCCCGCGCTCCGGCTGCTCGAGGACTGGGCTTGCGGCTGCCAGAGCTTGAGCCCGCGCGGCGTCAGCGATCTGGGCGAGTCGGTCTTCCTCGCGACCTGCCCGCGGCTTGGCCTGCCGCTCGGCCTCGTCTTCGCCGATCAGAAGAACCGCGTGCGCCGCCTCGCCGCCCTCCCTTGAGACCTCGGCTCGCCCTCGGCGACGCGCGTTTGATCCGCGGTTTCAACTGTGGTCTCCTCCCTGGCGCTCGGAATGAATCCATCGTCGAGGGGTTCGTCTTCGCGCCGCTCCAAGGCGGCACCCAAGCCGCTCGGAGCCCGTCGTCGTCCCTCGTCCTTCGCCCGGAGATCGCCCATGAAGACCGTCTTGATCGCGCTCGCCTCGACCTTCCTGATCGGGGGTGTCGCCTCCGCCGAAAAGGGCGGTGACACGCCCGCCGTCTCCACGCCCGAGTCCGTGCTGCTCGAAGGCCTCAAGCTCATCCGCGACAACAAGTGGGACGAGTGGATGGGCAAGCACTGCAGCAAGGCCAAGCTCTGCTTGAACGAGAACTCGAAGAAGTCGCTCAAGACCTACAACCTGCCCGCGATCCAGCGCCGCTCGAAGAACTGCGTCAAGGCCGACGGCACGATCAAGGTCACGCGCACCGACGAGATCTCGGAGACCGAGAAGAAGATCTTCGTGCAGTGCGAGGAGACCGCCATGCCGGTGCCCTTCCGTCTCGGCCTCGAGAACGGCAAGTGGAACTTCTTGAGCCTCTGACGTTCCACCGGCTTGAAGGTCTGCCCCGACTGCCTCGCCCGCTATCCCGCTGACCAGGTGCGCTGCGCCACCGCGCAGCACGCCCGGCTGCTCATGCTCAGCGACCTCGACGACGCGCGCGTCGGCGCGCTCGTCGACGCGCGCTACCTCCTCCTCGGCCGCCTCGGCGAGGGCGCGATGGGCATCGTCTATCGCGCCTGGCAGCGCTCGACCGCGCGCGAGGTGGCGCTCAAGGTGTTGCCGGTCGACCCCGCCGCGGCCGCCAGAGACCCGCGCGGGCACGCGGAGATCCGCGCCCGCTTCCGCCGCGAAGTGCAGCTCGCCGCGCGCATCGAGTCCGCCTATGTCGCGCGTGTGCACGACTCGGGCGAGCTGCCCGACGGCGGCCTCTACTACGCGATGGAGAAGGTCGCCGGCACGCCCCTCGATCGCGTGCTCGAGCGTGAAGGCCCCCTTCAGCCCGCGCGTGTCTTGAGGCTCGGCCGCCAGCTCGGCCAAGCGCTCTCCGTCGTGCACGCGCTCGGGCTCGTGCATCGGGACATCAAGCCCGCCAACCTCATGCTGCTCGCCGACGCCGCGGGCAAGGAGTCGCTCAAGCTCGTCGACTTCGGGATCGCGCGCGCCTTCGAGGTCGACGTGCAGATGGGGCGCGCCGCGCTCACCAACCTCACGATCGCCGGCACCGTGATCGGCAGCTTCGCCTACATGGCGCCCGAGCAGCTCGCACCCCGCGCCGAGCGCTCCGGCTCGGTCGGGCCGGCCGCGGACGTCTACGCCGCCGGGGTCACGCTCTACGAGCTCCTCACCGGTGACCTGCCTTACCCCGGACCGACCGCACCGGCCTTCGCGCTGCAACATCAGAGCGCCCCGATCCCGAGCGCGGCCGAGCGCCTCGCCGCGCCCCCCGAGGACCTCGTCGTGCGCGGGCTCGATCACGTGATCGGCAAGGCGCTCACCAAGGATCCGAGCGCGCGCCTGAGCGATGGCGCCGCGCTCAGCGCCGCGCTGGCCGAGGTCGTGCTCGCGCTCGACCACAAGTCGACCGACAAGGTCGCCAACGCGTATTCGCCCGACGACACCATCCCCGACGAAGAGCCCGAGGGCGCGCTCGCGGGCGCGCTCGACCCCGGCACCCTGCGCGGGATCTCCGCCGCCGACGTGCGCCTGCGCGTGCAGTCCGTGACGCTCGAGGTCGAGCGTCGCCGGCGCTTCACCAAGGGGCGCATCGCGCTCGCGCTCGCGCTCGTCCTCGGCCTGACGACCGTCGTCTGGGACCTCGTCGGCACCCTGCCGCGTTGACGCGCCGGCGAAAGCTCGTTGGGCGCGGACAGGGCCGGGGCAGGGCCCGTGCGTGTGCCCGCGCAGCGCAACCGAGGAGGCACGGGCACGGGCACGGGCACGTGCACGGCGCAGCGACGGCTTGCACGATGCACCGAGCGCGCTATACATGCCCGCCTGAAAACCAACCCGTGTACCGAACCGAGGAGGACATCATGCCGTTCGAGCTCCCGACCCTTCCCTACGCCAAGGACGCGCTCATCCCCTTCATGAGCGTCGAGACCTTCGAATACCACTACGGCAAGCATCACCAGGCCTACGTCAACAACCTCAACAAGCTGACGGCCGGCACCGACAACGAGGGCAAGTCGCTCGAGGACATCATCATGTCCTCGTCGGGTGGGCTCTTCAACAACGCCGCCCAGGTCTGGAACCACACCTTCTTCTGGAATTCGCTCAAGCCCGGCGGCGGCGGCGAGCCCAGCGGCGCGCTCGCCGACGCGATCAATCGCGACTTCGGCAGCTTCCAGGCCTTCAAGGACAAGTTCGCGGCCACCGCCGCCGGCCAGTTCGGCTCGGGCTGGGGCTGGCTCGTCAAGAAGGACGGCAAGCTCGAGGTGATGGCCACCGCCAACGCCGACCTCCCGATGAAGCACGGCGCGACCGCGCTCTTCACGGTCGACGTCTGGGAGCACGCCTACTACATCGACTACCGCAACGACCGCGCGAAGTTCATCGCGACGGTGATCGACAAGCTGGCCAACTGGGACTTCGTCGCGGCCAACCTCGGCACCTGAGCGAGCGGTCGCGCACCGCAACCGAGGTGTTGTTGCATCCCACTTGCATTTGCATGCCGGGTGTGAGAAGCGACGGTCCAGATGCAGCAAAGCCTCCCGACACCCCTCCATCTGCACGCGCCCGAGGTTCCCCACGAGCCCGCCGCGGTCACCCACCGTGGTCTCGTCGATCGCCTCGGCGCGTTCCTCGGCTTCGCCTGCGCCCTGCACTGCATCGCGATGCCGCTCCTCGTCGGTGTCCTGCCGGCGATGGGGCTCGGGTTCCTGACCGACCACGCCTTCGATCTCGCGATCGTCGCGCTCGCCTCGGGCTTCGCCTTCTTCGCCGCCCGCTCCGGCTGGCGCGCGCACCGCGACCTGCGCGTCGTCGCCGCCTTCGTCGGCGCGGTGGCGCTGCTCACGCTCGGCCACGCCATCGGCGAGGACGGGCCGGCCGGCCGCGTGCCGAGCATCATCGGCGGGCTCGTGCTCGCGGTGGCGCACATCGCGAACCTGCGCCTCTCGAAGCAGGCCTGCCGCACCCACGATCACTGAAGCGAGCCCTCCGGCGGGTCACGCGCGGCGCGCTCCCGGTGCTCGGGCCTTTTCAGGCAGCCGTCAGCGTGCTCCAATGGGCACATCTCGGGTCGGCGCACGCTCCAGGCATGGGGCGCGCGAGCGGAGTCAGCCATGGCTAAACGACTGCTCGTCGAAGGGTTGGATTGGGGCGTCAGCGAAGGGCAGCTCATGCGGATCTTCGCCCCGTTCGGCGACCTCGACGAGGCGCGCATCGCCGTCGACTGGGAGACGGGTCGCTCCCGCGGCTTCGGCTACATCACCTTTCGCGACTCCGGCGACGCCGAGGCGGCGATCGCCGGCCTCGACGGCCAGAAGCTCGCCGGCAAGACCCTGCGCGTGATGGTCGCCCCCGAGCAGGCCGCGCCAGCCGCGCGCTCCAGCTACCGCGGCGGAGACTACGGCCACGTCGACGAGGAGCCCGGCTCCGCCTCCGCGGGCGAGCGCGACACCAAGCCGCTCTATCGCAACGCCGACTTCGACGGCAGCGGCAAGCCCGCGCCCGACGGCCCACGCACCGATAGAAAGTTGTTCAGATCCGCTGACTTCGGCTATGTGCCCCGCGAACCGGGTGCCCCGGCCGCCGAGCCCGACGCGCGCGCCGCGCCTGCCAAGTCCGGTACCGCGCCAGCGCCGACCCGACCCGCCGATACCCAACCCAGGACCCCACGCCGCGGCCCGGCACCCGAGCCCGAGGACATCCTCGACGACGAGGAGCGCGCCAACCGCGCCAAGTATGGCGGCTGGAAGGAAGGCGGCGACAACGACGGCGGGATCGGCGGCGGTGGAAATCCGTTTGGCTGACCGCCGCCATCCGCTATGCTCCGGCCGGGGGTCGCGCGGAGGTTGAGATGACCACGGCACGCGTGCAACGCGATGCAGGATCGAAGGGCGCGCCCGTACAACGCGCGGGCGCCGGGTCCACCAGCCAGGGCGCCTCGACCCCGCTGCGACAGGATCTGCGCGGTGCGACCTTCGCCGAGGGCGAGGCGCTGCTCGCGCCCGCCGGCGACGCGGGGTCGCCCGTACAGCGCAAGGGCGCGGTGCAGCGCGACGAGAGCGTCGCCGATGCCATGCCCGAAAACGTCGACCTGCGCTCGGCGCGCGTCAGCTTCACGCTGCCCGCGCGGCGCAAGCTCGCCGGCAGCATGCTCTACGACGCCACCACGCGCTACGCCACGCAGGTCACGATCGAGGCGTCGCCGCAGGAGCTGCGCATCTCGACGAGCCCACCGCTGCCCTTCGACGTCACCTTCCCCGGCGCCAACATGGACTTCTATGGGGCGGGCGTGCGCTTTGCCAGCGGCGAGGTCTACGCCAACTTCCACAAGAGCGGCGTGGGCTTCGACTGCACCGCCACCGGCCGCGAGACGGTGGTCGGGCTCATCGGCCGCGCGATCGCCGGCACGGCCATGGCGCGCCCCGGCTACGATCCGCTCGCCGATCGCGACCTCACCGGCACCCTCATGCGCGTCAAAGCGAACTTCGACGCGCTGCCCGAGGCCCGGGGGGCCGGCGGGCCGGTCGCGGCCTCGGAGGTCTCGCGCCCGGTGATCGGCGCGAACCTCGCGATGCGCACCCCGTTCTCCCAGGAGGGCGACGGCGCCGGCCTGCGGATCCCGGCGGGCGGCCAGCTCGGCGTGACGATCTCCGGCACCGGCGATCTCGCGACGATCCTCGCCGCGGGTAGCCCGCAGGCCGCGGCCATGGCCGCGGGCATCCGCGACGTCGCCGTCGCCAGCGAGGCGATCGAGCTCGTGCGCAACGGCGAGGCGATCGCCAAGCTCCAGCGCCTGCGCATCGCGCGCGGCGGCGTGGTCTCGATCGAGCAGTTCCAGATGATGGGTGGCCTCGGCGCCGGCGCCGGGATCGAGATGTTGATCCGGCTCCTGGCCGGCGGGGCCGAGCTCGCCGGCCGCGGCGTTCCGCTCGAGGCCGGCATCGAGATCACCGCGCGCAGCGGGCGCGCCGAGCCCGAGCTCGTGCGCGGCGTCTCACGCCAGATGATCGAGCAGGGCCTCACCGCCGCGGTGCAGACGCTCCTGCGCGACAACCGCAACGCCGTGCCCGGCCTCGATCTCGCGCTGGTCTTCGGCGTCGGTGCATGATGGTTCCGACCCGACCGTGAATAGCGAGCCGGTTCGCGTCGTCGTGGCGCCCGCGCGCGACGGCCGCGGCCGCCAACGCCCATCGTGAAAGGGGATTGTCCATGCTCCAGCTCATCGCGCTCTTGATCGCGCTGGCCACGCCGGCGGTCACGTCGGTCTCGCTCGGCGACCGCCCCGATCTCAAGAAGGTCGGCTTTCGCATGTGGGCCGGCGGCGATTGCCGCGCCATCTTGCGCAACTCCGACGCCTACTGCACGACCGGTGACTGCAAGGCGATCCTGCGCAAGTCCGACGCCTACTGCGACACCGACGACTGCAAGGCGATCCTGCGCGGCTCGGACGCCTACTGCAAGTCCGGTGACTGCAAGGCGATCCTGCGCAACTCCGACGCCTACTGCGACAGCGGCGACTGCAAGGCCTACCTGCGCGGCTCCGACGCCTACTGCGAGACCAAGACCTGCAAGGCGTTCTTGCGCGGCTCCGACGCGTACTGCGATTGAGCCGCGATGTCGCTGCGCACGAGCCGTCTCGTCCTCACCGTCGTCGGCCTGTGCGCCGTCGCGTCGGTGAGCGCGCGGGCCGAGCCCCTGCGCCCCGAGCTGCGCGCGCTCGTCGCGGCCGAGCTGGCGCCCCACCTGAGCGCGGTCGAAGTGAAACGCCTGCTTGGCGACGGGCAGGTGCAGCGCTCGCTGGCGACGCTCCTCGACGGCTGGGATGGGATCGGTGACACGCTCGCCGTGAGCCGCGACGGCGCCGACCTCGTCCTGCACACGCTCATCCGCGAGCGCCGTTGCCTCGCCGCGATCCGCCTCGATCCGGAGAGCCCGCTCACGACCGAGCCGCGTTGCGACGAGGCGGTGCGCGCCGACGGTGATCGCCGGCTCCTCATCGACGAGGCGCTCTGGGAACCTGCCCGGCGCCGAGCTCCGCCGCGCGTGGCCGACGTCGCGCTCGCGCCGGCTTCCGAGCCTGCCCCTGAGCCGCGCGGACCGGTCGACAACACCGTCTTGCGCCGAAAGCCGCACCCCGGGTCCGAGCTCGAAGACACCCCGGTCTCGCGTGCGCGCGTCGCGCACGAGGTTCTCAAGGAGCGCCTGCGCCGCCCGCACTGGCAGGACCCGCTCCTGCCCGCCGATCCGATCGAGGCCGGCCCGGCGATAGAGCCCTTCGAGACGCCCGCGCCGCCGGTCGAGGCGCGCGTCGAGACTCACCTGCGAGACCCCTTCGACGCGGCGCGAATGCGCACCGAGCTGCCGGTGCCCGACATGCTCACGCTGCCGCCGCCCGACCTCGGCATGCCGCTCCTGCCGGCGCCGCGCGAGGAGTGCCGTGACGAGTGGCGTCTCGGGACCGGGACGCCGGCGCCGCCGACCCTCGACTGCTATCGGCGCGTCGCCTGGCACGATCGCCTCGAGGAGGACGACGCCTACCAGGCGCTCTCGCGCATCGCGAGCATCATCGACCTCCCGCTCCTCGACACCCTCGTCGCCATCCAGGTGCAGCAGGCGGTCTCGCACCGCGCTCATCGCCTCGTGTGGGCCTTCATGTGGCTCGCCTGGGTCGAGCGCCACCCCGAGCGCACCGCCGAGGCGCTCGCCGCGCTCACCCCGGAAGAGCGGCGCTTCCTCCGCCGTCGCCTCGCCGACTGGTGGGTCGAACCGCGCCTCGACGCGCAGCGCCCGACCGTCACGCGCCTCTTCGAGCGCCACCTGCTCGGCCTCTACCCCGAGGCCGCCGATCGCGACGGGCTGCCGCGCCGCGCTTTCGTCAGCGACACCTGGCTCTGGGCGAACAACTGGCTCAGCGCCCTCGACATGCGTGAGCCCGCGGCGATCGCCAGCGCTTTTTCGCGCCTGTCCGAGCCCGAGCGTGCGGTGATCCGCGCCTTCGCGCGCGACAGCGAGCTCGCGCGCAGGTGGGCGCGCGCCGCCGAGGTCATCGCGGCCTACTGATCCGTCGTGATCGAGGGGTTTGCCCAAGCGCTCCATCGCGGGCATGCTGACATCGACCTCTTTCCTCGACGACGCGACCCCCGGAGGTGTCGACGATGAGCGCAGGGACCTGGGTATTGATCGCGATCGCCGTCTTCCTCATCGCCGTGGCCGTCTACGACGTGCTGCAGACGAAGAAGGCTGTCCTTAGAAACTTCCCTATTATCGGGCACTTCCGCTACCTCTTCGAGGCGGTCGGGCCCGAGCTCCGCCAGTACATCGTCACCAGCAACGACGAAGAGCGTCCGTTCTCCCGCGACCAGCGCCGCTGGGTCTATGCCTCGGCGAAGCAGCAGAACAACTACTTCGGCTTCGGCACCGACAACGAGCTCGAGGCCACCAGCAACTACCTCTTGATCAAGCACGCGACCTTCCCGGGTCCCGAGCCCTCCTCCGATCCGCTGCACCTCATCCCCTGCGCCAAGGTCTGGGGCGCCGCGCGCGGTCGCAAGAAGGCCTTCCGCCCCGACTCGATCGTCGGGATCTCGGCGATGAGCTTCGGCTCGCTCTCCTCCAACGCGATCGAGGCGCTCAACCGCGGCGCCAAGCTCTCGCGCGTGCTCCACAACACCGGCGAGGGCGGGATCTCTCCCTTTCACGACAAGGGCGGCGATCTCGTCTATCAGCTCGGCACCGGCTACTTCGGCGCGCGCACCCCCGAGGGACGCTTCGACCTCGCGATGCTCGTCGACAAGGTCTCGCGCTTCCACGTGCGCGCGATCGAGATCAAGCTCTCGCAGGGGGCCAAGCCCGGCCGCGGCGGCGTTCTGCCCGGCAAGAAGGTCACCCCCCTCATCGCCGAGATCCGCGGCGTGCCGCTCGGCCACGACGTGATCTCGCCGTCGCATCACACCGCCTTTTCCGATGCCGACGCCCTGCTCGACTTCGTCGAGTCGATCGCCGACGCCACCGGCCTGCCGGTCGGGATCAAGAGCGCGGTAGGCGAGATCGCCTTCTGGCAGGATCTCGCGCGCCTCATGGACACGACCGAGCGCGGCGTCGACTTCATCCAGATCGACGGCGGCGAGGGCGGCACCGGCGCGGCCCCCCTGGTCTTCAGCGACCACGTTGCGCTGCCGTTCAAGCTCGGCTTCTCGCGGGTCTTCCCGCTCTTCGCCGAGCGCGGCCTCGACGACCGCGTCGTCTTCATCGGCTCGGGTCGCCTCGGCTTCCCCGAGCAGACCGCCTTCGCCATGGCGCTCGGCTGCGACATGGTGATGGTCGGGCGCGAGCCGATGATGGCGATCGGCTGCATCCAGGCGCAGCGCTGTCACACCGGGCACTGCCCGACCGGCGTCGCCACCCACAACCGCTGGCTCATGCGTGGGCTCGACCCGACCGACAAGGCGGCACGCCTGGCCAACTACATGGTCACCCTGCGCAAGGAGCTGATGTGGCTCGTACACGCGACCGGCAAGGCGCACCCTTGCGAGCTGGTGCTGGAGGACTTCGAGATCCTGCAGGCGGGGTTCCGCTCGGACCCGCCGCGCAAGGTCTTCGGCTATGCCGACGGTTGGGCGGTGCCGAGCGCGGCGCGGGTGGCCGAGGCTCGTGCGGCGATCGCGCCGCGCCATTGAAAGGTGTGCCGTGGCGATGAGAGACGTGCGTGAAGAGGAGATCGAGCGCCTGGAGGCCGAGGCCTTCGCCGCCGAGAGCGAGCTCGCGCGCGAGATCGCCGACGCCGACAGCGACGCCACCGAGGTCGCCGGCGCGCTGCGCGAGGTGCGCCTGCGCCTCGAAGAGGAGCAGCTCCGCGGCGCCAGCGGGGTCGACGCGCTCATCACCGCGCTCTACGCCGCCACCGCGCCGACGGTGCCGCTGGACAACCATCACGCGCGCCTGCGCGAGGTCCGCCTCGATGCGCTGCGCGCGCGCTTGTGGGTGGTCTCGGCGATGCGCGACGATCTCAAGCGTTTCACCTTCGAGCTCGGCGACGCCATCAAGCTCTGCGACGAGGGCCGCGATGCCCTGCAGCGCCTGGCCGAGCAGCCGCGCATCAACGTGCGCCCACGCCTCGAGCGGATCCGCGCCATCACCGCCGATCTCGCCGCGCGCGCCGCCACCGAGAGCGCGACCTCACACCCACGCCGCATGCTGCCGCGCCTCAAGCTCGAGACGGCGATCGATCTCCACAGCCAGTCCAACTTCTACACCGGCCACACCGAGAACATCTCGGACGGGGGCCTCTTCCTCGCGACCGACGCCGACTTCGAGGTCGGCACCGAGGTCGATCTCGTCTTCACCGTGCCCGACGTGCGCGCCCCCCTCGACGCGCTCGGCCGCGCCTCCGCAGCCGGCATCGAGATCCGCGCGCGCGGCGTGGTGCGTTGGTCACGCGACGAATCGAGCGGCTTCTCGCCGGGGGTCGGGATCGCCTTCACCTACCTCTCGCGCTCGGCGCACGAGGCGATCCAGGACTTCCTCACCCTGCGCGAGCCGATCATCCATTCGGAGTGATGGCCCGGCCGAGGGCCGGAGTGACGGCCGGGCCGAGGCCCGACGTGGCGACCACCAGGCTCTGGCGCCAGCGCGTCATGCGGAAGAAGTCGAGATATTGCTGTCTGATCAGCGGGTCGTCGCCGTGGTCGGCGTGCTCGATCGTCGGAGGCAGCTCGTCGTCGGGCCCCCCGTCGTCGCGCACCGTGACGTCGGCGAGCCAGCGCAGGCCGTGGCGCCCGAGCTCGGCGGCGAGATCGACGAGCGACAGCGGCTCCCAGGTCGGGTCGCGCAGCACGCGCAGCAGGGCGTCGTCGGCCATGAGCTCGACCTCGGCGACCACGCGCTCCATCAGGGCAAGGTTGGCGTCGCTGAAGACCCTGCGCGTGCGCTCGAGGTGCCAGCGCGCGATGGCGCGTGCCTGGGCGATGGCGCTCGCCGGGTCCTGAACACGCACGACGTGGAAGCGCATGAGCGCTCTGAGCGGCGCCAGATCGAGCGCGCCGGGCAGCGCGTCGCATGCGACGACGGCGACCCCCGAGGGCGCGAGACCGCGGGCGACGTGCGCGAAGAGCCCGGCCCGCTGTGCCGCGTCGAGCCGCGAGCACGCGCCGTGCACGATGAGACAGTCCGCGCCGGGTCCTTCGGGTGGGGCGCTCGTCGCGGCCGCCTCGGCGTCGAGCTCGCGCACGACCGCGTCGGCGAGCGGACGGAGCGAGAGCCCGTGGCGCGCCGCGAGCGCCGCCACCGACTCGAAGAGCGACGATGAAGGCCCGGTCACCGAGGGGAGCTCGATCAGAGGAAGAACCACGCGATGAGCGCGCCCGCGCCGACGAGCCCGGCGGCGAACGCGATCCAGGTCTGGCGCGAGCTCGCCTCCTGGAGGCGCCCGAGCTCGATCAGCGCCGAGCGCTGGTAGGGGTCGTCGTGGCGCGCGAACTGCAGGTCGAGGTCGGGGTGCACGCGCGAGGGCGGGCGGCTCGGGTGGCTCGGCAGGCGCGCCGCGTCGACCTCGAGCGTCGCCTCGGTCTGCGGATCGGCGATCGGGAAGACGCGGCGGTGCTCCATCGGTGGTCGTGGCCTGGACCCGGTCGTCGGTATCCGCACCGGCGGCGCGCGCACGAGAGGCTTCTCATCGGTCTTGGGGATGCGCCCGCTCGGCGACTTGACGCGCGGCAGTCCGCGCCGGGTGCTCGGCGCGGAGCTGATCGGCACGACGTTGCTCGCGCCCCAGTCCTCGTCACCGAAGTCGAGCTCCCACTCCGAGCTGTTGCTGGCCCCCATACGCACTCCACCCACGCCGCCGCGGCGTGACGATGAACCGAAGAATACGTCGGCATTCACCCGCCGGAACCTGAGCACAATCCCCGCGCATGTCGCCGTGCCCCCGCGAAGCGCCGCTCGGGTCGGCGTCGAGACCGCTCGGCACCCCGCCGCGACCGCTCGGCCAGCTCGGGTGAGGCGCCCCGCGGCCGGGCGCGTATTCACAGGGCGCCGAGCGGATCGTGCATGCCGCCCGGAGCATCGCCAACCCTCCACGCGGAGACCGAGCATGAGCACCACCATCGAAGAGACCTTGACCCCATCCACCCCGGCCGCGCCCGCCGCCGACAAGGGACAGCGCACGCGCTGGGCCCGCGACTTCGCCATCGTCGGCGCGAGCTCGTCCTTTCTCGCGCCCTGTCTGATCGTCGGCGGTGCGCTCGGCCCGGCGACCCTCATCGCCACGACGCTGGCCGGCGGCGCGACCGGCGCCGCGCTCGGTGCGCTCTTGCGCCGCCCGCTCGCCGGCGCGCTCGGCGCGACCCCCTGGCCGCTCATCGCGCTCCTGATGCTCGCCATCGGCGCGGCCTGGGGCGCGGTCGTCGGGGCGGTCGGGGCCACCGTGCTCGGCGCCGACGCCGGCGGTTACATCGGCCCACGCTCGTCGATCGACCTCGCCGTCTACACGTACTTCATGGGCTACGCGGCCATCGCGGCCGCGCTCCAGCTCGCCTGGTTCGGCGTCGCCTACGCGCGCGCGGACCGGGCCGGCGTGGCGACCTGGCCGCTCGTCGTGGCGGCGCTCGGCACGCCCTTCCTCGGCTGGGCCGGCCTGCACGTGCTGAGCCTCGGGCTCTCGACCCTGCGCGCGCTCTGAGTCCGTGACCCTTCCCGTCGGATCACCTGACGCTTTGCAGCGGAGCGCACCGCTGCTAAGCTCGCCGGGGTCCACGCCGTGGACCGTCATCCGTGCGGGCAGGAGAAAACGTTGTCAGGGCCAGGGCGAGCCATCGTCGAGGCATCGATCATCGCGCTCAGCGCGTCGCTGGGCGTGCTCGCCTGCGCGCCGACCGAGCCCGTGGCCGCGATCCGCGCCGACGTGGGGGACGAGATCGCCGTCGCGGTCGCGCCGAGCGAGCTGGAGATCGACTTCGACTACTGTCAGCGCGAGGGTGACGGCGAGCGCGAGGGCGCCCCGTGCAACCTCGACGGGCAGGTCAACCTGCGCGTGGTCGCGTGCAGCGCGACCTTCTCCTGCGGCGAGCCGTTCCTGCACGACCCTGAGACGCTCGAGCGCGCCGCCACCATGATCACCGGCTTCTCGTGCGGCTTTCCCGATGACGCCGGACCGCACGACGCGCTCATCGCCTATCACCCCGAGGTGCGCTGCTACCTCCGCGGCGACCTCACCGATC
Organism: Deltaproteobacteria bacterium; assembly: GCA_011526585.1. Classification (GTDB taxonomy): domain Bacteria; phylum Myxococcota_A; class UBA9042; order PHBI01; family PHBI01; genus WYBB01. Next base: position 14,885 of record WYBB01000209.1, read on the forward strand.
GCACCACGTGGCAGCCCGCGGAGGGGATCGCGGTGACGCCCGGCGCGGGCGAGCACCTCTTCTTCTCGAGCGTCGCGCGCGCGCCCGGCGACGTCTACACCAACGCCGCGCTCTTGATGCGCCCGCTCATGGAAGCGAGCTACGATCCCGCGACACGTCGCCATGGCTTCTGCGAGCTCGAGGCCTGGGGCACGGTGAGCTTCAACGAGCTCGCGCTCGGCGAGCGCACCACGGGGCACGTGAGCCACGCGCCGGCCGTGCGCTGGCGCGCGATCATGCAGTGGCGCGGCGACGCCTGGGATTGCCACCTCGGCGATCCGTCGCTCACGTCGCTCGAACGGGTCGTGCTCGCCTCCGAGACGATCGACCAGCCGAGCCCGCAGGACCCGACGGTCCTGCCGGCCTCGCACGGCGTGATCCTCCTGAGCGAGGAGCCGCTCAGCGGCGTCGAGGGGATCGACCCTCGGCGCCCACAGCGCGCCGCCGCGCTGCGCTTCAACCGGTCCTCGTGGTTTCCGCTGGCGCCCAACGCCCCGCCCGAGCCGCTCGTGCAGCGGCAGCTCTGGGTCGCGTTGCCCGGCCTGCCGGTCGTGCCCGCCGACCTGCGCATCGGCAGGACCTGCGCCGAGCACGACGGCGAGCGCGTCGAGGCGATCGGCGTGCAGGTCGCCACCGCCGATCACGTCGAGCTCGGCGCGATCATCGTCTGGCCCGAGGTCGACGACGCATTCGGCGGCGCGCGCGCGTGGGACTGCGAACGCGACGAGAGCGGCGCGTGCAGGCTCTACGACCCCCGCGTCTACGCAGAGGTCGCGCCGTGTCTGTCGCCGTCGGGAGGCACGCCATGAGCGCCGCGCGCGCCTCGATCTCCGCGGCCTTCCCGATCGCGCTGCTCGGGCTCGTCGCCTGCGCGGACGGCGCCGAGGGACCCACCCCGGGCGGAGCGCGGATCGCGATCGCCGTCGGCGCGCTCGCGATGCCCGACATCGACGCGGCCTGTTACGACCTGCGCGTGCGCGGCGCCGCCGGCGTGATCGGCCTGCGCGGCGATCCGGCGCTCTCGGCCGCCGACGGCGACACCGCCGCGATCTGCTCGGACCGCTACGGCAGCGGGCCGGCCGGCGACATCGCGTATGTCGCCCCGTGTGACGCCAGCGCCGCCGCCGACCTCGACCCCGCGCTCGCGGGCACGCAGAACGAGGTCACGCTCTGGGTCGACGGCCTCTACCTCGGCCCGGATCCGGAAGCCGGCGGCGCGTTGTCCCCGGTCGCCGGCGCGTGGCAGAACCCGTGCGGCCCGTCCGGCTGCGACGCGCTCTTCACCTGTCGCGAAAACGCCGACACCGCCGTCTCCTTCGACTTCACCATCCTGCGCCAGGGCGACACCGGCTTCTTCGATATCGTCGTCGACTTCGGCGATATCTACTGCGCCTCCAAGGTCGACTGCCGCCAGGCCAACGCCACGCCCGAGCCGGGCGACGACCCGGTGCTGCGCCTGGTCAGCGGCGCCGATGGCGACAAGCTGCCGACCGTCGTCTTCGCGGTCGCGTGCTCGGCGGGGCTCGGCGACGAGGGCACGACGCGCCTGTACATGTCCGACCTGCGCATCGACTGCGACGGCGAAGACGACGATCTCCTCATCCCGGTCGATCAACCCGACCGCGTCTTCGCCGAGGACCCGCCGGGCGTGGTCGCACAGGCCTTCGTCTTCCAGGGTGAGGACAACCTCGTCGCCGACGACCGCGTCTACTGGAATGTCGCGGTCGGCCTCCAGCCCGCCGACGACGCCGACCCGTTCGCCCCGGTCTTCGCGGCGACGGGCTGCGTGCTGTCCGCCAGCGCGACCGCGGCCGGCGGGGACGTCAACGTCGCGCTCGGCGGCGCCAACGTCGCCTATCCCTACATCCGCGCCGAGGTGCCGCTCACCGACGAGGCGGGCGCGCTCGTCTGCACACGCCACCCGGTGAACGAGACGGACGCGCTCGCCACCGTCTACAGCGAGCTCGACGGCCTGCCCGCCGAGATCGTCTGGGAGATGTCGATGGTCCCCGAGGGTGGCGTGACGGTGAGCCCGTACGTGCCCGCGACGCCCACCGAGTGACGTCCCACCGGCGTCGCCGGTTCCAAATGGCGAACCCTTTTGACGGCCCCTTGGCAATTACGGCATCGCTGTCATCGTGCCCGGGTCAGGTATCGAGCCTGCCGAGTCCAGGGTGGAGGGATCATGCGGCGAATCGCCATGTCGTTGGGAGCGCTCGCGGCGCTCGTCATGTTCACGCCTCCTCTGGAGCGAGCCGCGGCCGCGCCTCCGGCCGAGGTGCCGCGCGACGCGACGCCGGCGCCGACGCTGCGCGACTTCGTGCACAAGTCGACGCTCACGCCGTCGCCGTGGACGCTCGACGCGCTCCGCCGCGAGGGGCTCGTCTATGACCTCGACGGGCCCGTGCTCATGCCGCCGCGCCGCGCCGCCGGCGACCCGATGCGCGTCGTCGGCGAGGTGGCGGTGCTCGAGGGCGCCAGCGACGTCGTCACCGACTTCGGCAACGGCCGCTACGGCCTGCGCTACGACAACGGGCGCCAGGATCCGATGACCATCGCCGAGCGCTTCATCGACCAGTTCGGCGACGACTACGACTTCATCGCGGTGTGGACCGCGTTCTGGGACTACGGCGCCGACGGCCTCGCCTACTACGTGCCGATCCTGCAGGACACGCAGGGCATCGGCGACTCGCGCTACGACCAGCGCTCGTACTGGGGCTCGGGACCCAACGGCAAGCTCCAGGGCTTCCTCAACATGAAGTCGATCGAGGTCTACGGCAACATCCGCAACCCGAACAACTACGTCTACCCGGTGATGGGGCAGGAGTTCTCGCACCGCTGGCTCGCGCAGATGCGCTTCCGCCGCGCCGACGGCACCAACTCGAGCGCGACCCTCGGACGCGACGGCGCGCACTGGTCGACGCTCTTGCAGGCCGACGGCTCGGTGCAGGACGGCAACACCTGGCGCGACAACGGCGACGGCACCTTCACCTCGCTCGAGAACATGGTGCGCTACAGCCCGCTGGACCTCTACGGCATGGGCCTCTTCGGCCCCGAGGAGGTGCCCGACTTCTTCCTGATCGAGAACGCGACCTACCGCGGCAACAACGTCAACGGGCTCACCGAGTTCCCCGTCGGGGTCAAGGTCAGCGGCACGCGCACCGACATCTCGATCGACGACATCATCGCCGCCAACGGCGTGCGCCGCCCGGCCGCCGGCGATCCCGATGCGCCGACCGACTTCCGCATGGCCTTCATCCTGGTCACGCGCCCGGGCGAGACCGCCGAGGACGTGCAGGACCAGCTCGACGACATCGAGACCTTCCGCACCACCTGGGAGGCGAAGTTCGCCGAGTGGACCTACGGGCGCGGCACGATGTGCACGCGCGTGACCGCCAAGTGCGATCGGCCGGCGCTCAAGATCACCGACCAGAGCGCGCGCGAGCTCGACGGCGACGGCGACGAGATGCCCGAGCCGGGCGAGCGGGTCGCCATCTCCTTCACCGTGAGAAACGACGGCGGCGGCGCGTCGAGCGACACGACGATCAGCGCGTCGCTCTCCGAGGAGGGCGACCTCGCGATCGACACTCCGGTCTTCGGCATCGACGAGATCCCGGCGGGCGAGTCGCGCGTGCTCGAGGACGCGTTCATCGTCACGCTCGGGCCCGACGCGCCGTGCGGCACCGAGGTCACGATGACGCTGCAGGCGACGACCGGCGACTACTACGTGCAGAACACCGTCGTGATCCCGATCGGCTTCCGCTACGTCTTCTTCGACGACTTCTCCGGCGACCGCGGCTGGCAGGTCGATCCGCTCGGCGAGGACTCGGCCAGCTCGGGAGCGTGGGAGCGCAGCGTGCCGACCGGCGTCAACGCGAGCCAGGTCGGCCTCGACTTCCAGACCCAGCCGGGCAGCGACGTCGCCGGCGGCGGGCGCGCGCTCGTGACCGGCGCGACGCGCGGGCAGGGGCTCGGCGGCAACGACGTCGACGACGGCACGACCTCGATCGTGTCGCCGCCGATCCCGGTCGGTGACCTCGTCGACCCGTGGCTCGGCTATCACTCGTGGCGCACCGGTCTCGACTTCAACACCAGCCCGGGCGAGGTCCTCGCCGAGGACAACGACGCGCTCACCGTGGAGCTCACGCCCGACGAAGGCCTCACCTGGGTCCTCGTCGAGGAGGACATCTCCAACGACCAGGAGTGGAAGAAGAAGGAGTTCCGCATCCTCGACCTCCTGCCGGAGCTGCCGGGCGCGCTGCGACTGCGCTTCACCGCGCGCGACGTCGCGCCGCAGAGCCTCTCGGAGGCCGCCATCGACGACGTGCGCGTCTGGGACCTGCAGGAGAGCTGCTACGAGCCGCCGACGGACCCGACGGACCCGACCGACCCCACCGATCCGACCGACCCCACCGATCCGACGGACCCGACCGATCCCACCGATCCGACGGACCCGACCGATCCGATCGATCCGGGCACCAACCCCGCGCAGCCGATCGGCGGTCGCGCCGACGGGGGTTGCGCCGGCGGCGGCACCTCCGCGCCATGGCTCCTCGCCGGTCTCTTCGCGTTGGGCGGGCTCGCGCTGCGTCGCCGCCGCGTGTGATGTGATGTCGATGAGCTACGATCGCGACCTTCGCGGTTACGGCAAGGACGCGCCCGATCCGCGCTGGCCGGGCCGCGCGCGGGTCGCCGTGCAGTTCGTCGTCAACTACGAGGAGGGCGGCGAGAACTGCGTGCTGCACGGCGACGCCGCCTCCGAGGCGTTCCTGTCGGAGATCCCCGCCGCCGTCCCGTTCGTCGGCCAGCGCCACCTGAACATGGAGTCGATCTACGAGTACGGCGCGCGCGTCGGCTTCTGGCGACTCATGCGCATCTTCGAGGAGCGCGCGCTGCCATTCACGAGCTTCGCCGTCGCCACCGCGCTCGAGCGCAATCCCGAGGCCGCTCACGCCATGCGCGCCCAGGGGCACGAGCTCGCGACGCACGGCTACAAGTGGATCGACTACCAGAACGTGCCGGCCGAGGTGGAGCGCGAGCACATCAAGCGCGCCGTCGAGGTGCACACCGCGATCGTGGGCGAGCCACCGCAGGGGTTCTATCAGGGGCGCATGAGCCCGAACACGCGGCGGCTCATGCTCGAGCAGGGCGGCTTCGTCTACAGCTCGGACAGCTACGCCGACGAGCTGCCCTACTGGATCGAGGGCCACGGCGGCGAGCCGCACCTCATCGTGCCCTACACCCTCGACTGCAACGACATGCGCTTCTCGACGGTCGCCGGCTTCTCGCAAGGCGAAGACTTCTTCGCCTACTGCCGCGACACCTTCGATCAGCTCTGGGACGAAGGCTCGGAGCGGCCGCGCATGATGTCGGTCGGGCTGCACTGTCGCCTCGTCGGCCGACCCGCTCGGGCCCGCGCGCTCTGCCGCTTCCTCGACCACATCGCCAAGCACGACCGGGTCTGGGTCGCGCGCCGCATCGACATCGCCGAGCACTGGATCGCCGAGCACTCCGCGCGCGGCTGATCAGTCCTCGTCCGAGTCGTCATCCTCGTCCGAGTCGTCGTCTTCGTCCGAGTCCTCGTCTTCGTCCGAGTCCTCGTCTTCGTCCGAGTCCTCGTCTTCGTCCGAGTCCTCGTCTTCGTCCGAGTCGTCGTCTTCGTCCGAGTCCTCGTCTTCGTCCGAGTTCTCCTCGTCGTCGTTCTCGTCGTCGTTCTCGTCGTCGTTCTCGTCGTCGTCGTCGCTCTCGGCGCGCGCCTCGGTCTTGGCTGGCCGCTCGGCCCGCGCCTCGCCCTCGTCCTTCTTGGACTTCTCGGCCTCCAGCGCGCGCAGGGGATCCTTGACGCCGGGCCCCTCGAACTCCTCGAGCTTGCGCCGCCAGATGAGGTCCTTCAGGATCTGCATGCGCTCGCGGGCGCGCACGTACTTCGGATCGATCTCCATCGCGCGCTTGAAGCAGCGGAACGCGTCGGCGAGTCGCTCGGCGCTCTCGTAGAGCACGCCGAGGTTGGTCCAGGTCGTCGGGTGGTTCTCGCGCTCGAGCGCCTTTTCGTACCAGCCGATCGACGCCGGGTAGTCCTGCGCGAGGCAGGTCGCGCGCCCGAGCTGGAACTCGAAGTCGAGGTTGGTCTCGCCCTCCGCGAGCGTGCGCCCCTGCTCGAGGAGGCTGATCGCCATGTCGTACTGGCCGAGGTCGATCGCCACGTCGCCGGCGCGATAATAGTGGTCGGCGTTTTCGGGCTCGAGCTCGATCGCGCGCCGCCAATATCGCAGCGCGCGATCGAAGTCCTTCTTCTCGGCACATTGGCGCGCGGTGTGCGTGTAATCGAGGATGTCGTCGCCGCCGCGCCAGGTGACGTAGTTGCGGCGAAAGCCGTCGCGCTCGCGCTCGGTCCACCCGATCGCCGGCCGCAGCGCCGCCGAGTGCAGCGAGCCGAGCTTGTCCTCGCTGCGCAGGAGCTGCCAGCCGCTCACCTCGGCGTAGGCGTCGAAGACCGCGAAGTTGATCGAGTTTGCCAGCGAATTGCCATAGATTTGCGGCTTCCGCTGCGAGAGCCCGGCGAGCTCCTTGCGATCGATCGAGCCGTAGTCGTTGACGAGCACGACCCCGCCGGGCGCGAGCAGCGGCGCCGCGCCATCGACGAACTCGATGAAGCCGTGAGGGTAGCCGACGGTCGCGTCGCCGAGGCCGTGCACGAGCGCGTCGAGGACCCGCTGGTGCAGCGCCTTGGGGTACACCGCCGGGAGCGGGCGCGGGCGCCACTCCCAGTGGATCCCGAGGTTCTTGACCATGCCCTCGCGCGTCGGGTTGGTCAGCATCTCCTCGATCAAGGCGGTGGGTCCACGCGCCGCGTCGCGTTCGTCGACCTTGGCCTCGAGGCGCACCCACTGCTCGAGCCAACCCTCGGCCTGACGGTGCTGCAGGTTCTTGAGCGGCACCACGCAGCACACGTAGTTGGCGATCACCATCTGGAAGCGCGGCTCGCGGGCCGCGCCGTCGCCTTCGTCCAAGAAGCGCAGCCCGTCGGGGTGGCGCAGATCATAGAGGGCCGGCACGACCCGCCCCGCCTGCACGTGCGCCTTCAGACCGCTGGTCGCGCACGCCTCGCGCAGGTTCTTCTCGGCGTAGTCCGAGAGCACGTAGCGCACGCGCTCGAAGATCTCCGCGCCCGCCGGGCCGCAGGCGACCTCCAGGGCGCGCAGGAAGTTCGCCGCGAAGCGCCCGAGCCCGCTGCCGACCTCGAGCACCTGGATCGGCTCGTCGGGGCCGAGGCGTCCCGCCTCGATCTGGCTCAGCACGAGGCTCGTGAAGAAGCCCGCGTGCTGGCGCGCGCTGGCGTAGTTCGACGTCGAATAGTAGGGCACCTCGCCCTGGTTCCAGGCGTCGATGCCGCGCGCACCGAAGTACGCGTCATGGAGGCGCCAGAGCAGGCTCTGGTCGAACGGGGTAGGGGGCTCGAGGGTCACGACCATGCGGCGTGATTAGCACGGCCCGAAACCCGGCGATAGCGTCCACCGAGCGTCCGGTCGTCGCGCCGAATCAAGCGCCGCGCCGCACGAAGGTGCCGCGCTGTGTGTCCTTGATCACGCCAGGGAAACGCAGCGCGCAGGTATGCATGACCACCCAGATCCCGGGCTCGAGCAGCTGCACCGCCATCAGCGCCGAGGTCAGGTTCTGCAGCGCGTCGCTGCGCCTGAGCTCGAAGGGGCGCATCGCGCCGGTCAGCACGATCGGCACCGGCGGCGTGCCGAGCAGCTCGACCATGCGATCGCCGGAGACCGTCAGCCGATCGGTGCCGTGCACGACGATCACCCCATCGTGGGTCTCGGCCATCGCGCCCGCGGTCCTGGCGATGAGCGTGTGGTCCGCGTCGCTCATGTCGAGGCTGTCCTTGTTCATGAGCGGCACCCGCACGATCTCGAGGTGGCTCAAGGTCAGCGACGCCAGCATGACGTCCAGCACCGCCACGCGATTTTCCAGGACGCCTTCGAGCTCGTCGTAGGTTTTTTCGATCGTGCCGCCGGTCGAGATGATGCAGATTCGCTTCTTCACGCCCAGGTCTATAGTCCTCGTCCAGGAGCCCGTCGAGGTCCATGTCCGCCAGAGCCGCATCGCTTCCATGCCTGATGGCGACGCTCGCCGCCGCGTGCGCCACCGCGCCCGATCGCGCCGCGGACCCTGCCGCCCCGCCTTCTCCGATCACGCGCCCGGCGCGCGCGCCGCTGCCTCCCGAGGCCCTGGATTTCGAGCGGCGCCTCTGGGAGCTCGACGCCGAGATCCAGGTCTTCCCGTTCGAGGTCGCGCCCACCGCCGCGGCGCCAGGCGACGAGCTGCGCGCGCTCGGCCTCGCCCAGCTGCTCGTGCACGCGCTCGACGTCATGCCGGACGCCCTGCCGCTGCCGCTCGCCCTCGACCGCGAAGGACGGCCGCTCACGCCTGCCGATCGCGCGGCGTCGGCCACCCGCTACTTCGTCGGTGGTCGCCTGAGCCGCGCGCCCGACCTCACCCTCGAGCTCTGGCTCATGGATCGCGAGACCGCGCACGTGGAGAGCCGCGTCGTGACCCTCGACCTGCCGCTGCTCATCGCACCGCGCAACGCCCTGGCCGCGCTCCTCGCCGAGACCGCGCTCGCGCCGAGCGAGGTCGAGCGCGCCGACATGACCTGGTACGAGGACCTCGACGAGCAGCGCCTCGCCCTCGCCGGTGAGCTCATCGCCGCGCGTCATCGCCGGGCCTCGCTCCCGACGTCCGAGCCGCTCGACGCGCTCGTCGCCCGCGCCGACGCGCTCGCGCCCTATTCGTTCCTCGTCGCGGCCGCCGTCGCCGAGCACCTCCTGCCGCGCGAGCCGGGGTGCACCGCGGCGACGACCGCGCGCCTGTCACACCTTCTGAGCCTGCACCGCGAGGTGCCGTTCACGCTCGAGACCTACGCGTTGTCCTGCGCGCTCGAGCACGAGCTCGGCGGCGACGCGCCCGCGCTCCCGGCCTGGTCGCGTCGCTCGGGCGCGCACTGTCGCATCGGTCAGAAGAGCCTGACCAGCGTCGCCTCGACGCGCGGGCCGATGGGGCACACCCCCGAGCCGGGCGGTGGCTTCGTCACCGGGCTCGGCGGTCTCTATCGCGGCGACACCTGTGACGCGGGCTACGCCGTCATGCACCACGCCCCCGAGGCGCTCGGGCCGCCGGTCGTGCGCGCCGCGCTCGAGCTCGAGGCCGCCTTCTACTTCTACGCCGCGCGCGATCTCAAGAAGAGCACCCGCTGGTTTGTGCGCGCGCAGAAAACCGCCCGCGCCGAGGCCGACGCGCACTGCGTCGTGCAGCTCCTCGGCGCCGAGGCCACCCTCGGGCTGGCGGACCTCGCCGTCGAAGACGGCCGCGAAGACGATGCGCGCGTGGCCCTGCCCGTGGCACGCGCGATCGCAGAGCGCTGCCACGACCACCGCATGCTCGGCCGCGTCCTCAACAGCGAGGCCCTGCTCGAGCTCGGCAAGAGCCGCTTCGACAAGGCGCTCTCCCTGTTCGAGAGCGCGCGCGCGCGCTTCGAGCGCG